>JAHELE010000013.1:0-17145 GCA_024644345.1 Actinomycetes bacterium | reverse complement strand
CGCTCGGGCACAGCGCCTGCACCTCGCTGAGCATCCTGAACGTGGCACTGGCGACGTCGACATGCTGACTTCCGTACCAGCGAAGGGGCCCAACAGAGTCCGCCAGTACGTCGGCAAAGCCCTGCCGGGGGAAACGCCACGTGAGACGGCCGTCCGAACTGATGGTGAGCAGGTCGCCCATCGGAAGCGGCGCCAGCAGGCACAGGAGGCGCGTCAGATGCAGGGTGGTGTGCATGGCGGTGGTCGGGTCGTTGATACCGGGGGACAGGGCTCGGGTGGCGACGTCGGTGAGTTGGCGAAAGCCGAAAGCGAAGTCCTGCGCCGCAGTGCGCTCGAAGCCGATGCTGAGGTGCTGGTCCACGAGGCGTGCCAGGTCGTGGACCTCGTCGCCTTCGGCAGGCCACACCCAGCCGATCGGAGTTCCTTCGACGACGGCGTCGCCCACCCGTGACCGTAGGAGGAGGGACACCTCGCGGCTTGAGGACAGGGAGCAGATTCCCTCCACGTCGACGTCCTGAAGAAACCCGCTGCGCGCGGCGATCAACGCATGCGCGTCTCCTGGGGGATCGGGGGTGGGATCTGAAGCGATTCCGGTGGGCTCGGGCGAGAACACCCTCTCGATCGTCTCGCTCGTCGCTTGGCGGACCTTGGTGAGCATGGTGTCGACCCGGATCTCGGTCGTGACGTGGTCAAGGAAGTACACCAGGGAGGCGATGCTCGCGAGTGCAAGGACCACCGCGAGTGACACCGCGACTTCTGGGACGTACCCGCTGTCCGAATCCTGGGGCAGACGGATGCCCCGCAGGACAATCAGGCTGTATGCCGCGGTTGCGAGCAGAATGCTGAGCACTGCTTGGGTTCCTCGATCGCGGAGAAACCCGCGCAGCAGACGGGGGGAATACTGGCTGGATGCCAGCTGAAGCGTGATCACGGTGAGCGAGAAGGTCAACGTCGTGACAGTGATCACCGCGGTGGTGATCGCCTGCAGCAGTCCCTGCGCACCGGCGGCTCCCCCGTCGAAGAAGGACGTAGGTGAGTCGTTCAGATCGAACCGCGGCTGGGTGAGGACCAGTCCGAGCGCCACCGCTCCGATGACCGACAGTCCGGGAACGAACAGGAGCGACCCTCGGATATACTCCAGAAGGGCCCGCGGGTTCCGGAGCCAGCCCATCTTTTCCCCTAACAGGTGCGTCGCCGACACGTCGACGACCACCCTCACACACCTTTGGGGTAACTTGCAGCCGCTATAGGCGCGCAGAGTTTCCCCAAAGGCGTCGCCGGGGCGGTAGCTCAGTCGGTCAGAGCAGCGGACTCATAATCCGTCGGTCGTGGGTTCGAGCCCCACCCGCCCCACAGCCCCACAGCCCCACTGTTTGGCTTCGCCTGATGGGTTACAGCTACTTCCGTTGACGTTGTCCCGCTCTCGAACACACTTCTGGTCCGCCAGCACGAGCAGCCTGGGTACCAGCTAGCCAGCAAGAGCGTGGAGCGAAACGACTTTGGCCTCTACCGATGTCCTTGGTCATAGGGCGATTCTGGCAATGTGAAGGGAGGTGCGAGATGCGCAAGAATCGTGCGGTCTTCACTGGACTTGCGGCCGCCCTTGTGCTCGTAGCGTGTGGTGGTGGTGGGTCTACCGGGGCGGGTTCCCCGACGTCGACGCCTCCAGAGGCCACCCCTTCCGTGAGCACGCCGACCGATGCAACTCATGCAGCGCAACCGGGCGAGCCGGCCCTGATAGCCGTACCGGGGTATGCCTACGAGAATGATGCGACCTTGACGAAGCTAATGCGTCAGAAGATTGGGCAACTCGACGGATTCAAACGCTTCTCTGTCCACGGTGTAACCGAGGACGGCTCGCAGATCGGGATGCTTGTCCTCTTGCAGGCGAAGCCGGCCTATCAGCAAGCTGTCGAGTCAGGGACCGTCGACCCTATCGAGCCGCCTCCAGGTTTGGGCGCCTCGCAGTCAACGATTGCCCGTGAGCGAGTTCTCACAGTTGGTGCTGCCCCGAGCGATACAGCGTGGATCTGGTACCACGACGGGACACTCAGCCAGTTCTTCCAGGGCAGTGCGGCCAGTCGTAAGGAGGCCGTGAACTTTGTCGAGGCCTACCTACATGAGGCCAATGGCTGAAAGGTTCTCCGACCACCGAGATGAGTTCTCCTGCTCAAGTCGGCCCTGTTCGTGATCCGTCGGTGGTGGGTTCGAGTCCCACCTGCTCCACATCGTGTTTCTTCGCGCAGAGGACGGTCATGTCAATACCCCGACAGGATATGCGAAGGGCGGCCTTGTCAGTCCCAGTCTGCAATGAGACCCGTCCTTCAGCGGTTGTCCTGGCAGGTCACCGGCTCGGCAGGGAGAGTGTCGAGCAGGAGATACTCGACGAACAGGTCGTTGAGGCACTCGTGACGGAACCCGGCCAGGGGCGCGTGCTCGTTGCCCATCCATGTGATCAACGGGGAGTTGAGCTGCTCGGCCGATGTCACGGCAATCCGGTACGGCGTCGTGGACTCGTCCTTGGACCCGATGATCATGACTGAGGTGCCGCTCTCGTTCTCCCAGGCCGGTCGGTGCGGGGGCGGGTCAGGGATCTGGGGACTGTCGAATGCATCCCACGACCAGTCGTTCCCCGGGAACTCGGAGTAGTAGCGGAACTCCGGTTCTCCGTGCGACAGGCTCCACAGGAAGGGAGCGGCGCGCTGATAGCGGCGGTCGAACGCATCGATCTTGGCATGGCTGGCGAGGACACGCTCATCCACGTCCAGTCCATTGACCATGTCCATGATCTCGTAACTGTTGTCCCGCACAATGGCGTTCGGGTCGTAGGGCTCACCGTTCTTGAGATTGCGGTACATCTCGTCGACGTCGTAGCCGTCCAGATCGAAGGCGAGGTACTCGAAGACGCCATTCCACCGCTGTTCGATCAGAGCATCGAGGCCCTGGTTGAACGTCTTCTGCACCTGGGCGGTGTCGTAGTAGGTGAGAGCGATCAGGCCGTGCACGAAGGCATACTCAGAGCTGAGCCGGGCTCCTGGGGCTTCCACTGACGGATCGAGCCCGACGAATCCGGCCAGCTGGTCGTCGTCACCCCACTGCCGGACCTGCAGCATCTTGGTCTTGACCTCTGCAGGCGTCAGACCCTTGGCCTCTGCATAGCCGTCAACGAGTCGAAGGAGCTGCTCCTCAGTCGCGCGCGCCTGGACCAGCTGCTGGGCATCGCTCTCCATGGCATCCCCGGTCGGTGAATCCAGCACCAGGTGCCCGATGTGGTCGGGGTAGGTTCGGAGGTACTCCGCTGCGATTGTCGTCCCGTATGAAGAGCCGAGGAAGTTCAGGTCGGCCCTCCCGGTGACCGCTCGACGCATCTTTTCAAGGTCGCGGACGACGTTCGAGGTGCCCAGGGTCCACCAGGCTGGGCTCTGCGCGGCGCAGTCCTGGTGGAAGTCCCTGAAGTACTCCTCGATCTCTTGGGCCTCCTCCTGATTCGCGGGGGTACCCTCCAGCTTCCAGTAAGAGCCGAAGTCCAACTGGTCCGAGCAGCGAATGGGATCTCCGGAGACCGGCTGCGAGTGCATCACCCCGCGCGGATCGAACCCGACGATGTCATAGACGTTGCTCACCCTCGTCGGGAAGTGCTGCTGTTGAACCTCTTCGATACCCGACCCGCCTGGACCGCCAGGATTGATGAAGAGAGTTCCCTTGCTCTCCCGCTTCCCCGTGGCGGGCAGCCGCATCATGGCGATGGCGAAGTCCGGCAGGTCCGAATCCGACCCGTACACCGCTGGAACCGTCAGTGTTGAGCAGTCCGGTTCGTCAGAATCGAATGACCGGACGGAGTGCTTCACGAAGTAGTCGTCAGGGCACGGACCCCATTCCGGCTGAGCCGTGGAGCGGGTGGAGGGGTCAGCCGGGCTCGGGACGATCGCGTCCGGTTCTCCCCCTTCCTGGGTGCAGGCCGCGAGTAGCAACCCGGCCAGGAGAAAGACAAGTCGCGTAGGTAACGACACTTGTGTCGGCCGCGCTCCTGAAGACGGCGAGTGACGCCCACTGCTCCGACTGGCAACCCGGTGCTGGGAAACTGGCCTGGCCATGGTTGTCACCACCTGAAGCCAGTGTCCGCCCGCCGGACGCACGCACCAGAGGCCTTGGACCTCAGACAGTCCGGCCCCTGCGACCTCCGCGGCCCGCCGTGACCGCGATGTGCCTGATCCGACCGATGCAGGACTCATGGCCCTCCCCACCGGGTAGGCCACGATGGAGGATTGGCGTGGAGGTGCGTGATGTTCGCCGACCGTGTCGAAGCTGGCCAGCGCCTAGCGCAGTACTTGGGCACCCTCCAGTTCGACAACGACGTTGTCGTGCTGGGGCTCCCGCGGGGTGGCGTTCCGGTGGCCGCCGAGGTGGCCCGTGTGTTACGAGCCCCGCTCGACGTCATTGTCGTTCGTAAGCTTGGCGTTCCTGCGCATGCCGAGCTCGCCATGGGGGCGGTCGGTGAAGATCGAGTTCGTGTGTTGAACGACGACGTGGTGCGCCAGGCACATATCACTGATGAGGAAGTCGAGAGCATCTCTGCAGTTGAATGGCGGGAAGTCGAGCGTCGCGCCAGGGAATACCGGGCGGTGCTTCCACGTGAGCCCCTCGTCGATCGGACGGCGCTGATTGTGGACGACGGTGTTGCGACGGGCGCGACGGCCCGAGCGGCGTGCCAGGTAGCGACCGAGCATGGAGCACGCCGAGTCGTGCTGGCTGTTCCCATCGCTCCTGCCGGCTGGACCAGGGGTTTTCAAGATGTCGCGGACCAATGCATTGCCTTGGAGACCCCGAGCGGGTTCATTGCCGTTGGGGCGCACTATCGAGAGTTCGAGCCGACGGCCGAAAGTGACGTCAAAAGGTGCTTGGTCAAGGCTGCGTCTACCCCCATGACTCGCGAGGTATCGATTCCGGTGGCAAACGCGCACCTTGTGGGCGTCGTCTCCGTGCCTGCCCAAGCCCGGGGGCTCGTGGTGTTCGCCCACGGCAGCGGTAGCAGTCACCGGAGTGTGCGCAACCGTTTCGTGGCTGGTCAGCTGGTCGAGGCGGGACTGGCAACGGCCCTTGTGGACCTGCTCACCGAGGAGGAGGACCGCGATCGACGTCTGGTTTTCGACATCGGACTCCTCACCGAGCGGTTGGTTCACCTGACGGCGTGGCTCCGGAACCAGCCTGACCTCGTGTCGCTGGGAGTTGGCTTCTTTGGCGCGAGTACTGGTGCGGCCGCGGCGCTTTCGGCTGCCTCGCAGTTGGGATCGGCAGTGGCGGCCGTGGTCTCTAGAGGGGGGCGCCCCGACCTCGCAGACGCGGCGCTTGCTGAGGTGGTCGCGCCGACGTTGCTGATCGTCGGAGGAGCAGATACGACGGTCCTTGAGCTCAACCGGCTGGCGCGGGCCCGCATGACGTGTCCGACAGACATGGTGGTCGTTCCGGGGGCCACCCACCTGTTTGCCGAACCCGGTGCCCTGGACGTGGTCGCTGCTGCGGCGGCCCAATGGTTCGTGAAATACATTTCACCGGATCCGGACGGCGCGGTATCGGGCTGATTTCTCAGGACCTTCGGGTCTGGTGACCAACGCTGACCGGAGCCAGGATAGGGGGGGTAGGCACGCGTGCCTGGCCTCCACATGGCATAGGCATGGTGCCGTGGGAGGTCGATATGACGAACGTTGAGACATCATATTCTGGTGGGACGCCGACACCCGACGAGCGGCGGGAACTGGCTCGCAAACACCTCCAAGCCAAGCGTGACCTGAAGACGCATGTTGTGGCGTATGTCGTGGTGAACGCGTTCTTGGTCGTCGTCTGGGCGCTCACTGGCCGTGACTTCTTCTGGCCGATCTGGGTCATTGCCGGTTGGGGCATTGGTCTGGCGATGAATGTCTGGGATGTATACGGACGTAAGCCCATCACCGAGGCCGACATCGATAACGAGCTCCGCCGCTGAGCCTGACGCGGGAGTCAGTGAGCCGGTGGAGTCCCCGGGCTTTGTTGCCCCCTGACCGCTGGTGCGGGAGGGTGGGCCCGAAGATCCCGGGAGGTGTCATGGCTGAGTCCAAGTTGGACGCCGTGTACGGAGCCACCAACCCCGCCCAGTTGGCGGCTGCCTACGATGAATGGGCCGGTTCCTACGACTCAGACATGGCCGACTTCGGCTATCGACACCCGGTCGTTGCGTTGGCCCTGCTGACGCGCTACCTCCCGGCCGGATCGGTTCCTATCCTCGACGCCGGCGCGGGTACGGGGCTGATCGGCGAACTGCTGGGCATTGTCGGATATCCGGTGGTCGATGCCCTGGACGCATCACCGGGGATGCTGGAAGTGGCTCGAGGCAAGAACGCCTACCGAGAGTTCCACCACGCCTTCCTCGGCGAGCCTCTCGGCTTCGAGGACGCCAGGTACGCGGCAGCCATCAGTACCGGCGTGTTCACTACCGGACATGTCGGTACCGAGGGGCTGCCCGAGCTTTTTAGGGTGGTGCGCCCCGAGGGGTTGATCATCTTGACGGTGAAGATGACCCTGTGGGAGTCCGGGTTTCCAGAGTTCCTCGCGGAGGCGGAGTCGGACGGGGTGATCCGTTCTCTGGAGGTCACGCCTGCATATGCTTCCATGCCGGCCGGGGAAGTGACCTCTCCGTGTGTTGCCGTGGTCTTGACCCGCTTGGCGTAGGGATGTGGGTCGCGTGCAGTGGTCACCCCCACAGCCCGTTTCATCACGTCGTAGGATTTTGAGCCAGCACATACGCCGACCCATCGAAGGATGCATTCCAGGCATGCCTAAGGCCCGATTGACTCGGTATCCAGCCGCCCGAGTTGCCGTCGCTTCCGTCGTGGCAGTGGTTTCGATGAGCCTGGTCGTTGCCGTGACGTCGGATGCATCAGCCCAGCCAGCCGCAGTCTCGGACGATACGGCCGCCGTTCGTGGGGTGGTCTATGCGACCTACCAAGACGGGGGTCTGACCTACGTTGGTGGGGACTTCGACTTCGCGGGCCGGTGGAGCGGTGCGGGCGCAACGGTCGACACGAAGACGGGGCATGTTGCGGCACCTGGGCTTCGGATCCAAGGGACCGTCTACTCCGCAACCCCTGACGGTCAAGGTGGCTGGTTCATCGGCGGTGACTTCACCCAGGTCCTTGGCCAACCACGTTCTGGCCTGGCCCGGATAACGGGAACCGGCAAGTTGAGCCCCTTCCGCGCGGACGTTGAGGGGGTTGTGAAAGCTCTGGCGTTCAACAAGGGTGTCGTCTACGTCGGTGGAAATCTCAGTGGTGTCGGAGGCATCAGCCGATCAAACCTTGCGGCTGTTGCTGCTGCGACCTCCGCGACGACGGCGTGGAACCCTCGCAGCAATGGTCAGGTTCTCGACCTGGCCGTCAAAGGCAAGCGGGTTTACGTCGGGGGATCTTTTTCCAGGCTCGGCGGTAAGAGGCGAAACGCGCTTGGTCGGGTCCGTGCGGCGAATGGTGCGATCACCGGCTGGAACCCGAAGGTTGCGGGCGAAGTGCGCGACATCGCGGTGAAGAAGACCAGGATCACGTTCGGCGGCGACTTCTCGGCCGTCGGCGGTGTCAGGCGAGCCAATTTGGCGTCTGTTGGCGTAGCCGGCGCATCGCCGACAGCATGGGCGCCGAATCCCGACGGCGCTGTGAACGCCATTGCCACTCGGAAGGGCGATCCTCGGATCTTCGTTGGCGGATCATTCAGCACGGTCGCGGGAAGACCCCGAGCGAACCTTGCCGCCGTCGCCGACAACGGAAACGTGGACGGTTCGTGGTCAGCAGATACAGACGGTCAGGTCTTCGACCTGGACGTCGACGCTAGCGGCGACCTGTTCGCCACGGGCAGCTTCACGGCTGTGAACAGCATCGAGCGGCTCCGGGGCGCCGGTGTGGATAGCAGTGGCGCCCTCACTGATTGGGATCCCGCGACCGATGAGGACGTGCGAGTCGGTGTTGTGTCTAGCGACCAGATCGGCAGTCGCGTCCTGCTGGGTGGCTCGTTCAGCTACGTCAACGGAGCCGCTCGACGCAATCTCGCCGCGATCGATAGTGCGACAGGCGACGTCGTTCGTACGTTCAAGGCGGATACCAACGGCAGGGTGAAAGCGTTGACGGCCTCCACCGACGGCAGCCAGCTATTTGCCGGGGGTGCATTCACCACCGTCGAAGGTCTCTTCCGTTCGCGTTTGGCGGGCCTCGATCCGGACACCGGCCAACCGCTGCCCTGGTCGGTAAATGCCGTCGGGAGCGTGAATGGACTCGCAACCGCCGGTGATTGGCTGTTCGTCGGTGGTGGCTTCGGAAGCATTGGGAACGAGCCGATTGCCTATCTCGCCCGGGTAGACGTCTCGTCGCATGTTGTCGACTCCGCGTTCAACCCTTCCCCGGATGGGGTCGTACGGGCCCTCGAAGTCACCAATGATGGGACGAAGTTGTTCGCGGTCGGTGAGTTTGACAATGTCGGTGCGCAAACGCGGAACGGAGCGGCGCTCCTGGAGCCCTCGAGTGGGGCCGTCGAATCGTTTCGCCCGACGAGTGGAGGAACGGGGATCGCGGCCGACCTCTCGCCTGACGAGTCTCGTTTCTACTTCACCACAACGTCGAACCGCATCTATGCCTACGACTATGGCTCGAGCAACGCGCCTACCTGGAGCCAACGTACGGACGGCGACATCCAGGCGGTCGCAGCCACGGTCGACGAGGTCTACATCGGGGGGCATTGGTCGGACATCACCGCACAGGACGTGCGTCAGGCGCGACTTGCTTCGCTCTATGCGCTCGATGGCACTCTTACTCCGTGGGCTCCTGGGGCAAACGGCAGCTTCGGTGTCTGGGCGATGACCGCGACGAGTGACTCACTCCTGATCGGCGGTGACTTCACGAAGACCGGCGGTCGTCGGCAGCCAGGTTTTGCCCGATACGTCGGCGCCCCCTAGCGCGGAAGCGACCAGGAGCACCTGCTCAGTCGGCGATTGCGAAGCTGACGAGTGCGCCGAGCTCCTCGCAGGCTGCCAGGTCTGCTTTGGTGGGCGGGCCTGTGACAGAGACGTCAGGAGCCGTTTGCTTCCACGACATCCCGCCTACGATCGTATGAATGGAGCGCAACGCTCCTGACGTGTCGTCGTTGCCATGGACGTATACGCCATAGGGCATGCCGCCCGTCACCTCCAGGCAGGGGTAGTAGATCTGGTCGAGACAATGTTTGAGCGCCCCCGACATGTAGCCGATGTTGGCCGGCGTACCGAGGATCACGCCGTCGGCCTCAAGAACGTCTGCTGGTCCTGCCGAGAGGGCGGCGCGTACCTCGACTGAGACTCCCGCGACCTCCGGATGCTGGGCTCCGCGCAAGACCGCTTCCAACATGTCCTGGACTGCTGGCGATGGTGTGTGTTGCACAACGAGGAGTGTTGGCATCAGGCCATGATGCCGGATATGGGGCCGACTTCCGTCCCACCTCTTGAGTTTTTGTGTGACCGGGGGGCCGAGTCGCGATAGCGTCGGAATCTGCCCAGGCACCACCGCCGGGCACGGCTTGAGGAGATCTAGTGACAGTCGAGTATCAGGTGGTCAACCCCGCCACCGGCACCGTCGAGAAGAAGTTTCCCACCGCGACTGATGCTGAGATCACCTCAGCGGTCGACCGCTCGGAGACTGCCTACGGAGTCTGGAGCACCACACCGCTCGACGAGCGAGTCAGGCTCATGCACCGGGTCGCTGATCTCCATGCCGAGCGTGCTGACGAGCTAGCGGCCCTCATTACCCGCGAGATGGGCAAGACGGCGGCCGAGGCCGTCGATGAGGTGGAGTACTCCGTTGACATCTACCGCTACTACGCCGACCAGGCGTCCACGCTGCTGGCCGACGAACCTCTCGACTCGACTTCTGGGGGAAGGGCGTTCATCCGGAAGGCACCGATCGGCCCGTTGCTCGGGATCATGCCGTGGAACTACCCGTACTACCAGGTGGCACGATTCGCAGGACCGAACCTGACCGTGGGCAACACGATCTTGCTCAAGCACGCCCCCCAGTGCCCAGAGTCAGCCCTGGCCATGGAGCAGATATTCCGTGACGCGGGGCTTCCGGCGGATGCCTACATCAACGTGTTCGCCAGCAACGAGCAGGCGGCCGACATCATCGCCGACCCTCGGGTCCGTGGGGTTTCCGTCACCGGAAGCGAGCGCGCAGGGACAGCAGTGGCATCGCTGGCCGGCAAGAACCTCAAGAAGGTCGTTCTCGAGCTCGGTGGATCCGATGCCTTCATCGTCCTCGACACCGATCGCTTGCCAGAGGTCGTCAAGGACGCCGTCGGTGCGCGCATGGAGAACGCAGGCCAGGCCTGCAACGCGGCCAAACGCTTCATCGTGACTGAACCGTTCTACGACGAGTTCGTCGAGCAGCTCACCGCCGAGATGGCGTCGTTGACGATGGGAGACCCGTCCGACCCGGAGACAGCGTACGGTCCGCTGTCGTCGGAGGCGGCGGCGAACGGTCTGATGTCCCAGGTGCAGGACGCCATCGACAAGGGTGCCGTCGTGCGCACCGGGGGGCGCCGACCAGACGGCCCAGGGGCGTTCGTCGAGGCCACCGTCCTGACAGATGTGACTCCTGAGATGCGCGCCTACCGCGAAGAGCTCTTTGGTCCGGTCGCGGTGGTCTACAAGGTCAGGGACGCCGACGAGGCCTTGGCCCTGGCTAATGACTCGCCCTTCGGCCTTGGCGGGGCCGTGTACCACTCCGACCCGGAGGTGGCCCTCGACGTGGCCAACCGGCTCGACACCGGCATGGTGTGGGTCAACGAGCCGCAAGGCGGTGGCCCTGAACTTCCGTTCGGGGGAACCAAGCGGTCGGGAGTCGGCCGTGAGCTCGGTCCATACGGCATCGACGAGTTCGTCAACCGCAAGCTGATCCACGTCCCCGACAACGGGTAATTCCGGATGATGGAGGAAGTGCGACTCGCTCCGCGGGCTCCTGAAGAACTGCAGGCCATCATCGGCCCGGAGCGGGTCGCGCGGCTCGTCACGCACAGCGCTGAGACCATGCGCTCGGCGCTTCGGGGACGCAGCATCATCAACATCAACTCCACCGCGGCCGGTGGAGGTGTTGCGGAGATGCTGCAGGTACTTCTCCCGCTTGCTCGGGGAGCTGATATCGACGCCCGCTGGCTTGTGATCGATGGCGACAAGGACTTCTTTGCCATCACCAAGCGGATTCACCACCACTTGCACGGAGAGCCAGGAGATGGTGGGCGACTGGGTGACCGTGAGGCGGCCCACTACGAAGAGGTGATGCGCCGAAATATCGATGAGCTCTCGGCGATCGTCGTAGAAGGTGACATCGTCATCTTGCACGACCCACAGACTGCCGGGATCGCTGAGTACTTGGCCGCTCGTGGGATTCCCGTCGTGTGGCGGTGTCATGTCGGCATCGACGGCTCGAACGAGTGGACCGACGACGCGTGGGCATTTCTTCGGCGCTACCTGGAGCCATACGTCGACGCATACGTGTTCACTCGCGAGCCATACGCCCCTTCATGGGTGCCTGCAGACCGACTGCACATGATCCGCCCAAGCATCGACCCGCTGGCGCCCAAGAACGCTGACATGAGTGCCGATGAGGCCAGAGAGATTCTGTCTTACGTCGGAATCCTCGATCGCCCATCCGCGGGGCCGGTGCCGTTCATACGTTCGGATGGGACGCCGGGCCGCGTCGAACGGTTCGCTGACATCGTCCAGACCGGGCCTCCTCCGGCTGCGGACGTTCCCTTGGTTGTTCAGGTCAGTCGGTGGGACCCATTGAAAGACATGGCTGGTGTGATGGAGGGGTTCGTCCAGCACGTCCTCGACGGCACAGAGGCGCATCTGGTGCTCGCCGGCCCGGTCGTCACCGCGGTCGCCGATGACCCGGAAGCTGCCGTTGTTCTCAATGAAACGTGGGATCACTGGCGGGCTCTTCGACACCACCAGCGAAGTCGAGTGCAACTGGTGTGCCTTCCGATGTCGGACAGCGAAGAGAACGCGGTCATCGTCAATGCACTCCAGCGCCACGCATCCGTCGTTGCCCAGAAGAGCCTGGCCGAGGGGTTCGGTCTGACAGTCACTGAGGCGATGTACAAGGGGACCCCAGTGGTGGCGTCAGCGGTCGGGGGCATCACAGACCAGATCGTCGACGGCGAAAGTGGTCTGCTCGTGCGGTCGCCGCGCGATACCGAGGAGTTCGGGGTTGCGGTCAACCGGGTGCTGGAGGACCCCGCTCTTGCTCGACGGCTTGGGGAGGGTGGCCGCCGCCGGGCCATCGAATTCTTCCTGCCTGACACCTCCCTCGGACAGTGGGAAGAGCTCTTGGTCAACGTGATGACGAACGACAGCTGATCCGTGCGTCGCTCCGGGCAGTTCGATGTCGTGGTAGTCGGCGCTGGATTCGCTGGGCTATCGGCCGCCCGCGAACTGGTCACACGCGGTCACGACGTCGCCGTGCTGGAGGCTTCCGATCGGGTAGGCGGCAGAACGGACACCCATCGAGACGGGGACCGGTTGATCGAGCTCGGCGGTCAGTGGACTGGCCCCGGACAGGATCGAGTTCTTGCGCTGGCCGCTGAGCTTGGCGTGGGCACTTTCCAGACGCCGCACTCCGGAGTCGACCTGAGCGTGGTCGGAGGCGTCGTTACCGACGCCTCCCAAGACTCGAGCATGGCTGGTGTCGCTGACATCGTCGAACGTCTGGACGGGCTGGCAGCCGCTCTTCCTCCTGCTGAACCCTGGCTCGGACCGGACGCTGACCAGTACGACATGGTGACGATGCACGACTGGCTCATCAGCGAGATCAGCGACGACGGCGTCCGCTCGTCGGTGCGTCAGATGGTTGAAGGCCTGATGACCACCCCGGCCGAGCAGATGTCGCTACTAACCGTTCTTCACTCCGCATGCACCAGCGGTTCCCTGTCAGCGGCGCTGGGAATCGAAGGCGGCGCACAAGAGCTGCGGCTCGTCGGAGGTATGCACCAGATGGCCGTACGGCTGGCCGACGAGCTCGGAGCCCGCGTACGTCTCGACCACCCCGTCGTCCACATCGACCAAGAGTCGAATCCTGGTCGCGTCGTCATCCACACGTCCACGACTCACGTCGAGGCATCCCACGTCGTGGTCGCCGTACCACCATCAGGATGCAACGGGATTACCTTCGCCCCAGTGCTTCCGCCGGGGCACGCGCAGCTGCCCACAGCGATGCCCATGGGGTCGGTCATCAAGATCCAGGTGATCTTCGACCGTCCGTTCTGGCGCGAGGCGGGGTGGTCCGGCCTGGTGACCGATGACGGCGGGCCGTTCTCGTTCATGATCGACAACAGCCAACCGCACTCCGAGGAGGGGGTGCTGGCCACCTTCCTCTCGGCGCGGCAGGCCACCGACTTCGGGGACGCCGCCCTGGGTGTCGGTGCGCAACAACGTCGTCGTGCGCTGGTCCTCGATCACGTCTCTCACGTCTTTGGCCCCGACGTCCCCCAACCCATCGCGTACGTGGACCGCGACTGGGTGTCGGTGCCCTGGATCAGCGGTGGCTACTCCGGAGTGATGCGTCCCGGCCGGTGGATGACCCATGGGCCAGCGCTACGTGAGCCCGTGGGGCGCATCCACTGGGGGTCGTCCGAGTCAGCGCAGATGTGGACCGGCTACGTCGAGGGTGCCATCGAGTCGGGCCGTCGGGCGGCTCTGGAGATTGACTGACCAGGACCTTGGCCCCGCCTACCCAGCCGTCCGGCCCCCTACGCTGACAGCGTGAGGCCATGGGCGGTGCGACCCGAGCACGGCTCCTTTGTCGTGTCGGCGGTTCTGCTTGCTGCTGGCATCGTCGCCGTCGTCGTCGGGCAAGCCGACGTGGCCAGCGGCGCGTGGTGGCTGGCAACGGCGTTCGGTCTCGGGCTTTCATCGGTTTGGCTCGTCAGTGACATCCGGGCCGGGCAGGTCGGCGTGGACGTGGTCGCGTGGTTGGCACTGCTGGGCACGTTGCTCGTGAACGAACCATTGGCCGGAGCGATCATCACCTTGATGTTGACCACGGGTCGACTTCTGGAGGCCCGTGCCCAGTCCCGGGCCGAACGTGAGCTCACGCAACTCGTCAGTCGGGCACCGCAGTCAGCCCGTCGACTCGGCGGCGACAGAATTGAGACTGTCCCCGTGGAACAGGTCGGAAAGGGAGATCGACTGCTTGTCGCCTCGGGTGAGGTCGTACCCGTTGACGGCCGACTGGTGAACGACGGCTCATTCGATGAATCCTCTCTGACCGGTGAACCCACCCCGGTCGCGCGCTCGATCGGCGACGACGTGCGGTCGGGGGTGGTCAACGCGGGTCCGCAGGTCGAGATGCTCGCCACGACCGTGGCTGCGGACTCCACGTACAGCCAGATCGTCCGTCTTGTCGAACAGGCTCAAGCGTCCTCAGCACCCTTTGTGCGCACCGCCGACCGCTTTGCCGCCATCTTCGTACCCATCACCCTGATGCTCGCGGGCGGCGCCTGGTGGTGGTCCGGTGACCCCGTTCGTGCGGTTGCTGTTCTGGTCGTGGCCACCCCGTGCCCGCTGCTGTTGGCCGCGCCGATCGCCATCATGTCCGGCCTCTCACAGGCGGCACAGGCGGGGGCCGTGGTCAAGGGCGGTGCCGCGCTGGAACAGCTCGCCGAAGGGGAGATTCTGCTCTTTGACAAGACGGGGACCCTCACTCGAGGGCACCCGGTCGTGACCGACATCGTCTCCGATGCCCTGGACCCCGATGACTGCCTCAGCCTGGCAGCAAGTCTTGAGCAGGTGTCACCGCACGTGCTGGCGGGTGCCATCGTCAGCCACGCACGCCAGCGGGATAGTGCGCTGTCGATGCCGACCGAGGTCCATGAGCTGCACGGATACGGCGTCGAAGGACTCGTCGACGGCAGGGGAGTGCGCGTCGGTCGGCTCGACTGGATATGTCCGGCGGGCGTTCCTCCATGGTTGAGGCGTGCCGCCCGTCGCGCGAGCCTTGAGGGAGCGTTGACCGTGTTCGTTGGCGTCGATGGCACTCCAGCGTGCGCCTTCCTGCTGAGCGACCCCCTCCGGCCCGATGCGCATCGCATGCTGCGCGCGCTGCGGGCTGCGGGGCTGCACCGGGTGGTCCTTGTGACCGGTGACCGCGCCGAGGCGGCCGAGTCACTTGGGCGGATGGTGGGGGTGGACGCCGTCCACGCCGAGACGGACCCGGCCGAGAAGGTCAACGTGGTGACGGCGGAGAACCGTCTGGGCACCACAGTGATGGTGGGCGACGGCATCAACGACGCGCCGGCCCTGGCGACAGCTTCGGTTGGCGTCGCCCTGGCAGCGCACGGCAGCACGGCATCGTCTGAGACCGCTGACGTGGTACTGACCGTCGACCGGATCGATCGGCTCGCAGACGTGATGGCTATTGCTCGTCGTGCGCGGCGGATCGCCATCCAGAGCGTGCTGATCGGCATGGGACTGTCCGCGGTCGCCATGGTGGTGGCCGCCGCCGGGTATCTTCCCCCGGCCGTCGGAGCGCTGTCCCAGGAGATCATCGACGTCCTGGCGATTGCCGTCGCTCTGACAGCGCTGCGACCACCACCGCGAGTGATCCCGCAGGTAGCCGAGTCCGACGCCGAAGTGGTGCGGCGCCATCTGGCCGAACACCTCACCGTGGCCCAGACGGTTGAACGGGTTAGGGGGGTGGCTGACGGGCTCGGAAACGGTCCCGACGACCTGGTAACGGTGCGGGGTCTCCTCGTCGAGCTGGAGAGCGATTTGATACCGCACGAGCTTGCCGAGGAGGACGAGCTCTTTCCTCTGATGTCGAAGACGATGGGTGGCCGGGAGCTGCTGTCAGGGCTCAGTCGAACACACTCCGAGATCGAGCACCAAGTACGTCGAATCCGCCGCTTGGTCGACGCGGTGGCCGACGGTCCCTTGGACGGGGACGACATCGTCGACCTACGTCGGCTGCTGTACGGGCTCTACGGCGTGATGCGCCTGCATAACGCACAGGAGGAAGAAGAGCTCTACAGCCTGGTCTCTGGCGACCGGGGATGAGTCCGACGTGCCACGGGTCCTTGGGAAGTGGGCCGCGGACCGGCAGAATGCCGACGTGAATCCTCGAAGGCGGCTCCGGACCTACCGATCAGGTCGCTCGGGCTACGACGTGGGACGGCAGCTGCGGTGGACCGCACTTGCTGTGGTTGCCGTCCTGGTTGTCGGCACGGTGGGTTACCGCATGCTCGGCCTGAACTGGCTGGATGCCGTGTACTCAACTGTCTTCGTCGTCACAACAGTAGGGTTCGACGAGCCGTATGACCTCGATACCGCTGGCAAGCTCTTCACCATCGTGCTGATGCTTGGCGGCATCGGCACCGTCCTGTACACCCTGACACTTCTGGTTGCCGCGTTCGTGGACGGCCATGTCAGCTCATTGTTGGAGGGCCGCCGCATGCAGCGTCACATTGACGACATGGCCGACCACGTCATCGTCTGCGGATATGGACGGGTAGGGCGGGCAAGCGCACATCAGCTGTCTCGATCGGGTCGACAGGTCGTCGTCGTCGAGCGCAACGCCGAACGGTTGGCAGACTGCCCGTACCCGTCCGTCGAAGGTGACAGCACCAGCGACGAGACGCTGGCTCGCGCCGGTATCGAACGCGCCTACTGTCTGGTCGCCACTCTCGAGAGCGATGCCGACTCCCTGTTCGTGACCCTGAGTGCTCGGGCGCTGAACGACCGACTTCTGATCATCGCGAGGTCAAGGACCGAGGCGGCGGTGGCCAAGTTCGAACGCGCGGGTGCAGATCGGGTCGTGAACCCGCAACGACTAGGTGGTGACCGAATCGCTGCGTCGGCACTGCAGCCTCACGTGGTCGACTTTCTCGACGTGGCGATGCATGACGCCGAGATCGAGTTCCGGCTTGAAGACTTCGAGGTGGCGGACGGTTCGTCGATCGCCGGCCTCACCGTTCTCGAGGCTCGTCAGCGTGAGGGCGGTGGCGCGCTGCTCCTCGCCCTTCGCGAGCCTGGCGGGCAGTTCATCACCAACCCGGAGGCCAGTCGCACCATCCGGCCCGGCGATGCCATCATCGCGATCGGAACCGATG
>JAHELE010000199.1 GCA_024644345.1 Actinomycetes bacterium | reverse complement strand
CACCCACGACCTCTGCCATCGCGGCGAGGACGCGGTCGGCATCCGCCTTGGTTACTCCAGCGCGCTCGGACACGGCCTGGACGAGCTCGGTGCGGTTCATGGGACTCCTCGATCTGTCACAGATATTCGACTAGACGGTCAATCGTCAAACACGGTCAGGCTCACGGTACGACCCCTAGTGCCGTTCGGTGTGCTCGCCACGCGTGAGCAATGTCACGGATGTGCCAGGCTGGGTTCATGGCCGACCAGCCGGAATTGCCCGTCCGAAGCGCGTGGTTCGAGCGACGTGAGGTGGCCCCAGGTGTCTCCTGGATCCTCGAACCGAGCGTCCATGGCTTCCTGCGGTCCAACATCTGGCACGTTGCGGGACGTGACCGAGACCTCGTCGTGGACACGGGAATGGGGATCGCGTCGCTGAGGACGTCGGTGCCGGATCTCTTCGAGCGAGACCCGATCGCCTTCCTCACCCATGGCCACTACGACCACACAGGTGGCGCCCACGAGTTTCCCCATCGGGCCGGTCATGTCAGCGAGTCCGAGATGCTGTCCGACCCCGAGGAGGCCACCTTGATGACGGCCGAGCTCCCTCCCTCGTTCGCCGTCGCTCTTGCGGCCGACGATCCCTCGGGTGTCTGTCCGGCGTTTCTGGTCGACGCAGTCCCGCACGCCGGCTACGACCTGGCGGCCTACGGCATCCGGTCGGCCCCGTTGACCGACCCGCTCGTCGACGGAGACGTGATCGACCTCGGTGACCGCGCGCTCGAAGTCGTGCACCTGCCAGGGCACACGCCCGGGTCGGCGGGCCTGTTCGACCAGCGGTCGGGTGAGCTGTTCACCGGAGATGTCTTGTACGACGGAGGGCTGCTCGACGAGCTGCCCGAGTCCTGCATCGACGACTACGTCGCGTCCATGCGAAGGCTCCTCTCGTTGGACGCGTCGATTGCCTATCCCGGCCACGAGCAGCCGCTCAGCCGCGACGATCTTCGTCGACTGGGGAGTGCGTACGTGCGTCACCGGTCGAACTGACGTCACGCAGGGACTCAAGAATCTGCTCAGCTGCTCGCAGCAAGTGGCGGCGCAATGGCCTCGCACGTTCGACGAACTCGCATTGAAGCCGCGCATACTCGTCGCGACCGCTCGGGGTCTCGACCGGGATAGGTGAATACCCAGCTTCTTCGAGGTCGTAGGGCGATGCCCGCATGTCGACGGTACGGATGTCTCGCGCCAGTTCGAAGCAGTCGGCTACCAGGTCGGACGACGTCATAGGGCTCAGCTTGTACGCCCACTTGTACAGATCCATCCCGGCATGCAGACACCCTGGCTGTTCGCTGGTGAGCTGATCGTCGCGAGTGAGCTGGACGCCGTTGAGTGGTCGGGCAGGCTCGGTGAAGAAACGAAAGGCGTCGAAGTGGGAGCACCTGAGTCCGACCTCCTCCGTCGCGGTGGCGATGTCGTCGAGGCCTAGGCGCAGGGGCCACGACTGGTGGCGGAGCTCGTCGGGACTGGCGCGATAGACCATCGCCCACTCGTGCATTCCGAAGCATCCGAGTGCTGCTGGCCTGTTCAGTGTTTCACGCATGAGATCGACCACCCACCGCGCCGCACGCTCGCGTCGCATGAACGCAGCGGGGTCCAGCGTGACGCCCTCGCCGGTGCGGCGGTATCCGCGGTGTTCCAGAAAGGCGGCAGCCGACGAGCCCGTGCAGACCGAGCCAAGCCCAGGGTGCCAGGTCAGCAGGTGAGCGGGGCGGTAGGAGTAGTAGGTGAAGAGAAAGTCGTCGACCGGGTCAGTCCGGCCGGTGGCCCGACGCGAGAGCCACGGCTCGACCCACGGGAGAACCCTGGACCGGTGGTCGGACGCCAGCTTCTGCCACCGGTCCTCGGGCAGCACGGTTCCCATGGTGCCCAGGATAGAAACCGACCATCAAGCCGTGCCGTCGTACTCTGGAGAGGTGAGCACCAGCGACTGGCGGGACGAGCCCCTGTTCCCCGAGCAGACCGAGGACGACATCGACCGCGAGCCCGCGGACAACGACGACCGGCTCCGCGAGGACGTCCCCCCGCACCACGGCGACTAGCTGGCGGCGTCGCCCCTGGCGACCAGGGCATCGCGGATCTCGGCCAGTAGATCGACCTCGGTGGGCGAGACGTCCTCGTCCTGGTTCTTCTTCAGACGCTGCTCAAGGTGCTCGTAGGGCCGTACGACGAAGAAGAACAGCACGGCTGCTGTGGTCAGGAAGCTGATGAGGACTGTCACAAACGCACCCCAGCCGATGAACACGCCGCTTCTGATCCCGGTGTTCGGGTCGACCACGCACGTCTCTGCGCCGTCGGGCGGTTTGATACACCACACCATGTCGGTCAGTGCTTCGGTGCCGAAGAGCCCCAGCAGTGGCGAGATGAAGTTGGCGGTGAACGAGGCGACGAGTGCCGCGAACGCCGCACCCATGACGAAAGCCACAGCCAGTGCGACAAGATTGCCCTTGCGAATGAAGTCGATGAAACCCCTCATATGCCCTCCCAGGCCAGTCCCCGATGTGAGCACCGTAGCGAAGTGTCCTAGGAATGGATGACGATCGTGACCGGCCCGCGGGCGGCGGCCCCAGCCAGGGCGAGCGCGTCCTCCTCATCGGCAGCGACCATGACCACGCCGTCGCCGGAGCTCCAGGGACCGTCGGT
>JAHELE010000091.1 GCA_024644345.1 Actinomycetes bacterium | reverse complement strand
CAGCAAGTTCCCCTGCCGGACGGCGACGATCCTACCGGCGGGCCCGGTGTGCTCCGGGTCGGACTCCACGCGTCCGAGCACTGCGACCCCCGGGCCGACTGACTCGACCCACGGCGCCCGGATGAACACTGCTTTCACCGGCGGCCCGTCGAGCTGCTCCATGGCGACGTCCGCCTCGAACGAGTCGATCTGACGCCCGAACGCATTGCGTCGGACCACCATGTCGATTCCCCCGATCGTCTGCTGATCGGGTCGACCGCCTTCCAGCTGTTCGGCGAGCATGATCATCCCGGCGCAGGAGCCGTACATCGGCAGTCCCGCGGCCCGGGCGGAACGCAACGGCTCGATCAAGCCGAAATCAACCGCCAGCTTGCTCATCGTCGTCGACTCGCCGCCGGGGATCACCAGCGCGTCGATGTCGGCTAGATCTCCAGCCGCGCGGACACGACGGGTACGTGCGCCACAGGAGCTCAGGACGTTCCGGTGCTCGCGTACATCGCCCTGGAGGGCCAGGACGCCGATCAGTGGCTGGGCGGCGGACGATTCAGCGGAGAGGGCCGCCGTCACCATCCTCGACCGGCGTAGCGCTCGGACTCGGGCAACGTGTCGATGTTGATCCCGACCATCGCCTCGCCGAGCCCCCTGGACACCTTGGCGATGACATCAGGGTTGTCGTAGTGCAGGGTGGCCTGCACGATGGCGTTGGCGCGCTTGGCCGGGTCACCGGACTTGAAGATGCCGGAACCGACGAAGACACCCTCGGCGCCCAGCTGCATCATCATGGCGGCATCCGCGGGAGTGGCGAGGCCGCCCGCGGTGAACATCACGACCGGCAACTTGCCTGCATCGTGCACCTCACGAACCAGTTCATACGGTGCACCGAGCTCCTTGGCGGCGTTGAACAGCTCTTCTTCGCCGAGACCCTGGATCCGGCGGATGTCGCCGAGCATCTGACGCATGTGGCGGGTGGCCTCGACGACGTTGCCGGTCCCGGCTTCACCCTTGGACCGGATCATCGCCGCACCTTCAGCGATCCGCCGAAGTGCCTCGCCGAGGTTGGTGGCTCCGCAGACGAAGGGCACCGTGAACTGCCACTTGTCGATGTGCAGCTTTTCGTCCGCCGGGGTGAGAACTTCGGACTCGTCGACGTAGTCGACGCCGAGCGACTGGAGCACCTGCGCCTCGACGAAGTGGCCGATGCGCGCCTTCGCCATGACCGGGATCGAGACCGCCTCGATGATGCCGTCGATCATGTCCGGGTCGGACATGCGAGCGACACCACCGTCCTTGCGAATGTCGGCCGGCACCCGCTCGAGCGCCATGACCGCGACGGCTCCGGCGTCCTCGGCAATTCTGGCCTGCTCGGCGGTGACGACGTCCATGATCACGCCCCCCTTGAGCATCTCGGCCATGCCACGCTTGACGCGGGACGTACCGATCAGGGGGGTGCTCTCAGCGCTCGTCGACTCGTTGGCGGCGGTGTTCGCGGACACGGGAAACCTCACTCGGGCTGTGTACGGGACGCCTCCGGGGCGGAGCCCGGCTGGCGGTTCGTCACCATCGTACGGGGCGAACGCCGTCCCTGCTCTGGTGGTGCAGGGCTCTGGTGGTGCAGGGCTCTGGTGGTGCAGGGCTCTGGTGGTGCAGGGCTCTGGTGACCAGACCCTCAGCGGATCTGGGGGCGGCGGTCCTGGTCGAGCAGCAGGATCCAGACCTGACCGGGGTCGAAGTCCACCCTCGACCCCTTGTACTTCCAGGTGGTGCCTTGCTTGGCGCTCGGTCGCGACCAGGTGATCGGCCACACCTTGCCGTCGCGGAACATCCAGGCCGCCCCCTTGCCCACGGTCTCCGTGATGGGGGTGATCCCGCCATAGGCGTCGCCGTACTTCGAGGGATACACATCGACCCGCTGGACAATCACCGTCGTGCCCCCCAGCTGGGGACCTTCGGTGGACATCGCGGGGTTGCCGTCCATGGTCAGCAGCCAGCGCTCCTGCTTGGGTGACCAGTCGAACTGCGCCTGGGCGCCTGGCCAGAACGCGGTGAACTGCTTGGCCTTCTTCCCTCCCTTGGGTGGATCGGCGTCGAAGGTGAAGCCCACATCCTGGGCCTCGGTGGCCTTCGGAGCGCCCTTCAGGAGAGCTTTCGGGTCGGCGAACAGGTCCCAGGGAGCCGTCCGATCGGGCGACCGGCTGTAGCCGGCGGCGCCGGCGTCGTTGCTGAGCGGGTAGAGCGGAGCGGCCGCGATGTCGTCCAGGATCGGCCCCTGCGCCCCGGAGAACGCAAATGCCAGCTTGCCGTACTGCTGGAGGATCTCCAGATCGCTGATCCGGGCGCTGCGGACCGGACCGATCACCTTGGGGTACCTCGACGAGAACACCGCCATGAACCGGGTGAGGCCGTACTCGACCTCCTCCATGTAGATGACATCGGCCGCCAGGAGTCCGGCATGGGGGTGACTGTTCACCGTGTTGTCGAGCTTGACCGCGAGCACCTGGCCGTCCTTGCCGCGCCGACCCGACAGCAGGGTGGTGGGCGGCTCGGGCTCGGTGGTGGCCGATGCCGTCGGAGAGGGCGACGCGCTCGGTGCTGCCACCGGCTCGTCCCCGCTGCACGCGGCCAGCGCGGGCGCTGACAGTGCCATGGTGAGCGCGAGACCGACTAGGGCCCCCCGTGCTGACGTCATGTGATCAGGCTAAGCGGAGTCGAGCGCAAAGCGGGACAGCGCCTCCGGCGGGGCGTCGTCCAGATCACGGCTCTGGGGCCAGGGTGCGTGGCCGGCCAGCCGAAGTGCACGGACGATGCCCCGGCGCCGGAGCGCTACCGCGGCACGAACCGCGTCATTGGCGAACCGTCTCGCCAGGGACACCCCGATGCAGACCTCCGCGAGCTCGGTCAGCATCAGCCGTGACTCGGGGTCGGTCGCCAGGTCGGAGACGGTCTCGGGGTCGGCGAAGACGGCCCGCAGGGCTGAGCTGAGGTCGCTCTCTGCGGTGATGCGAGCCGTGCCCGAACGAGTGACGTGTTGCGCAGCGCTGGCCGCGTCGAGAAGAAGCACGGCGCTGACCGGATCGAGTCCAGTGTCGAGCGCCACCTCTTTGGTCAGCGTTGCCCTTCGTTCCAGTCGAGCATCAAGAACGGCCTCCGACGCGTCCACCCGCAGGTGTAGCCGGTCGAGACGCGCCGCCAGCCCACGCACGTAGAGACCGAGGAACAACAGCGCGAGTGCGAGCACGAGGAGTGCCGACATCCATTCGCTCATGCCCCGCCTCCTTCGCGGTCGCGGTCGTGGTCGGGGTCGCGGTCGTGGTCGGGGTCGCGGTCAGGCTCACCGTCGGGGTCACGGCCACCGCTGTCGGCAGCGCGACCGTCAACGGCGCCACTGTCAACGGTGTTCTCGGTGTCCCCGCTGCCTTCGGTGTCCTCGGCGTCCTCACCGTCAGAAGGGTCTGGGCGCCAGCGCAGCCGGCCGGCAAACATGCCGGGACCCTGTCGGTCGTCCTCCCGGACTTTCTCGCCCTGGGCGGCGACCGTCTCGTAGACCGCCATCACCTCGCGAGCGACCCGACTCCAGTCGTACTGGGCGGCGCGTTCTGATCCCGTCGCCACAAGCTGTGCCCGCCGCGCCGGGTCGCTGAGGAGTGCGGACGCCTCTGAGGCGAGCGCCTTGGAGTCACCGGTGGCAAAGAGCACCCCGCACCTGCCCCGGTCCAGGACGTCCTGAAAGGCCGGGAGGTCGCTGGCCAGCACCGGGCTGCCCGCTGCCATCGCCTCCAGCAGCACGATGCCGAAGCTCTCCCCGCCGATGTGTGGCGCCACGTAGAGATCGACCGACGCCAACAGGTCGGCCTTCTCGTGCTCGCTGACCCGGCCGAGGAACTCCACCCGGTGTTGGACGTCGGGGGGCAGCTCGGACAAGGCGTCGGTCTCCCCCGGTCCTGCAACGAACAGCCGCGCGGATGGGTGCTCGGCGGCAATGGCGGGCAGTGCCTCCAGGACGACGTCGAGACCTTTGCGCGACTCGTCGACCCGGCCGAGAAACGCCAGGGTGCCGGGCCCGGACCACTCGGGGCGGGGGGTCGCGGCCACGAAGCGGGCGACGTCGACGCCGTTCGGCACGAGAACGGCGTCCCCACCGAGGTGTTCAACCACCGTCCGTCTGGCCTCTTCACTGACCGCAATCCGGGCGCGCACCTTCTCGAGCGTCGCCTGCAGGATCCACGCCCCGCCACTCATCATCCGGGACCGCCCATCGATGGCGGCATGGAAGGTGGCGACGATCGGCCCGATCGCCGACCAGCACGCCATCATCCCGAGGCTCGGGGTGACCGGCGAGTGCACGTGCAGTACGTCGAAATCCCCTTCGCGGATCCAGCGTCGGACGCGCGAGGCTGACCGGGGGCCGAACAGCACCCGCGCCACCGAACCGTTGTAGGGCACCGGGATGGAACGGCCGGCGATCGTCACGAAGTCGGCGATCTCTTCCTGGTCGTCCCCCGGAGCCAAGACCTCGACCTCGACCCCGTTGCGGATCAGGGCCTCAGCCAGGTCATGGACGTGGATCGCCACTCCGCTGGGCACATTCCAGTCGTAGGGGCACACGATCCCGACCCTCATGACGCCACCCGCTTGATCCGGTCGGCCGACCACACCGCCTGGAGCATGTGCCAGTCGCGACCGTGATGGCGAACGGCCTGACCGAGCACGTGCGCCCACTGCTGCGTGAGGTCGCGGACTCCGTCCCGCATGCGCGCTTCGGTCGTGGTGAGGGGTGGGAGGAACTCCAGACGCGTGTGGGTGCTGTCGTAGTGCGACACAACGGGAAGCAGCACCGAGCCAGTACGCAGGGCGAGCAGGGCCGGTCCCGCCGGCAGGCGCGCCGGCTCACCCAACAGGTCGACCTCCATCCCGGAGTCGCTGAGGTCACGGTCGGCGAGCAGGGCCACCAAGCCCCCTGCCCTGAGCCGCTCCTGCAGCACCTGTGTGACGTCCGGACCACCGGTCAGCGGCAGCACCTCCATCCCGAGGGACTCGCGGTACGCGACGAAGCGGTCGTACAGGGACTCCGGATGCAGGCGTTCGGCGACCGTCGTGAAGGGCACACCCTGCGTTGTCACCCAGGCGCCCGCGTGATCCCAGTTCCCGAGGTGCCCCAGGACCGCCACCACACCCTGCCCTGACGCGAGCGGATCGAACAGGCGCGTGGCGTTCGTCGCCACCAACCGACTGCGGATCTCCGCCGAGGACCACCGGGGAAGGCGAAAAGCCTCCTTCCAGTAGCGCAGGTACGACCGCATGGCCTCTCGGGTCAACGCCGTCAGAGCCTCATCGCCCAAGTCGGGGTGCGCGCGACCGAGATTGGCCCGAAGCTGGGCGACAGCCCGACTGTCGCGACCGGCTGCCCGATCGGCGATGGCATCGAAGCCCCGCGCAACCCAAGGTTCTGGAAGTCGCTGAGCCATGCTCCACCCGGCCCCGTAGCCAACAGCCGAGACGACCTCCCCCGCCCGGTGGCGAGTTGCCCGGAGGCGGTCGTTGGCTCGGATCAGAGGCACCATCGTGTGCTACCTGGGGAGCAGCTGGCGTCGAACGGCCCAGATGCGCTGAACGACCGTGACCCACGACAGGACGGCGACAGCCCAGAGACCGACATCGAGGATCCACGGCAGGTCGAGCAGGCCGGACAGGCCAGCCGCGGCCAACGCGAGGACCAGTCGCTCCGTCCGTTCGGCGATGCCGTTGCTGGCATCGGCGCCCAGACCGTCGGCCCGGGCCCGGGCGTACGACACCAGCAGTCCACCCACGAGGGCAGCCAGCGTCACGGCAGCCATGGCGGGGTCGTTGCCGTCTCCGGCGAACCACAGCGCAATGCCGCAGAAGATCGCGGCGTCGGCTACGCGGTCAAGGGTGGAGTCCAGAAAGGCCCCCCACGTCGAGGGTCGTCCGGCCAGCCGCGCCATCGTGCCGTCGAGCGAGTCGGAGAAGACGAAGATGCAGATGACCAGGGTTCCCACGAAGAAGTCGCCGCGGGGAAAGAAGTAGAGCGCCGCTGCCGACGTCCCGAGCGTGCCGATGAGAGTGACGGCGTCGGGGCTCACATTGAGTCTCAGCAGGACCCGCGCGACCGGCGTGAAGACGCTCCGCGCCACGACCCGGCCGGCGTCGGTGAACCCGCCCACGCGCTCTCCTGACTGTCATCGGCGCCACCGCCGGGATCTGGCGGCGGCCTGGTGCACAGTGAGCGTAGCGATCGAGGTGGTGGAGGGGAGAACCCGTCGACCGTCGTCGTGGCCCCTGACCTGCCCCCTCACCAGGACCCTTGGTCACTTGCCCCCAGCCTGCGGTGCGAGCAAGGTGGTCACGACATCGTGATGGGCTAGGCGGAAGAGAGACGAGCCATGGCAGACAAAGGTGGCGCTTCGGGAGGTGGTGCCGGCGGCTCGGCACCCGCGGTCGGCACGCCGGCGGACATCCGCAACGTGGTACTCGTGGGACACAGCGGAGCCGGCAAGACGACATTGGTCGAGGCCCTGCTGGCCCATACCGGCACGATCTCCCGACCCGGCCGCGTCGAGGAGGGGACGACGGTCTCCGACTTCGACGAAGCCGAGCACCGGCAGGAGCGAAGCATCTCGCTGACTCTGGCGCCGCTGCAGCACGACGGCGTCAAGGTGAACCTGCTCGACACCCCTGGCTATCCCGATTTCGTCGGCGACCTGAGAGCTGGCCTGCGGGCCGCAGACGCCGCCCTCTTCGTGATCTCGGCAGCGGACGAGGTCGACGGGATGACGCGCATCCTCTGGGAGGAGTGTGCCGCCGTCGGGATGCCGCGGGCCGTCGTCATCACCAAGCTCGACACCCCGAGGGCCGACTACGACGAGGCGCTGTACTCGGCGCAGGGTGCCTTCGGCGAGGGTGTTCTGCCGCTCTACCTCCCCATGCTCGCCGACGACGACACCGTGGGCGGGCTGATCGCCCTGCTGTCGCAACGGGTGGACGACTACACGTCAGGCACCAGGGTCGAACGGGCCCCAGAGCCGCAGCATGTGGAGATGATCGAGCCGGCCCGGGCATCACTGCTCGAGGCGATCATCGCCGAGAGCGAGGACGAGACCCTGATGGAGCGCTACCTCGCCGGCGAGGAGGTCGAGCTCTCGACGCTCGTGGACGACCTCGAGAAGGCGATCGCCCGGGGTTCCTTCTACCCGGTCATCCCGGTGGCATCCACCACGGGATTGGGGCTGACTGAGCTGCTGGAGGTGATGACCAGAGGGTTCCCGAGCCCGCTCGAGCACGTGGTCCCCCCGGTGAGCACTCCTGAAGGGAAACCGCAGGGCCCGCTCACTGCCGATCCGGCCGGGACGCTCGTCGCCGAGGTGGTCAAGACCGTCAGCGACCCCTACGTCGGACGCATCTCGCTCGTTCGGGTCTTCTCGGGGACGCTCCGACCCGACCAGGTGGTCCACGTCTCTGGGCATGGTCTTGCCGACCGGGGCCACGAGGACCACGACATCGACGAGAAGATCGGCGCCCTGTCCTCGCCGCTCGGCAAGACGCAGCGAACAGTGGCCAAAGTCGTCGCTGGCGACGTCTGCGCTGTCGCCAAGCTCTCCAGGGCCGAGACCGGGGACACCCTGTCAGACAAGGACCACCCACTGCTCATGGAGCCGTGGGACATGCCCGAGCCACTGCTACCGGTAGCCATCGTGGCCAAGAGCAAAGCGGACGAGGACAAGCTCTCCCAGAGTCTGGCCCGGTTGGTGGCCGAGGACCCGACGATGCGCCTGGACCACAGCAAGGAGACCGGCCAGGTCGTGCTCTGGACCCTCGGGGAGGCGCATATCGACGTGCTGCTGGATCGACTCTCCAGCCGGTACGGCGTCTCGGTCGAGACCGTTCCGCTGAGGGTCGCGCTGCGCGAGACCTTCGCCGGCCCGTCCAAGGGACACGGACGTCACGTCAAGCAGTCCGGCGGGCATGGACAGTTCGCCATCTGCGACATCGAGGTTGAGCCGCTGCCGCAGGGATCGGGTTTCGAGTTCGTCGACAAAGTGGTCGGAGGGGCGGTCCCCCGCCAGTTCATCCCGAGCGTCGAGAAGGGCATTCGATCGCAGATGGACAAGGGTGTCGGTGCCGGCTATCCGATGGTGGACATTCGGATCACTCTGGTCGATGGCAAGTCGCATTCGGTCGACTCGTCGGACATGGCGTTCCAGATGGCCGGGGGTCTTGCCCTGCGCGACGCGGCCGATCAGTCCCAGGTACTGCTCCTCGAACCAGTTGACGAGCTCGCCGTACTGGTCGACGACGACTTCGTCGGCGCCGTCATGGGTGACCTCTCGTCACGACGGGGCCACGTGGTGGGAACCGAACCCCTCGGATCTGGTCAGACCCTGGTGCGCGCCGAGGTTCCGCAGCTCGAGATCGTCAGGTACGCCATCGACCTGCGATCGATGTCGCACGGCACGGGCACGTTCACCCGGCACTACAGCCGCCACGACCCGATGCCGCCGCAGGTGTCGGCGCGCGTCCTGGCAGACGCCAGCACATGACCCTGCTGGCCTAGGGTGATGCGGTGACATCGCCGACGAAAACTGCCGTGGCGCCCATGAGGACGGCCGGCCGCACGGCACGTCTGATCGTCGCCGCGGTGGTGTTCGGACTGCTGGTCGTCGGTGCGTTCAAGGGCAGCGACGACGACTTCCCGCTCGGTCCGTTCCGCATGTACGCCACAAGCAGCCAGGCCACCGGCCAGGTGGCCGTCGTGGCGCTGCAGATGAAGACCGAGGGCAGCGACTGGACGCTGGTACGACCATCCCCCGAGTCGGTCGGAATGAACGTGGCCGAGTTCGAAGGGCAGCTTCCCCGGTTCGAGGACGATCCGGATCTGCTCGGTGCCGTGGCCGCCAGCAGATCGGCGCTGCATCCGGATGAGCCGGCGTGGACGGATCTGCGGATCGTTCGTCAAGCGACTCTGGTGGTCGACAAGGTGCCGACCGGCGACGTCGTCGAGTCTGTTGTCGCCGAGTGGAGCGCTGACAGGTCGATCGACGGGGAGGGCTCATGAGCGCCCCACATCTGGCTGATCGCCCACCCTCACCCAGCGCGCGGGGTCGAGTCGCCGGCGCAGTCACCGGCTGGTGGTTCTCCCCCGTACCGCTCGCCAGAATCGCAGCGTTCCGCGTCCTCGTGTATGCCTTCCTTCCCCTCGACGTTCTCGTCCTCCGCCCCTGGGGCGCGGCCCACGGCTACGTCGACCCCGCCCTGTACCGGCCACTGCTGATCGGTCGGCTGCTGCCCCTTCCCACCCCCACTCCGGTGCTGGTGCAGGTGCTGCAGTACGGGATGGTCGCGATGGCCTTGGCGCTGCTTGTTCTCATCGCGAGAGACCGGGCACCGCGACTGCAGACCTGGTTGGGTGCCGGGGCCTTCCTCTTCTACCTGCAGTGGATGGTCGTCAGCTTCTCCTACGGCAAGGTCGACCACGACCGCTTCGCCTTTCTGGTCGCCCTTGCAGTCCTTCCGACCGCTGGCAGGGCAGCGCTTCGCGACATGAGGCCGTCACCAGCGGCAGGGTGGGCCATACGCATGGTGCAGGTGGGAGTCGTGGCGACGTACTTCCTCGCCGCCATCGCGAAGGTTCGGTACGGCGGTTGGGGGTGGGTGAACTCCACCACGATCGCCCGCGCCGTCATCCGCCGCGGAACGATGCTGGCCGATCCGCTGCTGAACATGCCGTGGACCCTTCAGCTGTCGCAGTGGTTCATCTTGACCTTGGAGTTCGCCTCACCGATCCTGCTGTTCCTTCGTCCCAGGGTGCAGCAGTATGTGGTGGCATTCCTGGTGGCCTTTCACGTCATGACGTTCCTGATGATTCGGATCATCTTCATGCCACACGTGGTGTGTCTGGCGGCGTTCCTGCCGCTCGAGCGAGTGCTCAACCGCCCGGCTAGGT
>JAHELE010000198.1 GCA_024644345.1 Actinomycetes bacterium | reverse complement strand
CACCGGATCCACGAGTACTTCGTGGCGATGGTCCGCGACGCCGGCTGAGGCCGATCGCAGCACGTCGAGGAGTCCGACATGTCTGGCCACTCCAAATGGGCCACCACCAAGCACAAGAAGGCCGTCGTCGATGCTCGACGCGGCAAGCTCTTCGCCAAGCTGATCAAGAACATCGAGGTTGCCGCGCGCACCGGTGGCGGTGACCCGGCCGGAAACCCCACGCTCTACGACGCCATCCAGAAGGCGAAGAAGACGTCGGTGCCCAACGACAACATCGATCGCGCGGTCAAGCGGGGATCAGGTGCCGAGGCCGGCGGTGCCGACTGGCAGACCATCATGTACGAGGGCTACGGGCCGAGCGGAGTGGCTGTCCTGATCGAATGTCTGACCGACAACCGCAACCGCGCCGCATCTGAGGTCCGGGTGGCGATGACACGCAACGGGGGCTCGATGGCCGACCCGGGATCGGTGTCATACCTGTTCACCCGGAAGGGCATCGTCCTCGTCGCGAAGGAGGGCCACTCCGAGGACGACGTGCTTACTGCTGTTCTGGATGCCGGCGCCGAAGAGGTGAACGACCTGGGGGACACCTTCGAGGTGGTCAGCGAGCCCACGGATCTTGTGGCTGTGCGCACGGCGCTCCAGGAGGCCGGAATCGACTACGAGTCCGCGGAGGCGTCCTTCATCCCCAGCGTCTCCGTACCGCTGGACGAGGTCGGCGCTGGGAAGGTCTTCCGACTGCTCGAGGCACTCGACGACTCCGACGACGTCCAGAACGTCTGGGCGAACTTCGACGTGTCCGACGAGGTCATGGAGAAGGTCGGCTAGCTGCTGCCCCCGGGCTCGGTGCGCACGTCGAGGACCCAGAACGTCTTGTCGTACCGCGCGTCCCCGACCGCGACGAAATCTGGCAGGCGGCCGTACTCGGTGAAGCCACGCGATCTCCACAGAGCGTGCGCAGCACGGTTGTCGCCCCGGCTGTCGAGGGTCAGCTGCTCGACCCCGGACAGTCTCGCCGCGCGGACCAGTTGGTCGAGCATGGCGCCGCCCGTACCCCTGCCCTGGTGCTGTTGCGCGATCGCAAGGAGTGGCAGGTCGGCCTGTGGCTGGTGGGTCGGCCTTGCGTAGCGCTGCCAGAATCCGAACCCGACGAGTCTGCTGGTCTCACCCGGCACGCTCGCGCTGGTCGCCAGTACCCCGGCGGCATCGTTGAGCTCTGACGCCGCGGCAATGGACTCCACTATGTCCCCGACCTCGCTGAGTCCGGGCGGTTCGACCCAGCCCAAAGGCGAGCCCGCAGTCACGAGCTCGGCAAGGAGCGCAGTGAGGGCGTGGGTCAGCGCCAGCGTCACGTCGCATGGGCGAAGGAGCTGAAGGGTTGCCGCCGGAGACATGGAGTGATCGTGGCAGATGGCCGTGAGGTGACGCCGCCGCGTCAATCTTCGGGCCCGGCCCTCACGGTGGGGGGCATGGTGGGCAGAGCGCTGGTCAGACGCTGACCCCTTGGTCCCACGAAGGTGACGGCTCCGTTGGAGCCACGCTCGGGACTGTCTGGCCGGATGTTCCAGCCCCCTTCGTGGACCTGTCGGTGGTGATAACGACAGAGCAGCAGGCCGTTGACCAGGGTGGTCGGTCCGCCCTCTCTCCATGAGGTCACGTGGTGGGCGTCGGTGTGCTTGGCCGGGCGGTGGCAGCCCGGGAAGCGGCATCCCAAGTCGCGGGCGGCCAAGGCGAGACGTTGCGGACCAGTGAAGAGCCTGACTTTCCGGCCGAGTTCGATCGGAACGCCGGATGGGTCGAGCACGATGCGGCGAACCGATGAGTCGCAGGTGAGCCTGCTCAGCGCCTGGTCGCTGATCCATGTCGGTGTCGTCCCCGTGGACGAGACCAGGTATGCGGGGTCGGGAGTGGCTCCGACCAGCGTGTCGAACGACACCTGGACCTGGAGCCCGGTCGTCGTACCCGAGATGCGGGGGAGGTCGTCACTCTTGACCGCTACGGCAACGATCTCGGTGAGCCCGTCGGCACGGCGCTGGGCCGCCGTGCGGACGTCGTCAGGTCCAGATGGAACGCAGTAGGGCGCGAGCGCGCTGGTCAACAGTCCGGCCGACTCGGGGTCGAGCACTCCCTCTATCGAGTGCATCCCATCCAGCATGGGCGCGACGGTGAGCCAGCGCCGATCGAAGTCGACCTCGGCCTGCCGCAGCGATCCGTCGGGGTCGACAACGTTCTTGAGATGACGAGCCGCCGTGCGGAGATCGTCGACGCCCACCTGGTCAGCGATGTCGGTGAGCGTGGAGATGGCGTCCTCGTGGCTGGAGGGTGGAAGTGCGCGCGTCGTCCTGGCGATGACCCTGACCTTGTCGAAAGTCAGGCGCTGCAGCGGCGCACTCAGCACATCACGACTGGCTCTGGCGATGCGCACTCGTTCGGCGGCGTCACCGGCGGCCATGCCCAGCGCGCCCCGCAGCCACGCCTGGGTGGTCGAGGCGGCGTGGAGCACCTCGCCGTCGCCAGCGGCGTCGAAGTCGGCCAGCACGGTGATGAACGCAGCCTCGGCGGCGTCCACGATCTGGCGCAGCCCCACCAACCAGGCGGCGCGCTCATCGGCGGTTGTGGCTGTGCCCGAGCGGGCTCCCTCCGCCAGGGAGCGCACGCTGTCGCGCGCATCGGCGACCACCGATGGAACGGGGGGCACTGGTAG
>JAHELE010000090.1 GCA_024644345.1 Actinomycetes bacterium | reverse complement strand
GTCAGCGGCCCCCCCACGAGGTCGGCGATCGAGTCGAACGAACCACCGGCCGCATCCACAGCCTGCGCCATCGCAGCAGCAGATCGGTAGTCGACGCATGCCACGGCTCCGTGGGCGCGCATCACGTCGTGACCTCGCTCCTGTCCGAGTGCGATCACCCGAAGGCCGGCTGCGGACGCGAGCTGGAGCAGGAAGAGCCCGACGCCACCGCTCCCACCGACGACCAGCACGGTCCCGCCGGCTGGCTCGAGCTTACGCAACACCTCCCATGCCGTTCCGGCGGCGAGGGGAACCGAGGCCGCCGCTACGAGGTCCGCTTCACCAGGCAGGTAGGCCGCCAGCGGCTCATCAACCACCGCGAACTGGGCATAGCCGCCCTGCCCCCGGGCGAAGGCGGTCATTGCCATCACGTTCTGTCCAACCAAGGCGTCGCTGAGGCCGTCACCGACCGCATCCACTGAGCCGGCGATGTCGTAGCCGAGGATGCAGCCGACCTCAATGCCGGCCCATGACGGGTCCTTGGCGTTGTAGGTGTCGACCGGGTTGATCCCGGCGGCAGCGACCTTGATGCGGATCTGTCCCGGCCCGGGGTCAGGCGTGGGCACCTCTCGAACAACGAGGTGCGGGGGGTCGCCGAACTCCTCAACGATCACTGCTTGCATGGCGCCTCTTCCTGTTGAGGGTTTGTCTGACCGGAGTCACGATGACTCACCGTTGGTGTGCCAGGGCTCCGACCGCCAGCGTGGTCCAGGGGTGTGCACCGACTCCATCTGCGGTTTGGTCTCGTGTGAGCGGTACCAGCCGACGTACCGGTTCACCAACGGTATGGCAGATGCCCCATGAGCGACGACCGAGAGCACGATCGTGGCGAGCGCCGTCGAGACGATGACATCTGCGTGCGGCAAGCCCTCGGAGTCGAGAACGATGACGACGAACACCAGCGAGGCCAAGCCCCGGGGTCCGAACCAGCCGAGGAACGTGACAGTGGGTTGCCGGGCGTGGGTGCCCGCCAGACTGAGAGCCACAGGAACCATCCGCACCGCGGTCAAGCTGATCAGGGCGTAGACGACCATCGCGGGGTCGACCGCGTCGAGCAACGGAACGAGCAGCACAGCGCCCACCACGATGAAGGTGACGGCGTTCGTGAGTCCCCCTGCCTCCTCCAGAAAGCGTCCTGCCGCCTCGTGCTCGCGGAAGAGGGCTCCGAATGCGGCCCCGCCGACGAACGCGGCGATGAACCCACTTCCTCCCCACCAGTCCGCGAGACCATAGGAGGCCAGCGCCGCGCCGAAGGGGACAACCTGCTCCCACGAGCCACCCGACCACCCGGCGCGGACGGCCCGGCCGAGCAGAAGGGCGACGAGAGAGCCGATCAGCGCTCCGGCGGCCACCCCATAGCCGATCGCCTCGGCCGCCACTCGAAGACTCTCCGTCGCGCTCAGCGCGCCACTCTCGGTGTCAGCCCAGGCGAGGGCGATCACGAGCAAGGGAACGCAGATGCCGTCGTTGAGCCCACTCTCGACGTTCAGCGCTTGACGAATACGTGAAGGGAGGCGCTCGTCAGAGACGACTGCTTGCCCGAGAGCAGCATCGGTCGGCGCCAGGATGATGGCGAGCACCACGGCCTCGGCGAAGAGCAGCTGGGGGAGCAGGGCCAAGGCTGCCGCGGTTCCCGCCACGATGGTCAGCGGCAGCCCGACGGCCAGCAAGCGAGTGGGGATCGTTGTCTGGCGGCGCAGGACGTGCAGCCGGATACGAGAGGCGTCCGCGAACAAGACCAGGGCCAGCGTGATCTCTGCGAGCCCTTCGATCGTCGAGCTCGTCCCGGGCAGCGTCACGAGATCGAGTGCGGAGGGCCCAATCAGAACCCCGCCGGCGAGGAAGAACATCGCGGCTGACACGACGGTGGTCGACAGCCGGCGGCTGACCAACCCGTACCCAAGAACCAGCGCCGCGATGACCGCCAGCCCCAGGGTGTCCATGGGGGCATTGTCGTCGTTCCATGACGGTCGGGTGGGGGTATTGGTGTGTGTCGCGTCGGCCGCGGCTAGGTACGCAGGCGAGATCCCGTGGGGTCATAAGGAGGTTCGGCCAGAATCCGTGCGGGACGCGGTTCACCGACGATATCCACGGTGAGGTCGGGAGAGTTCGATGTCGTGGCGTCGTCGACCAGGCTGCTGTCGACGTAGGCCAGGGCAAGGCTCTGCTTGACATGATGGCCGTAGGCTCCGGACGTGGTGAAACCGACGAGGTTGCCGTGCAGCCACACGCCTTCGTCGCCGGAGGCGTCCGCATCGAGGGCGTCGATGGCCAGGAGTGCCAGGCGCTTCTCGGGTGTGGTGCCTCGCGCGGCGAGTGCGGCGCCCCGTCCGATGAAGTCGGCCTTGTCGTACGCCACGAAGCGGTCGAGACCGGACATGGCCGGTGTATAGGCCTGGGTGAACTCCGCAGACCAGATGCCGTAGGCCTTTTCGAGGCGCAGGCTGTCGATCGCGCGGTCGCCGATCAGGCGCATGCCGAGTGGTTCGCCGGTCTCTCGCAACGCGCCCAGCAGGGCTCGTTGCTGAGACGCGGGGACGGTCACCTCGTAGCCGAGCTCACCGGTCAGTGAGATACGCCCCAGGACGGCGTCCGTGCCCGCGACCGTCGCCTCGCGGACCGAAAGGAACGGGATCTCGGCATGGCTGAGATCGATGTCGACCATCTGCTGCACGATCTCGCGGGAGCGTGGTCCGGAAAGGGAGAAGCCGCACCAGTCGTCACACAGGTTGGTGATGGTGACGCTGCCGTCGGACGGAAGGTGCTCGGCGAACCACCGCTGGTGCCACTCCTGCAGGTAGTACGAGCCGGTGATCCAGAACCGGTCGTCAGCCAACCGGCTCACGGTGAGGTCACCCATCAGGTACCCCCGGTGGTTGAGCATAGGAGCCAGCTTGATCCGTCCGACCGTCGGAAGGGCCGAGGCCATCAGGTGGTCGATCCACGCGGCCGCGCCGGAGCCGGTGACCTCGTAACGCGCGTAGGCGGTTGTCTCGTAGAGCCCGGCGGCGGCCCGTGTCGCAGCGACTTCCTGGCCGACGATCTCGTGGGCGTTGGATCTCTTCCAGGTGAGCGTCTCGTCGAACGATGGGGTCGGTGCGAAATACTGCGGCACCTCGAGGCCGTAGACCACGCTGCATCGGGCACCGGCACCCACCAGGTCGGGATAGGCGGGAGAGGTCTTGAGAGGGCGGCCCGCCGGAAGCTCCTCGTTCGGGTAAGCGATCAGGAAGCGGCGGGCATAGAACTGTGAGGTGGTGGCGCGCAGGTAGGAGTCGTCAGTTGCGTACGGACCGAAGCGGGTGAGATCCATGCCGAACACGTCGTCGCCGGGGTCGCCATCGACGATCCAGTTGGCCAGTGCGAGCCCGATGCCCGCGCCCTGTGAGAAGCCGGCCATGACGCCGCACGCCGACCAGAAGTTCCGGCGTCCGGGCACCGGCCCCACCAGTGGGTTGCCGTCGGGGGTGAAGGTGATGCCACCGTTGACCCAACGCCTGATGCCGACGCGCTGCAAAGCCGGAAACCTCTCGAAACCGATGGACAGCTCTGGGGCGATCCGGTCGACCTCCTCGGGGATCAGCTCCATTCCGTAGTCCCAGTCGGGACCGTCAGCCAGCCAGTGCTTGGGGTTCTGCTCGTAGACACCGAGCAGGACACCGTTCTGCTCGCGCTGCAGGTAGGTAAACCCTTCGAGGTCGGTGACCGCCGGCATGGGGCCGGTCAGAGCTGCGACCTCGGGGACGTCCTCGGTAACCAGGAAATGGTGCTGCATCGGGATCAGCGGCAGCTCGACGCCGACCATGTGGCCGACCTGGCGGGCCCACAGACCACCGGCGTTCACCACGTGCTCGGCGCGGATCGGCCCCTTCTCGGTCTCGAGCAGCCACTCTCCGTCCGGCTCCTGGGTGATCGACAGCACGCGGTTGTGCTGAATCACCTCAGCGCCTCGCTTGCGCGCTGCTCCTGCGTATGCGTGCGTGGCGCCATGCGGGTCGAGGTTTCCCTCGTGTGGGTCGAAGAGCGCACCCGTCAGTCCCGTGGGGTCGATGATCGGCACCATCGCGGCTGCGTCGTCAGGGGAGAGCAGGTAGGCGTCGTCGTTACCCATGTAGCGGTGCCACGCCAGCTCAGCCTTGAGCCACTCGGCACGCTCGGGCGTCCCCGCGAGCTCGATGCCGCCGGTGAGGTGCAGCCCGGCGCTCTGGCCGCTCTCTTGCTCGACCGTTCGGTACATGCTGATCGTGTAGGCCTGCAGCCGGGCAATGACCGGGTCGGAGTTGATCGCGTGGAAGCCACCGGCCGCGTGCCAGCTTGATCCGGCCGTGAGCTCGCCACGCTCAACGAGCACCACATCGGATACGCCGCGTGCGGCCAGGTGGTACAGGACGCTGGCGCCCACTATTCCGCCGCCGATGACGACGACGCGGTACTGGTTGTTCACGACCGCCTCAGAGGTGTTCGGTGAGCTGCCGGTGCAGCTGGACGTGGCGGTGGCGCGAGAAGAAGCCGAGTTCCAGATCGACGCCGGTGTACTCGCCTCGGACGACCAACGGGTCCGTGTCATGGTCACGGCCGCTCTGGACGGCGCCGATCAGCTCAGCCATTGCCACGCCGACGAACGGAGCCGCCTTGAACTGGTGGCCGCTGGTTCCGATGGCGACGTAGAAGCCGCCGAGCGAGGTCTTGTCGTAGATCGGGATCCAGTCGTCGGTGATGTCATAGGCGCTGACGATCCCCGACTTCTGGCCGGGCACCTGCAGGTCGGGCAGCCGTCGTGCCAGGCGAAGGCTCTGTACCTCCCAGTTTTCAGCGGACGGCGACTGTCGCACGTCGTCGGCGTCGTCCACGAGGATCAGCGGGTCACATGGGGCCTCGAAGCTGCCAACGATGATCGTGCCGCCCGGGTGCGGCCGGAAGTAGGTTCCGAAGTCAGGGTCATGGACGCCGGTGCCGCCGTCCTCGAGACGGAAACCTTGCGGCGCGGGTACCGAGATGACCTCCTGCTCGGTGGCCCGGGTCGAGGTGCTGAAGTCGTCGAGGACCCCCGCCATCGTGTTGAGTGCGACCGACCAGGGGCCGGCGGCGTTGACGACGACGTCCGCCGACAGCTCGCTGCCATCGGCAAGCCGGACCCCCGTGACGCGGTCGTCGTCGACGAGCACGTCCGTCACCTGGGCACGCCAGCGAAAACTGGCTCCCGACTGCTCGGCGGCGAAGGCGAGGTTGTGGGCGGCCAGCGTTGCGTCGTTGACGAAGCCGGACTCGTGCTGGACGAAACCACCGACCTCGCCGGTCGGTTCGTCCCAGAAGTGCTCGTCCTCGACCCGACAGGCGGGGCCGATCCGCGCCGGGTCGAGAGCCGGGTAGCGCTCACGGATCTGGTCGGCCGTCAGGGCCTCGTAAGGAATGTCGAGTGTGTCCATGTGGCCGAGCTCGAGCGACCGGTCGAGCAGCTCGCCGTCGAGCACCAGCAGCCCGGTGCGAACGTAGGTGGCCAGACCAGCTGGGTCGTCCACGCCGAGGTGCTTGCTCCAGTCGACCCAGCGGCTGTGTGACTCCCAGGCGAGGACCACTTCCTGCAGGTTGTCGTAGTTGAACCGCACCATTGCCGACGAGGCGCTCGTCGAGCCGCATCCGGGTGTCGAACCCTTGTCGACCACCGTGACGTCCCATCCGCGGCGGCTCAGCTCCAGTGCAATCGAGCAGCCGATGATGCCGGCGCCGACCACGATGGCTGATGAGGGTGGTGTACTCACGGCTGGCTCCAGGAACGTCGGGTTGTGTCTCTGGCATCCCACCAGATGTCGGGGGCCGCAGGTGGCTCAGGGCGGGATCTGAAACACCGTGTCCCACGGGGTGTGTCAGGCTGCGGACGTGAGACGCGACCGGGTGCCCGCGCCGCTGCTGGTGGTCACCGCGATTGCCTGCGTCCAGACCGGCGCCGCCATCGCACGCACTCTCTTTGACGATCTTGGCGTCGCTGGAACCGCTCTCCTCCGGTTGGTGATCGCGGCTCTCGTGCTGCTCACGGTCCTTCGTCCACGAGTGCGGTCGTGGACGCGACAGCAATGGGGTGCCGCAGCCTTGCTCGGCCTCGCCCTCGGTGGCATGAACCTCATCTTCTACTCGTCACTGAGTCTGGTGCCCCTCGGTGTGGCGGTCACGGTGGAGTTCCTCGGTCCACTGCTCCTGGCCCTGGTGCAGACCAGACGACCGATTGACTTCGCCTGGGTGGCGCTTGCGGGGGCCGGAGTCGCCTTGCTCGGTTCGCAGGCGGCCAGCGGAGAGGTGAATGCCCTCGGTCTGGTTCTTGCCTTCACCGCTGGTCTGTTCTGGGCCGGGTACATCGTGTCGAGTGCGCGTGTCGGGCGCGTCCTGCCGGGCGTCGACGGTCTTGCAGTTGCCTTGGTCTTTGCGGCGATCGTGGTTCTGCCGTTCGGTGCATCACAGGCATCCGCAGTACGTGACGATCCCTCGCTCCTCGTTGGCGTGGCGGTGGTTGCCATGATATCCACCATCGTCCCGTACGGCTTGGAGCTGACGGCCCTGCGTCGTATCCCGACGCGCGTATTCGGCGTGCTCATGAGCCTCCAGCCGGCTGCCGCATCGATCTCCGGGTTCGTGATCCTGCATCAGCGGCTCGGCGTCCATGAGCTGGCTGCGCTTGGGATGGTGACCGTGGCAAGCGCCGGGGTGACGTTGGCCAACAAGGAACCTCCCGTGCCCAAGGAGCCGATGTGATCTGAGACGGGGCCTGGCCGCTACGCTGGACGACCCCCGGATTCGATGACCCCCGAGAGATGCCGTGACCACCAGCGAGGTCGATGTCGAGCAGCGCCACGTCGATGTGCTCTATTCGCGTCTGGACCTGCTGCGTGAGCGAACCGACCGTGAGCTGCGAAAGGTCAGGCGAGCGGGGGCGAGCGGCACACCACAGGCGAGGTCCGAGCGAGACGCATTCGCGATCCTGTACGAAGACCGGCTGGTGCAGCTGTCCGGGGTCGAGGATCGCCTGTGCTTCGGGCGACTCGACATGGCGGACGAGACCGTGCGCTACATCGGGCGTCTCGGCCTGTTCGACGACGACCAGGCGCAGCTTCTCGTCGACTGGCGGGCCCCTGCATCTCGTGACTTCTACCAGGCCACCTCGCTGCGCCCTGGCGAGGTGGTGCGCCGACGCCATCTCGAGACGAAGACCAGGCAAGTTGCTGCCATCTACGACGACGTCCTCGACCTCGACGCCTTTGAGGCACGCCCTGATCTGGTGTCACACACGTCGGGGTCGACGAGCCTGACCACAGACGGGGCCCTGCTGGCGTCCTTGAACGCCCATCGAACGGGCCGAATGAGCGACATCGTCGCCACCATCCAGAGCGAGCAGGACGAGATCGTACGGGCGCCACTGCAGGGGATGATGGTCGTACAAGGCGGTCCCGGTACCGGTAAGACGGCTGTCGCGCTGCATCGGGCCGCCTATCTGCTCTACACCCACCGCGACCGACTGGAGTCGCGTGGCGTCCTGCTGGTGGGGCCGAGTCCGGTGTTCCTGCGATACATCTCGCAGGTGCTGCCGTCCCTGGGCGAGACAGGAGTGGTCACGGCCACGACATCCGAGCTCTTCCCCGGAGTTCTGGTGACGGCCCAGGAGGACGAGGCGGTGGCCGCCCTGAAGGGGTCGCTGCGGATGACCGAGGTGCTGGAAAGGGCCGTGCGTCAGCGGGTTCGGGTTCCCCATCGGCAAACGATGATGCAGGTGGAGGGCACCACTATCCCGTTGCGACCGCGGGCGATGCGGTCGGCTGTCGAGGCCGCTCGCCGCAACGGTCGGCCGCACAACGCCGGCCGCCGGGTGTTTGTGCGGACGATGTTGAACCATCTGGTCGACGTCTATGCCAACGCCACGGGCCACTCGCCTGACTCGGTCGATCGTGCCGACGTCGAGGGTCTGCTGCGCGATTCACCTGACGTGAGGCGTGAACTCAATCTCGCGTGGCCTCCGCTGGCGGCCGAGCGGGTGCTGGCGGATCTCTTCACCAGCCCTGACCGTGTGTTCGCGGCCACTCCCGGCTGGAGCAACGACGGGCGCGTCTTGCTGTTGCGTTCTCGCGATGCCGGGTGGACGACCGCTGACGTGGCGCTGCTCGACGAGATCGCCGAGCTGATTGGCGAGGACGACGAGGATGTGGCCCGGGAGAGCCATCGCGAACGGCGAGTCGCGGCGGATGACCTGCGTCACGCCCGAGAGGTGCTCGAGTCGATGGGGGGCCCAGCCAGCCAGCTCGTTTCGGCCGAGACACTCGCCTCGCGGTTCACCGAGGCAGGAGAGGTCTTCACCGTTGCGGAGCGAGCCTTCGTTGACCGCACGTGGACGTACGGGCATGTCATTGTCGACGAGGCGCAGGAGCTGAGCCCAATGATGTGGCGTCTGCTGCTGCGGCGGTGCCCGACGAAGTCGTTCACGGTGGTCGGCGACATGGCGCAGGCGACGGGGGCGGCCGTGTCGGACTCGTGGGGCGGCGCGCTGGCGCCGCACGTCGGCAGTGCATGGACCCAGCGAGACCTCACGATCAACTACCGCACGCCCGCACAGGTGATGGATCGCGCCGGAGCCATGCTGTCGGCGGCCGGGTTCGACGCGACGACCCCCACGTCGGTGCGCGAGGGGGAGGAGCCGATCACGGTTGAGATCTCCGATCTGTCATCGGCGTCGGCGGTGGTTGGCCCGCAGGTGGACGAGCTGGGGGACGGACGCCTCGCCGTGATCGCCCCACGTGCCAGCCTTCCCGAGCTCGGCGACGTGCTCGCGCCCTGGCTGTCGGGGGCTGACGACGACCTGCTTGCCCGGGTCGTCCTGCTCTCCGGAGAGCAGGCGAAAGGCCTGGAGTTCGATGTGGTGGTCGTTGTCGACCCGGCAGCCATCGTGGCCGAAGGGCGCCACGGGCACCGGGCGCTCTTCGTTGCGCTGACCCGGCCGACCCATCGCCTCGTGCTCGCCCACCGGGGAGACCTGCCACCCGGTCTGGGCCTGGGCCGGTAGCCGCCCCGCCTACCCGTCGGGTGGGTCAGCTGTGTCGTCTTTCGCGGAGACGTTGACCGTTGCCGGTGTGATGGACTCCTGGCCGGGTGGAGCATTGTCGTCTTGAGGCGTCGTCGACCCGAGCAACGTGCCGATCCACCTCGTACTGGGGTCGAGATCGATGAGGATGGCCTTGGTGAGCAAGGTCAGGGGCACAGCCAGTAGCGCACCGAGCGGTCCGATCGTCCATGTCCAGATGGCCATCGACAGGAACGTCACGGTAGTGGCGAGGTTGACCGAGTCGCCGACGAACTTCGGCTGGATGATTGACTGGATGACGAAATTGATGACGCTGTAGACGACGACAACAACGATGGCGAGCTTCCAGCCGCCGACCAGCAAACCCAGGACTGCCGGAGGAATCACGCCGATAACGAACCCGATGTTGGGGATGTAGTTCGTGACGAACGCGACGAAGCCCCAGAGGATCGGCGCCGGGATTCCCATGAGGTACAGCGCGATCGTGTCGACCACAGCCACGATGCCGCCGAAGATCGTGGAGACGGCGAGGTAGGTTCTCGTCCCGCTGGTGAAGTTCGTCATCGCCTCGGAGATGTCAGGCCGGCTCCTCGCCGTGTAGCGGAGCCGGTCGGCGAAGCCCAGGCTGTCGAGACCGAGGAAGATGATGACGGCCAGCACGAAGAAGAGTAATCCGGCCACGCTGCTCAGGCTCGAGAGCACATCGGTGAAGACCGTGGCGACATTCTGCGGAGAGATCGAACCGGTGGCGGCGTCGATCTGCTTCTGGCCGATTCCCAGGTTCGACAGGAAGGTGTCTGCATCCTTGGTGATGGCGTCACTACTCGGGGCGTACTGGGCGACCAGCGTGGCGAACTTGGCTGCGGCGTAGACCAGGATCAGGCCGAGAGTGATCAAGATGGCGTAGGCGCCGAGCACCATGGCGG
>JAHELE010000089.1 GCA_024644345.1 Actinomycetes bacterium | reverse complement strand
GGCGATGCCTGTGCCGAGGAGACCGAGGCCGAGGACGAGGCCCCAGAAGGCGCGCGGCACGTCGACGATGTCGGTGAGCCCCGCCTTCGGTGTGACGATCAGGAGAATCAGGCACGCGATGGCCATCTGATAAGTCGTCAACGCCGTGGGCGGAATCGCAAGCCTGCTGAGGAAGCGCCGTGCGTAGACGAACGACAGACCTACGCTCGCCGAGCCCAACACCATGAAAGCGACCCCGACACCGTCGATCCCGGAGGCCGCGTCCCACGGCCTCGCGATCAGTACGACGCCACCAAAACCACACAGCACACCGACTAGCGCCAGACGGGTCACCGGCTCGGTGCGGAGAAAGATGCTCGTCGCGATGAACGCCACTAGCGGGATCATGCCGCTCAGCGAGCCAGCGATGGATGATGGCAGCCGCTGCGTCCCAGCCGCGAAGCAGAAGAAGTAGATCACCGTGGCGAGCAACGCCATGGCGAGGAAGTGCCGAGCGAAGCGGAGATGCTCACGCGAGAGGTCACGGCGGACTAGCGCGAAGAGGAGCACCGGCAGGAATCCGAACAAGACGCGAAGGAGCACGATCTGGGCGGGTTCTATGACCTCCGCAGCCCACTTCATGAACAGAAAGTTCGTGCCCCAGATCACGCCCAGCGCGACGAAGGCAACAGAGACCGCGACCGAGGGACGCGTCCGGTCTTTGATCACCACCAGATCATCTTCGTCGACGCGGCTTGCCGCTAGTGGCCACGCGGACAATGTCAGCCGCGCGGGCCGCTCCCTAGGCAAGAGCTCCACCGCCCTAGAAGTGCCGATGGGCGCGGGTCGCAACCTCGACTGTCACTACCGGACACAGTCCCGCCGTGAGGTACGGATCGAAGTATCAGGACGCGGAGTTCCTGCGCGCGGTCGGGGGCCAGGTGGCGGTCATCAGCGTGGGAGACGACAACCCGTACGGTCACCCCTCGCCCGAGCTGATCAGTGCCCTTGAGGGCTCCGGCGCGTTGGTCGCAAGGACCGACACCGATGGGGCGGTGGCCGTGGTGGAGGGTCCTGACGGTCTTCGGGTGCTCTCGCTGGGATGACTCCGGCCGAGACTGGTCGGAGGGATCTGAGATGCTGACCCTGATGGCCATCGCACCGCTCACCGTGATCACCGGCAACGAAGAGTTGCTCATCGAACGTGCGCTCAAGGAACTGATCGCGAGCGCGGGTGACAGCGACATCGAGATCGTCACTCACTCGGCACGGGCCCTCCAGACCGGCCAGCTGGGGGTGGCGACGTCACCGTCGCTGTTCGGTGGTGCTCCTCTTGTGGTGGTCGACGGTGTCGAGAGCCTCGTGCAGTCGAACCCCGATGTGGCGGCGTCCCTCGACGAGGTCATGGCCTACCTGGCGGCGCCGAACCCTGATGCCATGGTGGTGTTGGTTCACGCAGGCGGAAACGGCGGCAAGGGCGTGTTGACCGCAGCCAAGAAGGCCGGTGCCGCCACGATCAAGACGCCGACTTCACCGTCGGGTAACGCGCTCCGGTTGAACCGGGCGGAGTTCGTCAAGTCCGAGCTGGCCGCGTTCAAGTGTCATGCCGACCAGCAGACGATCGAGGTCCTCATCAATGCGGTCGGCACCAAGCTGCGCGACCTGTCGGGAGCCTGCTCGCAGCTCGTGAGCGACCTCGGCGCGGGCGGACGCCTCGACGAAGACACGGTGCGGCGCTACTACGGCGGCCGGGTCGAGGTCCAAGGGTTCGACATCGCCGACCAGGTGCTCGCCGGCCGGACAGCCGAGGCTCTCGGGCTGCTCCGCCACGCACGAGAGTCCGGCGTCCCCGCGGTTCTGGTCACGGCCGCCTGTGGGCGGTCCTTGCGGCAGCTGGCGCTCGTCGCCACCTCTCCCCGGGGAGCGCCAGCCGACTCGGTCGCCTCGCTTTCCGGAGCGCCCCCGTGGAAGGTGAAAGATCTTCGGGCCCTGGCTCGCGACTGGTCCGAGCTCGGACTTGCCTCGGCAATCAAGGCGGTGGCCGTCGCCGACACCGACGTCAAGACCGGAAGCGTCGACCCCGAGTTTGCTCTCGAGCGCATGCTGATCGCCGTCGGTCGCGCCCGCCGTCAGCGCTGATATCTCGGGGCACAGGCACCAGTTCGGTTCGCCATACGACTGAGAGCCGCGGGATCCGCGGCTCTCAGGGGTTTCCGACTCTCTTGGGAGGAACGTTCTAGGCGACCTTGGCGAGACGAGTGGCCATTCGGGCCTTCTTGTTCGCTGCCTGGTTGCTGTGGATGACGCCCTTGGAAGCGGCCTTGTCGACCAGCTTCGATGCCTGGCGCATCAGCGTCTCGGCCTCGGCGCGGTCGCCTGCCTCGGCGGCCTCGCGGAACTTGCGGATGGCCGTCTTGAACTCAGACTTGACCGCCTTGTTGCGGTCCTCGGCCTTCTGGTTCTGCCGGTTGCGCTTGATCTGGGACTTGATGTTCGCCACGGTGAGCTCTGCCTCTATCTATCGGGATCGTGCTGGTGGGTCGGTGCGGGCCGACGGCCACACAGGCTGCCTAGGCTACCGGCCACTCGCCCCACCCTCCAAACTGGCTCATGGCAGGGAAAGGCAGCCGACGTGGGACGATGGAGTGTCCACGACGACGCCCCCGAGTGATCCAGAAGGAATGTGCGTGCCCGCGACCCCTCCCGGCCGAGTGCCGCAAGCGGCGTCCACCGATCCCTCGGTGCTGCGCAACTTCTGCATCATCGCCCACATCGACCACGGCAAGTCGACCCTCGCCGACCGGATGCTGCAGGCCACCGGGGTTGTCGAGCAGCGGCTGATGCGCGCCCAGTACCTCGACCGGATGGACATCGAGCGGGAGCGCGGGATCACCATCAAGTCGCAGGCGGTCCGCCTTCCGTGGACCGGTCCCACCGGGACCGACCACATCCTGAACATGATCGACACCCCCGGCCACGTCGACTTCACCTACGAGGTGTCCCGGTCGCTCGCGGCGTGCGAGGGAGCTGTGCTGCTGGTCGACTCTGCCCAGGGCATTGAGGCACAGACGCTGGCCAACCTCTACCTGGCCCTCGAGAACGACCTTCAGGTCATCCCGGTGCTGAACAAGATCGACCTTCCAGCGGCGCAGCCCGACAAGTACGCAGACGAGCTGGCGCACCTGATCGGCTGTGAGCCCGACGACTGTCTACGGGTGTCGGGCAAGACCGGTGAGGGTGTCGAGCGGCTGCTCGACGAGATTGTCACCCTGGTTCCGGCGCCTGTGGGCGACCCCGACGCGGCGGCGCGCGCCATGATCTTTGATTCCGTGTACGACACCTATCGCGGTGTGGTCACCTATGTGCGGGTCATCGACGGTCGTCTGACGCCGCGCGAGCGGATCAAGATGATGTCGTCCGGCGCCACGCACGAGATGCTCGACATCGGAGTCATCTCACCGGAGCCGGTGCCGACCCAAGGCCTGGGCGTCGGTGAGGTCGGGTACCTCATCACCGGGGTCAAGGACGTCCGACAGTCACGTGTCGGCGACACGGTGACCGACGCACCGAAGCCGGCGACGCAGGCCCTTCCCGGCTTTCGAGACCCCAAGCCGATGGTCTTCTCGGGCCTGTTCCCCGTCGACGGCTCCGACTACCCCGAGCTTCGCGACGCACTCGAGCGGCTCCAGCTCAACGACGCCGCCCTGGTGTGGGAGCCCGAGACGTCCACAGCCCTCGGGTTCGGCTTCCGCTGCGGCTACCTGGGGCTGCTGCACCTCGAGATCGTCCGCGAACGTCTGGAGCGCGAGTTCGATCTCGAGCTGATCTCCACCGCGCCGAACGTGGTCTACCGCGTCGTCATGGAAGACGGCAGCGAGATCGTGGTCACGAACCCCAGCGAGTTCCCGGTCGGCAAGATCGCCGAGGTGCACGAGCCGGTGGTCCGGGCCACGGTGCTGGCACCGTCGGAGTTCATCGGCACGATCATGGAGCTCTGCCAGGGACGCCGCGGTCAGCTGCTCGGCATGGACTACCTGTCCGAGGAACGCGTCGAGCTTCGCTACTCGCTGCCGCTGGCCGAGATCGTCTTCGACTTCTTCGACCAGCTGAAGTCACGGACCCGCGGCTACGCGTCGCTGGACTACGAGCAGAGCGGCGAGCAGGTTGCCGAGCTGGTCAAGGTCGACATCTTGCTGCACGGCGACACGGTCGACGCCTTCAGTGCGGTCGTGCACAAGGACAAGGCCTACACGTACGGCGTCGCCATGGCGCAGAAGCTCAAGGACCTGATCCCGCGTCAGCAGTTCGAGGTCCCGATCCAGGCGGCCATCGGGGCGCGCATCATTGCCCGGGAGAACATCCGGGCCATCCGCAAGGACGTCCTGGCCAAGTGCTACGGCGGCGACATCAGCCGTAAACGCAAGCTTCTGGAGAAGCAGAAGGAGGGGAAGAAGCGGATGAAGATGGTCGGCCGCGTCGAGGTTCCGCAGGAAGCCTTCATCGCTGCGCTCTCCAACGAGGAGGCCACCCCCAAGAAGTAGCCCTAACCCCAGCATTGTGTGAGTTCTGTGAGGCCATGGCCTCACAGAACTCACACAATGTGGGGGGGCGGGGCGGGAAAGGGGAAGGTGAGTGCGTGCGTCCGGTGGTGCGGACGCCGCCCGCTCCCTAGGCTGGCCACACGTTGATCAACGGAGGATTGCATGACGATGCCGATCACCGGCAGCGCGGAGGCCACCTACCCCCGCCCGGCGCGTTCAGTTGCGCAGATGCTCGTCAACCGGGTCGCTGCCACACCACGCCGGGAGGCACTGCGGTTCCCCACAGGCCGAGGCTGGGAGGCGCTCACGTGGGAACAGGTTGGCCAGCAGTCGTTCGACCTCGCGGCCGGCCTGCTCGCCCTCGGCCTGCAGCGTGAAGAGCGGGTTGGGCTCATCTGCTCGACCCGGTACGAGTGGATCCTCGCTGACCTCGCCGTGATGTGCGCCGGAGGCGCCACCACCAGTGTCTATCCGTCCACCGAGCAGGCGGACGTGGCGTTCATCCTCTCTGACTCCGACAGCCGATTCATCTTCGCCGAGAACGCCGACCAGGTCGCCAAGCTTTCCTCCGTTCGCGATCAGCTTCCGAAGGCCGACAAGGTCATCGTCATCGACGGAGACGGCGATGGCGACTGGGTGATGTCGTGGCGAGACCTGGCGCGACTCGGAGCAGACCACCTTCGCGACAACCCCGGTTCGGTCGACGCCTCGATCGAGGCCATCGCCCCCGAGGCCCTCGCCACACTGATCTACACCTCCGGCACCACCGGACGTCCCAAGGGCGTCGAGCTGAGCCAGTCGTGCTGGACGTACGAGGGTGCATGCATCGATGCCGTCGAGATCCTGACCGTCGACGACCTGCAGTTTCTCTGGTTGCCGCTGTCGCACTCGTTCGGCAAGGTCCTCGTCGCTGCCATGCTCCAGATCGGCTTTGCGACGGCGGTCGATGGGCGGGTCGACAAGATCGCCGACGGGCTCGCTGAGGTCAAGCCCACCTTCATGGCGGGTGCGCCGCGCATCTTCGAGAAGGTGCGCGCCCGGGTGATCCAGACCGCTATCGGTGAAGGCGGGGCCAAGGCTGCGATTGCGCAGTGGGCTTTCGCGGTGGGACTGCAGGTGTCGCGTCGGCGCCAGAACGGACTTGAACCGGTCGGCCTCCTGAAGGTGCAGTACGCCATTGCCGACGCCCTCGTGTTCAAGAAGATCCGGGAACGGCTTGGCGGAAACATCCGCTATCTCGTATCGGGAAGTGCGGCGCTGAGCAGTGAGGTTGCCGAGTGGTTCGAGGCGGCCGGACTCCTCGTTCTGGAGGGCTATGGGCTCACCGAGACGAGTGCAGGCACCTGCCTCAACCGCCCGCACAACTGGCGGTTCGGCACGGTCGGCGAACCGTTCCCGGGAAGTGAGATACGCATCGCCTCCGACGGCGAGATCCAGGTGCGCGGTCCCGGGGTCATGCGGGGCTACCACAAGATGCCCGAGCAGTCGTCGGAGGTGCTGGATGCCGAGGGCTGGTTCTCCACCGGCGATGTCGGCGAGATCGACGAGGGTGGACGCGTCCGCATCACCGATCGGAAGAAGGACCTCGTCAAGACCTCCGGCGGCAAGTACATCGCGCCTTCGGTGATCGAGGCGCGTCTGAAGGCCTCGAGTCCGATCGTCGGTCATGTCGTCGTGCACGCCGACAAGCGGAACTTCGCAAGTGCCCTGATCACCCTCGATCCCGACACCGCCCCCCAGTGGGCAGAGTCCGAGGGACTCTCCGGCGACTACGTCGACCTGACCACCAACCCAAAGGTGCGCGCGCACCTGCAGGAGCGGATCGACGAGCTGAACGGTTCGCTGAACCGCTGGGAAACCATCAAGCAGTTCCGCGTGCTCGACCACGACTTCACGGTCGAGACCGGTGAGCTGACCCCGAGCCAGAAGGTGAAACGCCGAGTGGTGGAACACATGTACTCAGACGTGCTCGACGACATGTACGTGGCGTCCTCATGAGCGCCCAGGTGGACGTCATCGTCGAGGGCTACGCCGATGACCGGGTGGCCGGCACGGTCACGCTCATCCGAGACGGGGACAGCATCATCGTTGTCGATCCGGGAATGGTGGCCGATCGTGGTCTCATCCTCGACCCGCTGGCGGCGTTTGGTGTCGAGCCCGGCGCGGTCACCGACGTCGTCTTCAGCCACCACCACCTCGATCACACTTTGCATGCGGCGCTGTTCCCGAATGCGCGCTTCCACGACTTCCAAGCGATCTACCACGGCGACATCTGGGAAGACCGTGAAGCCGAGGGCTTCGCCGTCGGACCGAACACAACGCTGCTCGAGACGCGCGGCCACACCGACCAGGATATTTCGACGGCCGTGCGCACCGTCGACGGCTTGGTGGTCCTGACGCACCTCTGGTGGATGGCGGACGGGCCACGTGAAGACCCGTTTGCGCCGGACGCCGATGTGCTGCGCGCGTCACGGCAGCGAGTCTTGGCGCTCCGGCCGACACTGGTAATCCCCGGCCACGGCCCAGCCTTTGCGCCGGACGCCTCCACCCCCGTCTGACGATTCGACCCCCTTCGAGAAGCGCGAGAACGTCCACTCCGGCTCCCGCGCTCGAGAGTGGGAGACTGGTGAGATGCCCAGCGCGTTGCCCGACGGAGAGCCGGCACCCGCCGACGGGCGCCTTCCCGACGACGCCGTCAAGGGTGTAGGTGAGCGACCCTTCGCGGCGTACGTGCATGTGCCGTTCTGTGCCGCCCGCTGTGGCTACTGCGACTTCAACACCTACACAGCGGGTGAGCTGCAAGGGGTGTCGCAGCAGCAGTACGTGGGTGCCGTGCTCGCTGAGGTGGAGCTGGCCCGTCATGTTCTGCCCCACGCCCCCCCGCTCGCCAGTGTCTTCTTCGGCGGTGGCACACCGACTCTGCTGGCGCCCGGCGACCAGGCTCTGATCCTGCATGCGTTGACGCAGTCGTTCGGTGTGAAGGAGGACGCCGAGGTGACGACCGAGGCGAACCCGGAGTCGGTGACCGCCGACTCCCTACGGGCGCTGCGGGCGTCCGGCATCAATCGCGTCTCGTTCGGCATGCAGAGTGCGGTTCCGTCGGTGCTTGCGACGCTCGATCGCGCCCACACGCCCGGCCGGGTCGTTGAGGCTGTCCGGGACGCGCGCGCGGTCGGCTTCGAGCGGGTCAGTCTCGACCTCATCTACGGCACACCAGGGGAAACGCTCGACGACTGGCGCGCCACGCTGGACGCCGCACTAGCGCTCGAGCCCGACCACCTGAGCGCGTACTCGCTGATCGTCGAGCCGGGGACCGCGTTGGCGCGCCGGATTGCGCGAGGTGAACTCGCCCAGGTCGACGACGATCTGCAGGCTGACATGTACCAGGCTGCCGACGAGGCGCTGAGTGCCGCAGGACTGCGGTGGTACGAGGTGTCGAACTGGGCGGGGACGCCGGAGCAACGGTGCGCACACAATCTCAGCTACTGGCGAGGGGACGACTGGTGGGGTTTCGGGCCGGGCGCGCACAGTCACGTGTCAGGGGTTCGCTGGTGGAACGTGAAGCACCCCCGTGCCTACGCCGATCGGCTCGCCGCCGGAATCAGTCCTGCCCGGGCTCGCGAGGTGCTCGACGGTACGACCCGGCAGGTCGAACGGGTGCTGCTCGAGGTTCGGCTGAGCGAGGGCCTGGACGCCGGTCAGCTGAGTGGTGCCGGGCGTGGCGAGGCTGAGCTGCTGGTGGGCGAGGGGCTGCTCGAGGCGAACGCGTGGGCATCCGGTCGTGTGGTCCTCACGGGACGAGGACGCCTACTCGCCGACCTCGTCGTCCGTCGGCTGCTGGTCGACGTGTGACGCGCGTCAGCTGACCAGTCGGATCGTCAACGGGTAGCGATAGGTCTCACCGCGTCCGACGGCGATCGCCGCGAGGATGCTGTAGATCAGCGCCGCGATCGAGACTGCGAGTAGCAGGAAGATCCCGATGATGACCAGCACCAGCACCGCTGAGACGATCACGGCGAACAGCACGGTCAGGTGGAAGTTCAACGCCTCGGTCGCCGCCGCCTTGGCGAAGGGGCGTTGGGGGCCGGCGACCAACATGATGATGAGGGGTCCGATCACCCCGAGCCCGACCAGGCCAGACAACTGTGCCAGCAGTGCCCAGATCGTTTCGTCCTGCTGGAGCGGCTGTGGAAACGGCGCCCGTGACGGTTGCGGTACGCCCGGCGGTTCGTGAGGCAGCGGTTCGGCCGGCTCGTGTGGTGGGATCGACATGGCAGCCATCGTGCCATGCAGCCGTGGTCCGATGAGAGCGACGAGGAGGGGTCATGGCAACGTGTCAGGTGCCTGGTGCGGAGGTTCACTACGACCAATTCGGCGAGGGGCACGACGTCGTCTGGGTTGCGGGAGGCGGCAGTCTCGGCAGCGACTGGCACAAGTACCAGATGCCGTTCTTCGCACCACACTTCCGCAACACCACGTTCGACAACCGGGGGATAGGACAGACCAGCTGCACCGAACCGATGCCGTGGCCCCTGGAGAAGTTCAGCGCAGACACCAGCGCTCTGATCGAGCAGGTGTGTGATCCGCCGGTGTCGTTGGTCGGCATCTCGTTCGGCAGTGCCATCGCCCAGCAGGTCGCCATCGATCGTCCGGATCTGGTGCGGTCGGCGATCGTCATGGGGACCGGGTCGCGCAGCATCGGCTGGGGCTGGGACTTCCAGGAAGCCGAGATCGAGCTGCGCAAGGCGGGCGGACGCCTCGACGGCATGTTCGCGGTCACTCACTACGCCGCCATGCTGTATCCGGCCAAAGTGCTGGGCGACCGTGAGCTGTGGCCGAAGATCCGGGCCGACCTCGAAGAATGGCTCTCCGGCGAGGCGAACGAGGAGTCATTGATCCCGCAGTGGGAGTCGTGCCTGCTCTACGACCAGACCGAGCAGCTTCCCGGATGCATGGTGCCGATGCACGTTGTCGCCTTCGCCGAGGACATCCAGGCGCCGCCCCAGGACGGCCAGGAGCTGGCCGAACAGGCGGGCAACGGCATCTATCACGAGTTCGCGGGCATGGGTCACGGCTCGGTCTACGGGCACACCCACGACGTGCTCAATCCCTTCATCAAGGACACCATCGATCGGTACCTCTGACACGGCCAGTGCTCCCTGCACTTCCCATGGGGCCGAAGGGCCGGCCATGGACCTCCAAGGGTTGCTTCCGCTATGGTTAATTATCTAATCGGTTAACTAAGGAGCACGCGGTGGCGCTGGCGCTGCAGGAGGACCGGCTCGACGAGACCTTCGCGGCGCTGGCGAACCCGACTCGACGCGCGATCCTGGCGCGTCTGGCTACGGGGGAAGCCACTGTCAACGAGCTGGCGGAGCCGTTCGACATGACGCTGCCGGCCATCTCCAAGCACATCAAGGTTCTCGAGCGTGCTGGGCTGGTCAGCAGAAGCCGTCGGGCCCAGCAGCGCCCATGCACGCTGGAGGTGGCTCGACTCGAAGAGGTGTCCAGCTGGACCGAGCGGTACCAGCACCTGTGGGACG
>JAHELE010000197.1 GCA_024644345.1 Actinomycetes bacterium | reverse complement strand
ACTTCACGTACCAGCAGCTCAAGGGCGTGTACCGCACCAGGGAAGTCGATCGGGTCGTGGTGAAGGGCAAGACCGAGCCGGTGGCGGTGCACGAGGTGCTCGACTACCACAGCGACCAGACGTTCCCGCACCTGATGGACGTGGTCAACGACTTCCGCGAGGGAATCTCCAACTATCGGCGTGGCGCATGGGACAGCGCGATCGACAGCTTCCGCCGCTGCCTGCAGGCGCATCCCGGTGACACGCTGTCTGCCACCTATGTCGAGCGCTGCGAGCAGCTGCGAGCCGACCCGCCCGAACACTGGGACGGGATCTGGGTCATGACCTCGAAGTAGAGCTCCCGGGGGGCCGGCATTCCGGCGTGCAGAGCGGCGCCCGGGGGACGGACATCCGTCACAACTTCCGCACCATTGCGCTCGCCGCCCTCGTCGTCGTGACACCGGTGCCCCGCGCCGCACGCCTGCGACCCGGCGGCAGCGCCGGCCATGCCAAACTGCCACGAGCCAACCGGCGTGACTCGAGGGGGAGAACACAGATGATCGCGGTCGATCTGAACAACGACGTCATCATTCCGTCGGGAGTGGCCATCTTCGGGGCGCTCGTTGCCGGGATCAGCGCGGTCCTCAAGTCGTGGTTCGAGAACAAGGACGCCCGTAGCAGGGGCGACCGCAAGCTCGACCTCGCCAAGCGACGGACCGAGTTCGCCAAGGACTGGATCGAGATCAGCAAGGAGCTGGAGGATGCGGACGTTGCATCCGCGGATCCTGAGGGCCTGACACCGGCGTCGAAGGCCAAGCTGATCGGGCGAGCTCGCGAAGAACTCCGTGAAGCAGCCAGGGAGACAGAGATCGCGTTCTACGACGCAACGACCGACACCAGTACCGGTCTGCTCCAGCTCCGACGACTCCTGATGCTCGTGCGCCGACGCAACCTGGCGTCCTACGTGGTGAGTGGCCTGTTCCTCTTCTCGTCCGTGTTCGCCTGGCTACTCGTGTGCATTCCCGCGCCGGGAGACGACGGCTTCTCCATTCCCGCAGCGATCTTCGTCTCGATCGTGGCCACGTTCGTCCTGCGCGTTCTGGCCGGGCTGATGGTCAGTGGCTTGGAGCACTACGCGATCAAGAAGAAGCAGAGGATCAAGAACGTGGCGGTGAAGGACAACGTGGTGACGATCACGACGTTCGCTGCGCACGGGTTCGCCCCCGACAACGAGGTCACGATCGACGCGTCGGACGACAGATTCGACGGGGTGTTCGAAGTCATCGGTGTCCCGAACAAAGAGGCCCTTGCGGACGCCACGAAGTTCACGTTCGAACTCAGAGCACCTGACGCCGAGTCACTGCCAGGCGTCACGGGTTGGGTGTGCGGTGAACCCGTCAAGAACCAGCTGAAGCGGCTGATGCTGATCCCGACAGGAGGAGGATTGGCCTGGGCCGCCACTGCGTTGTTCTTGTTGCCGCTGCTCGTCTTCTCCATCGTTGCGGTGCGCGAGTCGAAGAACAGCTTCGACAGCGTCCGCTACCCCAGATGCATCGGGCAGCCCTACGACGGCGCCTACTTCGGTGAATACGACTTTTTCGCGAACCCGGTTGATGCCGCGACGTTCCTGCGCGATGCGCCGGTGTGGAGCGCGAACAAGCTGCAATTCGACCTGGAGAGTGACCCTGTAGGAAGCCCGAGCGCGGACAGCGGGTCTGGCTATCTCGGCAAGAGTGACGAGAGCGCTGCGGCCGCGACCCTCGTGGACTCCAACGGTGACAGGTACACGCTCGATCAAAACGGCGCCTTGCGATACGAACACAACCGGACCCAGCTCTACAGAAAGGTCGGTGTGAGCCAGTTGAAAGCGATCGGCGATCCGTGCGATCCGCAGCAGCTCACGGTCAGCGCCTATCGACAGGTATACGAAGCCGGCCCGCCACCAGTCGACGGAAAGGGGAACGAAGCCTGGATCGACGACGAGAACAAGATCTGGTTGTGGAGCGAGCAAGGTTGGACGACAAAGACTGACGTCGAGGACTCCTATTACGACGACGACCTGTCGTACACGGTGTTCCTCTACTACGACGACTCGAAGGGCTACGGAACAGGCGGTGAGTTCGTGCTGCTACTCGGCGATACGGGAGACGGCACGACCAAGAAGATCTCGGCATACTTCGGACGCGATGGCCGGCTGATCCCCGTCTGCAATTCGGTGGAGTATCCGGAGATTCAGCCCTGCCTCGAGCGAGGTGACGCGTACCTCGACTCGGGACTGGATGCTGCGGTGACTCGAGCATTCTGGACCGGGCTGGTGATCCTGACGGTAGCTATCGGCTGGCGCCTGTTGTTCTGGATCGTCGCCAAGCTCCTCGGCCGCGAGGCTCACGAGGATCGGAAGCCCGAGCACGATCCGGAGCCCGCTGCTTCCGCATCGGTTGTCGCCTGACGACAATCTGCGCAACCCGATCCGTCCACCCTGCGAGATCAACCAACCGGGTCGTCACCGCCGGCGCCACTTCTCAAGACGACGTCGGTCACGACCATCGACCAAGTCTGTGAAGTTGTGACCGGCGCTCAACGAGAGGTGGACGTCATCGACCGGCGACCGGCATGGTGGTCCACGTGGTCGGCACGTCACCACCACCTTCGGGGGTGAGCCGCGTCCCGACCTGCGCGAACACGGGGAACGGTGCGAGCGGGCCGGCGAACAATGCCTGGCCCAACCCGAAACCCAGCGACTCGCGCAACAGCATCGGCG
>JAHELE010000196.1 GCA_024644345.1 Actinomycetes bacterium | reverse complement strand
ACCGCTGAACGCGCACAAGGCGGGGACGGTCACCGGACTTTCAGCAGAGATCGGCCAGACGTTGACTGCCGGCGCCAGCATCTGCACTATCGTCGACTGAGTTTCGTACCGCCCTAGCCGGACCCGTCCGCCCTGCGGACGGACGAATCTTCAGGCGCGGGCTCCTCGGCGATCGCACTCTCTATCGCCGCCAGGCGCACCTCGAGTCGGTCGAGCGCCTCCAGCGCAGCTTCGGCGAGCTTCTCGGTGCGCTCGTCACGAGGTTTCTCCTCCTGTTCGACGAAGAGTGAGGCCAAGGCGGCACTGACCATCGCCAGCAGCATGAATCCGAGCACCATCAGGGCCACTGACAGGATCGCTCCCGCAGTGGTTCGGGGCGGTGGTCCCAGGAAGCCAACGGTGGTGATCAAGCTGATCGACCACCAGATTCCCTGCCAGAAGGACGTCACAGTGTCGGTCTCGAGCGCTGTTGCCGCCCCTGCCGCGCAGGCCACGGAGACCACGCCCGCGAGGAGGGCCGGCAGGACCCACGAACGTCGAGGAAGGAGTCGCCGACTGGTGCGCGTGCTCATGGTCTGACTGTACGCGCGACGACAGCACCGACGTTCCAACGTGCTGCTGCGCCATCATGGGCACCATGGCCGCACGCACTCAGGTTCCCCGGGTCGTGGCTGCCTACGGACACCGGCTGGCCCGCTCGGTCGACGACCACGGCAACGGGCAGCTGCTGGGCGCGTATCTGCATGGCTCGGCGTCACTAGGCGGCTGGCAGCCGACGAGCAGCGACGTCGATATGGTCGTCGTGCTTCGCGACGCCACACCACAGAAAGCACTCGCAGCGGTGGAGGCGGTTCTCGAAGAACACGGCCGGGGCAGCCCCGGCACAGGGCTCGAGTGCAGCGTGGTGGCCGCAGGACAGGCTGCGAAGCCACGCCATCCGTGGCCCTTCCTGCTTCATGTCCACGTCCCCCGTGGCCAGGAGCCGACGATAGTGCCCGGAGACTCCTTGCCTGGTGACCGCGACCTGCTCATGCACTACGCCGTCTGCAGAGCGGCAGGCGTCCCTCTGGTTGGTCCGAACCCGCAGGACGTCTTCGGCCCCGTTCCTCGGTCTGCGGTGCTGGACTACCTCGTTGACGAACTTCGCTGGGGCCTCACCGAGGCATCTACCGCGTACGCAGTGCTGAACTCCTGCCGCGCGCTCACCTTCGCGACTTACGGTGAGCTCGTCTCGAAGGTCGCAGGCGGACAGCTCGCTGTCGAGGGTGGTCTCGGCCCGGTCGATGTCATCGTCCGAGCGCTTGATGAACAACAAGGGCGGGCTGAGCCCCGCGCGATGACACCGGAAGCGGCTGCCTTCGTGGAACAGGTCATCGCGACCCTTGATTCGGAGGCTCGCAGACGTGGAGAGTAGGCGGCGTCGTGCCCGACCGCCGAAGGAGACCCGATGGCTGTCCAGCTGAACCACACCATCGTCTGGGCCAACGACAAGCATGCCTCTGCTGCCTTTCTCGCCGACGTGCTCGGCGTCGCGGCACCCACCCGCTACGGGTCGTTCGTCATCGTGCAGGTGGCCAACGACGTGTCGCTCGACTTCCTGGACGTCGATGACGTCGTGCACCCCCAGCACTACGCGTTCCTCGTCAGTGAGGACGAGTTCGACGAGATCTTTGGTCGGATACGGGAGCGAGACCTGCCGTACTGGGCAGACCCGGGACAGGACAAGCTCGGCGAGATCAACACCAGGGATGGTGGACGTGGCGTCTACTGGGAAGACCCGAACGGCCACCTCCTGGAGATTCTCACCCGCCCCTACGGCGGCTAGCCATGACCGTGGCTCAGGTGCGCTGAGCCCAGCACCTCGTCGGCAGCTCGGGCACCCGATCGCAGGGCACCTTCCATCAAGCCGGCCCAGTCGCCTGCGGTGTGCTCACCCGCGAAGTGCAGCGCGCCGACCGGGCGCTGGAGTAGCTCATCGTCGCCCCCCCGGGTCTCGACAGTCACCGCGGTGTAGGCCTCGCGTGAGAACGGCTCGTCGGCCCAGGTCGTAACGACGGCACCTTCGACCTCGAGCGGAAGGTCGTCCCGCATCGACGCCGCGCGCTCGGCCCAGGTACGCGGCCCGGCCTCGACCTGTAGCCGATCCAGTGCCGGCCCTGATCCCGAGAAGCAGTGCAGCATCGGCTGCACAGCGCCAGTCTCGTCGGTCGCGGTCCACGTCCAGAATCGCTCGGGAACGTTCTGCACCGCTGACCAGTTGACCGGCGGAGCCTCACGGGAGAACGGGATGTGCAGCTTGGCGGCGTGACCGACCCCCGCCCTGCCCCAGGCATCGAGCTTCCACCGCGGCAGCGGCGGGTCGAAGGTCATCTCCCGCGTCACGGCCATGGGCGTCGCCACCACAACGACGTCCGCTTCGACTTCACCGGAATCTGTCAGGACGCGGCACGACGCCTCGTCCCAGCTGATGCTGCGCACCACCTGACCGAGGCGAATGCCATTCCCGAGTCGGCTGCTGAGCTCGGTCGCCACCCGTTGGTTGCCCCCGGCCACCCGAAAGGAGGGCTTCGGCTCGAACGCGAGAGCGACATCGGCGGCAGCGGCCGCCGAGAGTCGTTCGGCCGGGCATGCATTGGTGACCTCGAGGCGCGAACGGAAGGCCGCCAAGGCGTCGGAGTCTGCGGCGCCGGATCGGTCGAGCTCGTCGATCAGGTCAGCGAGCGACGAGCTCGGCGGAGCAGTCGCT
>JAHELE010000195.1 GCA_024644345.1 Actinomycetes bacterium | reverse complement strand
TCGGCGGGCTCAAGGAACTCACCTCGCGTGCGACCGCGAAGGTCATGGACCGCTTCGCCCAGCATCGACGCGCCTCCGTCTCATCCGAGTGTGCAGAGCGTACCGATTCGGAGGCCTGGATTGAAGAGTGCGGAGGGCACGTTCTTTATGCCGCTGGTGGGACGATCTACGAGCGCGTGGTAACCGTCGACGGATGCCCCGACTTCGTCGAAGTACCCCGCCACCAGACCAAACGGGACCGCAAGCCGGACGGCAGCTGGGCGTTCTACGCCCGCCACACCCTCACCTGCCGAGCAAGCGACGACGTGCACGACTGGTGGGAGCCGCTCACCCCGACCCAGACGGACGAGGTGCACAAGTTCAACCGCAGCGACTACCTGCGCGTCCTACCTCCGACCGATCCCGACTACTCCCGCGTCTACGGCATGCGCGCAGACACCGAGTCGCTCAACGCGCAGTTCGAACGCGCCTTCTACAACCGGCGGCTCCCCGCGTGGGGATTGCACAACCAGACCGTCATCGTGCTGATGGCCGCACTCGCCCAGAACGCCTGGGCCCGCCACACCTGGCAACGAGCCATTGACCGACAACAGTCACCGCCGCAAGTGGCTGCCTGACTCCCCCGCCTCACACTCCGCGCAAGCTGCCTCGCTCGAGCACGCCCAAAGGTCGGCCGTAGACGCCAAACCCGCGTAGGAACCACCCCCTAGAGCACCAGATCGACCGAAAGTCACGCCCCATAGACTTGACCGGCCAACACCCGCAAGGGCAGCGGCAGGGTCCAGCAGGTTTCCCACAGGGAATCCCGCACGTCCCGCCCTCGTAGGACGTGTGTGAAACTCCCCGCAGCGCCCTGACCAGCCGCTTCACCAGGGTCCGAGTTCACGGTGGAAGTGGATTTGCCCAGATCCGGAAGCGCCAATCCCATGATGACGACGGATGGTGGGCCGCGGCGGCAACCCGTCAGGGAGCCTTCACAGCTCCACGCTCCGAACCAGCTCATTCAGATCCATTCCGATTGCCAGGATCGCGCGCATTCTCTCCAAGGTCTTCACAACCTGTTCTGTCGCCCGCCAAAATGGCCCTGCCACCTGAGTGAGGACCGAGGTGCGGCGCATGGCTGACCAGGATCTGACTGACGGCTGGGGCATTTCCGACCCGCTGGATGACACGCTAGTGCGTGCCGGCGTGATGAGCCTCGCTGATCGGATCTCGCACATGGCCAGGGCTGCTGGACGTCCGGTGGTGGACGATGGGCGTTGGGTTGCTTCGTCGCTTTCCGACCGCGGCATGTTCTCGACCGCCGGAATCGTGACGCGTCCGACTGACGACTGGTCCTGGGTTGCACCTGCACTTGCGGCCCTGGGGCCACCTGAGGCGATCAAGCTGCTCCTTTCACCCTTTCCGACTCCGGATCTTCGCCTGGACGGTCTGCAGTTAATGGGGCACCCACCGTTCATGGTCTGCCCGCCCAGAGGGCCGATACCCGATCGCCCTCCCGGACTGACGATCAAGCAGGTGCAGGATGACGGAGACCTCGGTGCGTTTGAACGGATCCTCATTGAGGGGTATCCATTGCCCGACATGGATCCCGCGGCCGCGCCATCGCTCTTCAGGCCCGGGTACCTGGGTGACCGCACTCATCTGTATCTGGGACTACTCGACGGCGAGCCGGTTGCAACCTCCGGTGCTCGTGTCGCGGCGGGAGTGAACCACGTTGAGTTCATCGCCACGTTACCTGCAGTCCGAGGACGCGGCATCGGGCTGGCGATGACCCAGGCAGCGAGTGTCAGCGACCCCAACTGCCCGGCGGTTCTTATCGCCAGCGACCACGGTCGCGGAGTGTACGAATCGCTCAGCTACTTGCCAGTCAGCCGCTGGACCATCTGGATGACCACCTAGAAATTTGGGAGAGGCAATGTATCTCGGCAAGTACGAGTTTGAAGGGGATACGAACGACCTGGTGAAGGCATATGACCGCCTGATGACCGGCATCCCCCAGGAGTCGATCGGGTTCCACATCTGCGTGAAGCGTGATGACGGAATCACGATCTACGACACGTGTCCGACGGCCGAGGTCTTCGCGGCGACGGCCCGCGACCCCCTCCTTCGCGATGCGATGGTTGGTGCCGGCCTGCCCGAACCCCGGGTGACGCCCCTGGGGGAGGCTCACTCGGCACGCGCATCAGCGACTCTGGTCACCTGAGTTGGATCGCTCGGTAGGCAGCCTCCAGAAAGAGAAGTGCGTGTCGGCGCCCGTCTCACCGAACGACTCATCTCGGCGGCCTGCGGGATCCGACCGGTTCGCCGAGATTCCGTCCGACACATGTCGCACCGACTCGGACCTCCCACAGGACCCGCCGGGTCACAGGGTCGCCGATGTACACGACATCGAGCTCGGCGGACGTGCTGTACGGGACATCCTCACGCGCCAAGCGCATCCCCGCCAACAAACTCGACAGCGACTAGCACAGTTACTGAACAACGAAGGCCTGATGCAGTAAAGGCTCACCTGTCGGAACGAGGCCAGCACCATGACCCTCGTTAGCAGGAACGCTATCCGAGCAGCGTGTCGATGAACTGGCCGAACCGGTCAAGGTAAAGGTTGACATCCGCCTCTGCGGCCTGCGCGGAGATCGCCGGACCACCCCACCAGCCGAAGTCCCAGACCCCACGGTTCGCCATGAATATCCGTTGCAGGTGACGAACTGCCGGTATGTCTCGGTCTGCAGCCTCGGCGTTATTCGTGGGTGGGCGCGGGTCGA
>JAHELE010000194.1 GCA_024644345.1 Actinomycetes bacterium | reverse complement strand
AGGTGAGCCGGCTCGAGGCCGGACACGGTCTCAACGCGGCCACTGGCGAGTACGTCGACATGATCGCCGAAGGCATCATCGACCCCGCCAAGGTGACGCGCTCGGCGCTGCAGAACGCAGCCTCGATCGCCGGTCTCTTCCTCACCACTGAGGTCGTCGTCGCCGACAAGCCCGAGAAGGCCGCTCCGGCCATGCCGGGTGGCGACGGTGGAATGGGCGGCATGGACTTCTAGTCCACGCTGCACCACCCACGCAAGCACCGAGAAGGCCCGGGACTCCAGGTCCCGGGCCTTCTCGCTTGCCCGTGGCAACCGACCGTTGCCGCCTCTCAGCCGTGCAGCATGACCGTCGCCGTCGCTCCCTCCACGTAGCCACCGTTGCCGGCCCTCCAGAAGGTCGCGGGGCTGACCTCCAGACGGCCACCGGTGAACAGACCCTCGTATGAGCGGAACCGCATGCGCCATGGTGTCTCGCCGTCACAGACCAACGACTTGCTGCTGCGGTCCGATATGTAGACGCGGCCGATTCTCTGCCGCGCAAAGGCGTCCAGGTAGACCTCGCCTGACCCACCCGAGCAGGTGACGGTGCCGGTCACGACGGCGATACCGGTCTGGTTGTTCACCGATCCCGAGGAGTCGATCGACAGGGAGTCGACCCTGAACGGGGCATCCGTCTGGTCGACTGCAAGACGCAGCGGGCCGCCCCTGCCGTAGTCCTTGGCGATGAGCAGGTAGTACTCCGTACCCGCCGTGGCCTCCCAGTAGACCCTCGCCTGTGAGCTCCAATGGTCGTCTCGGTACGAGTCGTCATTGCAGGCGACCTCGGTGAGCGCCCCCGGCGATCCGGTGTAGACCGCGGCCACGGTGGGGACCTTGCTGCCTTTGGTGTCGGCGACCAGCCATCCGCTAGATGCCGGGGTCACCGTCCACCAGACGTTCGACTTGGTGCGGCGATCGCAGCTGGGCTTGGGATCTCCGGGGGTCTTCGTGGAACCGCTGATGTCCTCATCGACTGCATAGGGGATCGATGTGACCACCGTGGCATTGGCGATCTCGTCGTTCGCCGGGCCGGCGGCCGATGCCGTCGGTGATGTCAGTGAGACGAGCGCGAGCGCTGCCGTCATGATCATGGCAGTACGGGCGTGCATGCTGGTCCTGTCCGGAGGCCGCGGTCCTGGCGGTTCTCCCCCGAGTCGCGAGTGCGACGAACCGCGCTCTCCTCGGTGAGAAATGACGCTCGCCGCAACGCGATCGCCCGCCACGCTAGTGACGGTTGCCGCTCGTTCACAAGATCAACTCTGTTACCGCTGGGTCACTCATTGTGTCCCCCGATCTGGACTTCGCGCGTCGCTGGAAGCCGCTTGCCGGGGATCGGTCAGCGCGGCGTCGGGGTAACGAGTGGGCCACGTGACAGCATCGATCCGGCCCGGCCTCTGGTGGCCCCGTGCCGCGTTCGTCATTCTGCGCAGACGACATTGGGGGAGCCTCTGATGGAAGGTCTGACATCGGTTCTGCTGGCTGGGGTCGGCGCTTCGGTGCTCGCGCTGGCTGGCTGCTCGGCCGGCGGATCGTTGGACGCGTTGGACGAACCATGGACGAGCGACGACGCCACCTGGATGCAGCCGGCTGGGACGCCGCTTGGAGCCGGCTTGGTAGTGCCAGCTGATACGCAGCTGATCGGTCCGGTGTTCTCGAAGCTGGGTCGCACTTCGCCGATCGACGGTGCGGAGCTGTTTGCGTCTGAGCAGCGGGCCTATCTGTTCTCGAACGCTGACATCCTCGACGTTTCGAGCGACATCGTCGAGCAGCTCGGCGGTGCTGGTGCCGTCGAGAGCGACTACAACGGCAGCATCTGCAATCAAGAGATCGACCGCGGCGGCAACCTGGCCCGCACTCCTGAGGCGTACAACGGCAGCCTGAATGCCGACGCTGTTGAGGTCACCTGCTCTGGTCTGCTGCCGAACTCGCTGGCTGAAGAGGGCCCGGGGCTTTCGTTCGAGCTGCGTCAGGACGTCGCTGACCGCGAGCAGCCCGTCTTGGGCATCGTGTCGTGGGCTGAGCCGGACGTCGTGGTGCCAGAGACGCTGCCTGACGCTCCAGACGGCGTGGGTGGCCCGCACATCATCACGACGGACGTCGAACGTGACCCAGATCTCGACGTGGTCGACGGGTCGTTCGTCGCCGGCCCGCAAGGGTGGGGATCGATCACAGGTGGCTTCACTGCGGTCATCGGCGTGACCGGCAGCCCGGATGAGGTGTTCGACGAGTACCTGCGGTACCAGATGCCTGATCCCCCTCCGGCAGAGGACGACGCGGTCGGCGACCTTCGCGTACGCCGCGGTACCACCGGCGGTGAGGGCGGCGTCACCTACTCCGTCACACTCAACGAGATGGGTGACAACGCGTGGATCCTGGTCGAGGCGTACAACGACTGATGGCTACCAACCAGAGACTCATCCGATTCAGCGCGGGGCTGGTCTGTGTCCTGGCGGCCGCCGCCTGCACCGGCAACACGGCCAGCGACTCATCCGCCGAACCCTGGAACGAGCCAGACGCGGTGTGGATGCAGCCGGCCGGCACTCCACTCACCGAGGGCATCACCGTGCCCGAGGGCGCGCGGCTGGTCGGGCCGGTGTTCACGCTCCTCGCAGATGGTCAGTCGAGGGCGGCCTGGCAGCGAGGCTATCTGCTGGCCGATGGTGACCCGTATGCCGTCAGCTCAGCCCTCGTCGACCAGTGGGACGGCGAGGACGATCTCGGCGAGTACCGTCGTGACACGCT
>JAHELE010000193.1 GCA_024644345.1 Actinomycetes bacterium | reverse complement strand
CACTCGGTCAAGGACATTCGGTCGGGTGAGCAGACGGCAGCGGACCCCGCCTCGTGGGACCCTCCGGCCGATGATCTGCGCCCGACCGTCACCATGGACTCCGTCGATCGGGCACCAACCGCCCAGCCAACCGTCCCACCCACCGAGGAGCCGGCGTCGTGATCCGCACCCGGGAAGCCGGCACACTGCGTGTCGTTGACGAGCGCGAGCAGGTCCTCCTGGCCGGGTGGGTGGCGCGGCGTCGCGATCACGGTGGTGTGGCCTTCATCGATCTCCGCGATTCCTCCGGCGTGGTTCAGGTGGTCATTCGCGATGCCTCGATCGCCGAGGAGCTCCGGGCGGAGTACTGCCTGAAGGTGGTCGGCGAGGTGGCCAGACGGCCCGAGGGCAACGAGAACCCCGATCTGCCCACCGGAGACATCGAGGTGCTCGCGACCGAGATCGAGATCCTCAATCGCAGCGACCCGCTGCCGTTCCCGGTCGACGAGCACCTGTCGGTGGGGGAGGACGCCCGGCTCCGGCACCGCTACCTCGATCTCCGGCGTGAGGGGCCTGGTCACGCGATTCGCCTCCGTAGTCGCGTCAACCGGGTGGCACGTGAGGTGCTCTACGACCTCGACTTCGTCGAGATCGAGACGCCTACCCTCACCCGAGCCACGCCAGAAGGAGCGCGTGACTTCCTCGTCCCGGCCCGCCTGCAGCCCGGCTCGTGGTACGCGCTGCCCCAAAGTCCGCAGCTGTTCAAGCAGCTCTTGATGGTTGCCGGTATGGAGCGGTACTTCCAGATCGCCCGCTGCTACCGCGACGAGGACTTCCGGGCCGATCGTCAGCCGGAGTTCACCCAGCTCGACATCGAGATGAGCTTCGTGGACCAGGCCGACGTCATCGGGGTCGGCGAGGCGGTGATCAGCGCATGCTGGCGCGAGATCGGCCACGAGATCCCCCTGCCGATCCCGCATCTGACATACGCCGATGCGATGGCGCGCTACGGCACCGACAAACCCGACCTCCGGTTCGGTCAGGAGCTCACCGAGCTGACCAGCTTCTTCGCCGACACCAGCTTCCGGGTCTTCCAGGCGCCGTATGTCGGCGCGGTGGTGATGCCCGGTGGCGCGTCCCAGACCCGCAAGCAGCTCGACGGCTGGCAGGACTGGGCCAAGCAGCGCGGAGCCAAGGGCCTCGCCTACGTCCTGGTGGGCGACGATGGTGAGCTGAGTGGTCCGGTCGCGAAGAACCTGAGTGAGAAGGAGCGTGCTGGGCTCGCGGGGCGGGTCGGCGCGGCTGCCGGCGACTGCATCTTCTTTGCGGCCGGTGAGGCGTCGTCGGCGCGTCTCCTGCTAGGTGCGGCCAGGCTCGAGATCGGTCGACGCTGCGAATTGATCGACACCACGCAGTGGTCGTTCGTCTGGGTCGTGGACGCCCCAGTCTTCGAGGCAACGTCGAAGGCGCAGGACAGTGGTGACGTAGCGGTGGGTGCTGGTGCCTGGACGGCTGTGCACCATGCCTTCACCTCGCCGAAACCGGAGTGGATCGACAGCTTCGAGAAGGACCCGGCCGCGGCTCTCTCCGAGGCGTACGACTTGGTCTGCAATGGCAACGAGATCGGTGGCGGCTCGATTCGTATCCATCGTCGTGACCTCCAGGAACGTGTTTTCGCCATGATGGGTGTGAGCATCGAGGAGCAGCGGGAGAAGTTCGGGTTCCTACTGGACGCGTTCGCCTACGGAGCTCCGCCACATGGGGGTATTGCGTTCGGCTGGGACCGGGTGTGTGCGCTGCTCGCCGGCGTTGACTCAATCCGCGAGGTGATCGCCTTCCCGAAGGCTGCGTCTGGGGTCGACCCGCTCACGGGAGCACCGGCTCCGATCACGGAGGCACAGCGGGCCGAGGCGGGCGTGGACGCCGAGCCCATCGAACCCGACGAGGCCACCGAGACATACGCACCGAAGGACCGAGCCACGGGGTGACCGATCTCTTCGAGTCAGCTGCTGAGGACCGTGCGGGCGGTCCGCTGGCTGCTCGGATGCGGCCGCAGAACATCGACGAGCTCGTCGGCCAGGAGCACCTGCTCGCGCACCGCTCACCGCTGCGGCGGCTGATCGAGGGTGACGACCGGGTCGTCTCGCTGATCCTCTTCGGTCCCCCCGGGACGGGCAAGACCACGATCGCCCATCTGGTGAGCCAGGCGACGGGACGACGGTTCGCGCAGCTGTCAGCGGTCACCGCTGGGGTCAAGGATGTCCGACAGGTCGTCGACGAGGCCCGCCGGCGTCTGGGCATGGGGGAGTCAGAGACCGTCCTGTTCGTCGACGAGGTGCACCGGTTCAGCAAGACGCAGCAGGACGCGTTGCTCCCCGCTGTCGAGAACGGGTGGGTGGTGCTGATCGCCGCCACCACAGAGAACCCCCACTTCGCCGTCGTGTCGCCGCTGTTGTCGCGATCGCTGCTGGTCACCTTGACACCACTCGACGACGACGCACTCGAAGTCCTGGTCAGGCGGGCAATCGGTGACGATCGTGGCCTGGGCGATGCCGTCACGATTGACGACGAGGCGGTTGGCGCCATCGTGCGGTTGGCGGCCGGGGATGCCCGCAAGGCACTGACGGTGCTCGACGCAGCGGCAGCCACCGCTGGTCCTGCGGTCGAAGGGAAGCGACCGGAGGTCACGGCAGCAGACGTTGCGCGAGCGGTCGACAAGGCAGCGGTGCGGTACGACCGCGACGGTGACCAGCACTACGACGTCACCAGCGCCTTGATCAAGAGCATTCGTGGAAGCGACGTCGACGCTGCCCTGCACTACCTGGCGCG
>JAHELE010000088.1 GCA_024644345.1 Actinomycetes bacterium | reverse complement strand
TCGGCACCTGCACCGACGTCGCCGGAAACACGGCCAGCGATACAAAGTCCGGAATCAACATCGACATGACAGCGCCGACGATCTCCGGCTCGGCATCGCCTGCAGCCAACGTGAATGGGTGGAACAACACCGATGTCGCCGTCAACTTCACCTGTGGCGACGGCCTGTCGGGTATCGCAAGCTGTGGCCCGAACCTCACTTTGACCGGCGAAGGCGCTAGCCAGTCCGTGACGGGTACAGCAACTGACAAGGCTGGCAATACGGCTAGCGCAACAGTCTCGGACATCAACATCGACAAGACGGCACCTGGCGTGACCTGGAATGGCGGACCTGCAGACGGAGCTACTTACGACTTTGGGGATGTCCCCGCAGCACCGACTTGTAAGGCAACGGATGATCTATCTGGAGGTGGAAACTGCGTGGTCGACAACGGGTACTCGACCTCGAAGGGGACTCACACCATGAAGGCAACCGCTTACGACCTCGCAGGAAATGCGAAGGAAGAGACCCGGACCTACACCGTCGCCGCCTGGAATATCTCGGGCTTTTACCGTCCAGTCGACATGGGCGCAACACTAAACACGGTCAAAGCGGGATCCACCGTGCCACTCAAGTTCGAGCTCTTCAAAGCAGTTGCTGGAACCGAGATCACCAGCACCGACGGGATCACCTTTAGCAAGCAGGCGATCAGTTGCACGACCTTTGGCGACATGCCGACGGACGCCATTGAGGTCACCTCAACTGGCGGTACAAGCCTTCGCTACGACTCGGTCGACGGTCAGTTCATCCAGAACTGGGCCACACCGAAGCCAGGTGCAGGAACCTGCTACAAAGTCACGATGGCCGCAGGCGAGAACTCGATCAGTGCGAACTTCAAGTTGAAGTAGTCGCAACCACAGTAGAAGGGGCGTCGGGCCACCGGCGCCCCTTCTGACTTCCCTGCGCTAGTCCAGCATCGCGGCCAGGTAGCGCCTGGCCACGAGACGCTGCCCAACCCGGGCCACCGGTCCCACCAGCGACAGCCCGCGCATCGCGGGTCGGGAGAAAGTCGCGACCCCACCGACGACCATCCCGTCATCCCGCAGCCGTACCAGGAAGCCCTCTTCACCTCGCTCGGGGTGTCCGGGCAGGGTGCCGTAGGCAAAACCGGCCTCGGTGTCCGTATCCACCAGGGCTACCACCTCGCACGGCGCCACCAAGGTGAGCGGGCCGACTCCCGCCGACACCGATACCCGTCGCCCCAGTTCGACGTCGCCCTCGGTCTCCACCCCCAGCCCGGCGTCCCGATGCATCTGCCAGCTCATGACGCGCTCGCACGCCGCCGCGAAGTCGCTCGCACCGAACCCGAGCACTCCCACCTCGCGAAGCACGTGCCACTCCCCTGGCTTGCACACTGCACCGCGTGCCAGTGGCAGCGAGAGGCCGCGCAGGTGCTCGGGGTAGGTCAGCTCAGAAGGACCGTCAGGCATGGCGCCATGCTCGCACGCACGCGCCCAGACCATCGCCAGTGCCGGCAGCGGTGGAGAAGAGTCGTGCGGGGCGGCCGCCGTCAGTTCGGCGGCTGAAGTGTTCGCCGGCCAGAGATGTCGACGTCCACCCGCCAGTCACGGAGGTGGACCATCCGGTGGTGGTGTCGGCACAACAGCACGGTGTTCTCAAGGCTCGTCTCGCCGCCGTGTTCCCAGAAGATCACGTGGTGCACGTCGCAGTGCTCCGGAAGGCGGCTACACCCTGGGGCAACGCAGGTTCGGTCGCGAGCGACCACCGCGCGGCGCAAAGCCGGCGGGATGGTACGGGTCGCACGACCGACGTCGATCACCTGCGACTCGCCCTCCATCACGATCCGGGAAACCGTGGAGTCGCAACCGATCAGCTGTGCTTCGGATGCCGTCACCGGCCCGACCCAGCCCAGCTGCGCAGGCTCCACCGCGGCACCGTCCCCGCGTTGCGCGGCGAGCGTGGCGTGGTCGACGATCACCGACAGGTGCGGCCGGACACCTCCTACGGTCGCGGTGTTCACCGATGACAGCCACTCTGAGCAGATCTCGCCGAGGGCGTCGGCCCGACACTGCGCCGGGGTACGGATGTCGCGACGCGCACCGTCCACGGGCGCTTCAGGACGCATCTGCGCATTGAGCGCGGTCAGCAAGGTCGCCCCAGTGGTCGGGTCGAGCAGACCGTTGACCGAGACCATTCCGTCGTACGTCTCTGCGACGGAGAGCCCGCGCCGCTCCAGCCGGCGGATCGCCTGCTCGTCGGCGTGATCGCGGTCGAAGCAGTGGATGAGGCGCTCGCCGACCCGGCGCAGCTGCCCGGGGTCGAGAGTCTGGGCGTGCGCCACCAGTGTCTGCTCCGCCTCACGACGCCGTGCAACGGGCACTTGCTGGAGGGTCTGGTCGACGACCTGCGCGTGCCGCCACGAGATCTGCCCCGTGCGGAGTTTCCGACCCGACGCGGGCTGCGCCTCAGTTACGGCGAACGCCACTCGCGAGCGGGAGGAGGCCTCGGCCGGGGCGATTCCGCACCGGTGGCGCATCCAGGAGGCGAGCGACCGGTGACCGGTCTCGGCGATCTCTCCGGACTCGGAGAAGTCGGCTGCTGCCGCCAGCCACAGGCCCTCCATGCCGTCTATCAGTTTCCGCATCGCGACCAGCTGCTGCTCCGACGACAGCTCTTCGGCGCCCGCCGCGAACTGCGCGACAACGGCCCGAACCTCGTGCACCAGATGGGCCGTGGGCGGAAACGGTGAGACGCCCGAGCGCACCCCCGGCACGGCCCACGCGTCAGCCGCCTCGACCTCACCGCCGTCGTGTCCCATGCCACCTCCAAGGTTCGAACACATGTTCGATTCTAGGCGAAGCCACTGACAGGTTCCTTGCTCCGAATCCCCAGGCAGCGCAAGGCAATCCGCGCACCTTCGAGTCACCCATCGGTCACTGGCAGTGACCATGCGTCGTCCGTTCGGAGCCAGTCCGACGGACCGTCCGACGCCGCAAGTCACGCCCCCGTACCCTCACTTCATGCGAGTTCTCAGCGTGCTGAGCCTGAAGGGCGGGGTCGGCAAGACGTCGGTCACCCTCGGGCTGGCCAGCGCGGCGCACGCCAGCGGTCTTCGCACGCTCGTCATCGACCTCGACCCCCAGGCCAACAGCACCGTGGTCCTCGACCCCCAACGGGTCCAGTTCACCACCAACGATGTCCTGGCCGACGGCCGCTCGGGAATCATGGAGCAGGCGATCGTGCGCAGCAGCTGGGGCGACAACATCAGCCTCGTGGCCAGCGAGCGCGCCCTCGAGCATCGGGCCGTGCCCGAAGGTGACGGGAACGTCCGCCTCCGGGTCACCATGCAGGGACTGACGGGCTACGACCTGATCCTCATCGACACCCCGCCCGCTCTGGGCGAGCTGACCAGGAACGCTCTGACCGCCAGCGACCAGGGTCTGGTGGTGACCGAGCCGAGCCTGTTCGCGCTGCAGGGCGCCCAGCAGGCTCTGGACGCCATGAGCATCATTCGCGACACCAACCTGCGGCTGCAGGTGGCCGGGATCGTCGTCAACCGCGTCCGGCCCACGTCGTCGGAGCATCGCTACCGGATGGCTGAGCTGGCCCTGGCCTATGGCGACATGCTCTGGCAGCCACCATTGCCGGACCGGGCCGTTCTGCAGCAAGCAGCAGGCGCCTGCACGCCGGTGCACGCCTGGCGCACCCAGGCAGGGCGTGAGGTCGCCCGGATCTTTGACACCTATCTCGAACACGTCCTCGCGGCGCAGGTCGAGCCCAAGCCACTGCGACCGGTGTCGTAGTGCAACGCGTCAGCCCCCTGGCGGAAAGGACCGCACCATGAGTCGTCCTGAGCCACGCCCAGCACTCCAACGATCTGATGATGGCGCCGTGCACCCTGCGGCCCCTCGAGTGGCCACCGAGCAACACATCCACCCGGCACCGCACGCCCCGTCCGCCGTTCCGGCAGACGAGAAGAGGCGCAAGGGCGCCAAGAAGATGGACCGCGCCCCCGACAGCGGCCCCACTCTGCACGAGGTCGCTGTCGCCGACCCGGTTCCCTCGTACACAGGGAAGCCGGTCCAGCTGGCGGTCACCGTGCCCAAGGACCTGCGCAAGAAGACGCGGAAACTGGCGGACAAAGAGGGGGCGTCCGTCGATGACGTCGTCGTCGAGGCGCTGGCCCACCTGATCGCCCGGCGCTCCTAGCCCAGCACGTTCTAGAAGACTCCCTGGTCCATCTCGCGCAGCAGGCTGTCGACGACAACTCGCAGGTCACCGTCGGCGGCAGCGGCCACCGCGCGCTGACGCTGGTAGCTGGCACCCAGCTCCATCAATCGTTCGACCTGCATCAACTCGTCGGCGCAGCCGAGCTTGCGTGCGATGGGCTCGAGGTCTTCAGCGAGGTCGAGAATGGCTTCCTTGATCGGTTTCACGTCGTTGCCCAGGTCGTCGACGATGATCTCGGCGTCGAGCCCGTAGCGGGCTGCCCGCCATTTGTTCTCGCGCACCAGCCACATCCGCGGCTGGGGCAGCGTGTAGCCCTTGTCCAGCTGGCGGTCGAACGACTCCACCAGTGACTGCGCCATAGCAGCGATCACCGAGATCTCGTCGAGCGTCGGAATTCCGTCGCAGATGCGCAGCTCGACGGTTCCGAAGTTCGGGTGCGGCCGGATGTCCCACCAGACCTCGCGAATGGACTCGATCGTCTTCGACGTGATCAGCGTGTCCATGTACTCCTCGAAGGCATCCCAGCCCGAGAGCGAGTACGGCAGACCAGCCGTTGGCAATCCCTCGAAAACCTTGCTGCGCGCCGACGCCAACCCGGTGTCCGAGCCGACCCAGAAGGGCGACGACGCCGACAGTGCAAGGAAGTGCGGGATGTACATCATCAACGCGTTGTTGATCGGGATCGCCTTCTCGGGCGCGCGCACTCCGACATGGACGTGGACGCCAAAGATCTGCAGACGTCTGGCGAGCCACTGCATCTGCTCGACCAGGGCCTCATACCGAGGGTTGGGGCTGATCTGTTGCGTCGTCCAGTCCGTGAACGGATGCGTGCCCGAGCACATGACGCCGAGGTTTCGCTTGGCCGCCGCGACCTGCACTTCCTTGAGCGTGCCGGCGAGGTCTTCCCGGGCCTCCGAGACAGTGGAGCAGATTCCCGTGATGATCTCGATCGTCGACTCGAGAAGTTCGTGCTTGGCCTTCGGGTGCTCCTCACCGGGCACCGGCGTGATCTCGGCGAGGATGTCGGACGCGCCGCTGGTCAGCTCGCGCGAGTCCCGGTCGATCAGCTCGAGCTCCCACTCGATGCCAAGACTCGACCGCTCGGACGGCTGAAAGGGGATGTGCACGTCCACAGGCTAGGGCCGCGGACCCTCCCGAGTCACCGAATGCACGAGGCTGATCGTTGGCCCAACCGATCAGCGGTGCGGCCGAGGGACGATCTAGACGCCGTAGGGACGCGACGGCAGCCCGTTCGCCGACCAGTCCTCGATGCCGCGTGGCGCCGCACGGTGGCCGTACCCGTCCTGTGCGATGACCCGGCGGATGGCCACGATCAGGGCGATCGCGAGACCGAGGATCCCCACCGCGGCCACGATCTCAGCGGCGACCGATACGAGCGACGATATCGACAAGAATGACAAGGACACGGACATGACAACCCTCCTCTGTGCGCAGATCCGGCCTCTCCGGAGCAGCGATCACTAGTCCACTTCTCTGCTATTGGACTATCCAGGTGCGATTCTTAGTGAATCGGACTTGTGATTGCTCACTATGTAGGCCAATCTGGCTCCATGTCGTGGGCCACAACATCAGAATTGGATCAATCCTTGCTACCTCGGTGGCGCGCTGAGCTCCGACAGGCTGACGGGCCACTCCGTGACCACCTGGCGGCGGGCATCTTCACCGCCGTCTGTCATGGCGAGCTTGCGGTGGGGGCACGGCTGCCGGCCGAGCGCCGCCTCGCGGACGCTCTGGGGATCAGCCGCGGCACGGTCGTGGCCGCCCTCGACCAGCTGGTCGACCGCGGCGTCCTCGAGCGGCGAGCCGGTTCGGGCAGCTACGTCAGATCGGCTCCGATCACTGCCGTGGCACCCAGCACTCCACGCGATCAGACACTGGTCGACTTCTGGATGAACCACCAGACGCCGATCGACCTGGCCATCTCGTCGCCCATCACGCCGCCAGCCGAGCTGCTCGAGGCCTGGCAGGGCACGGCGACCGACGCGGTCGATGCCCTGCTCGGCCACCTCCCTGAGCACGGGTACTCCGCCTACGGCGTCCCAGAGATGCGCCAGCTCGCCGCCGAGCAGCTCACGGGGCAGTCGCTGCCGAGCACTGCTGACGACGTGATCGTGACGTGCGGTGCGCAGCAGGCGCTGCAGCTGTCGATCCGAGCGCTCGTCAAACCCGGTGACCGGGTCTTCGTGGACAGCCCGACCTATCCAGGCTTCCTCGCCATCTTGCGACAGTCCGGCGCCGTTCCGGTTCCCGTGCGGTGCGACGCCGAGGGCGTGATGCCGGCCGACCTGCAGAGGGCAATCGGAGAGCACGGCCCAGCGCTGCTGGCGACCAGCACACTGGTCTCCAACCCCAACGCTGCGGTGCTGTCACCTCGACGCCGCGAGGAATTGGTCGCCGCGATCGTCGCTCACGATGTCGTCGTCATCGAAGACCTCACGCTGGCCGACACCTTGCTTGACGACGTCGAGCAGGCTTCCCCGCTGATGGCAGACCCGCGGGTGCGCGGTGTCGCGGTCGGATCGGCGTCCAAGGTGATCTGGGGGGGACTGCGAGTGGGATGGCTCCGCACACAGGAGACCTGGCTCCGACGCATCGCCCAGGCCAAGGCACTGGAGGACTTCGGCACCTCACCGGTGACCCAACGACTCGCTGCTGAGCTGCTGAGGGGCCTGGCCCAGAATCCGTCGTGGCATGAGGCACGTCGCAGTCAGCTGCGCGAGCGGCGTGACCTGTTGGTTGAGCTCATCCACGAGCACCTGCCCTCCTGGGGAGTGCAGGCGCCCCCCGGCGGTCTCTCGTTGTGGGTGCGGCTACCAGGAGGCGACGGGTCGGAGTTCGCGGCCGAGGCCGACCGTTCCGGTGTCCATGTGATGCCGGGCGAGCAGTGCGGAACCGATGGCACGTACAGCGACCACCTGCGACTCTGCTTCGACCGCGAACCCGACGTGCTGCGTGAGGCCGTGACGCGGCTCGCCCAGGCACAGACCGAGATGACGCGGGCCCCCATTCGAGTTGTCACCACCGTCGGGCCCTGACGACCTAGTCGAGATCGACCAGCTGCAGAAACTCTTCTGCTCTCTCGGCGTCGCCGACGACATCGACACTTGCGACATCGACGCCCAGGCCGCCCGCGCCCTTCGGCGACAACCGGCGCCACAGCACGAGCAGGAGGTCGCTGGCGGTGCCCGCCAGCGTCACGGGTACCTCGGCGGGATCGGACCCTGGCACCGCCTCGGTCGCGTAGCGGATCTCTCCGTCGCTGAGCCACACCGCCCAACGGTGCCCGGTGTCCGTGGCGTGCAGGCCGACGCGCATCTGCGTCTGGTACCGCGCAGCGGAGGCGAGCAGGAAGAACTCGGAGATCCCGTCGGTCGCCAGGTCCGCAGCGATGGGTGCGGGCCGCTTCGTACCGGCACCTCCAGCGGCGTGCGAGGCGTCCTCGGCGTCCCATCGGTGCACCGACGTCTCGTGCGGCATCCGCCTCTGGATAAAGGCCATGTCGTGCTGGGGCGTCCAGGACCAGGCGGGGGCCGCCGGGTCAACGGTGCGCAACGCAGGCGCGAAGTCCGCCAGTCCGCTGCGCAGCCAGTCGGCGAGCTCGGCGTCGTCCGGACGCGCGATCTGCGGAGCGTTCACCTCGGTCACGACTTGCACCGCTTCGCGGACGACCCACTGCCAGAAGCGATGGACCTCTCCCACGTGATACCCGAGGTCGGCCAACGTCCATCCCGGACACGACCGCACGGGAGCGGAGAGATCGGCTCGCTCGAGGACGTCGGCCAGCGACTCGGTGTCGTCCTGGAGCAGCTCAAGGTAGCGATCCAGTGTCAGGAGCGTCTGCGTCATGGGCCCACGCTAGGACGTCGGAGGCGGCCCATCAGGCCACCGGGTGACGAGCGTCGTACCGAACGAAGCCCCGGTTGCGCAGCGTGAATGCGATCGTGGCGACCACGCAGGCGACCCCACCGATGACGATCGCTGCGTGCTCGCCGAACAGGCCGGCGGTCGTGCCCACCACGGCGTCACCGAGGCGGGGGCCGCCGGCCACCACCACGAGGAAGACGCCCTGCAGCCGACCCCTGAGCTCGTCAGGTGTTGCCACCTGCAGGATCGTGGAACGGAAGACCGCGCTCACCATGTCGAACGCCCCGGTGAGCGCAAGGAAGAGCACCGCCCAGGTGAGGATGTCGGTGAGTCCGAAGAGCGCAACCGATGCCCCGTATCCGCACACCATCAGGACCACCATCAGTCCTTGGCGTCGGACCGTCCCGAGCCAGCCCGAGAGTATTCCGGCGAGGACTGAACCCAGGGCCGGCGCTGCCGCCAGGATCCCCACCGTTCTCGCTCCACCCCCGAACGTCGTGGCCGCCAGGGCGGGGAACAGTGCGCGCGGCTGCGCCAGCACCATTGCGCACAGGTCCACGATGAACGTCATGAGCAGGTTCCGTCGTGACGACAGGAACGTCAGGCCGTCCCACACGGCGGCCCAGCCCGCTCGATGCGGCTCGGCCTCCGGTGCGATCGAGGGGAGGCGGATGATTCCGTAAACCGCAGCGGTGAACAGGACCGCGTCGATCGAGTAGGTCGCGGTCAGTCCGAAGGCATCGATGACCAGACCGCTGAGGACCGGGCCGACCATGAACCCGATCCCGAAGGTGAGCGTGCTAAGCGCATTCGCCGCCGGAAGCAGTGCAGGCTCGATCAGGCGCGGCACGATGGCCGAGCGGGCCGGGTTGTTGACCGCGAAGAAGGCCGACTGCGCGGCGATGACCAGGTAGAGCAGCCACACCTGGTCCAGGGAGGTCAGCGCCTGGAGGACGAGCACGAGGGTGCAGGCCCAGAGCCCGATCGACGACCAGAGCGCCACCTTGCGCCGGTCATGGGTGTCGGAGATCGACCCTCCGTAGAGGCCGAAGAACACGAGGGGGAAGAACGCGGCAAGACCGATCATCCCGACGGCGAAGCTCGACCCGGTGATGTCGTAGACCTGGATCCCGACGGCGACCGCGGCCATCGACTGGCCGACCTGGGCCAGCGCCCAGCCGCCCCACATCCGCCGGAAGTCACCGCTCACCCGCAGAGGGCGCAGGTCGACCATCACGCGGCGGGGCACCCGGCACATCCTGCCTGCTCAGGTCCACCGTCCGCTCAACGGCCACCTGTCGCTGCGGGACGAACGCTGCCAGAGTGGGTCTCGTGAGCGAATCACCAGAGAAGTCCACGCTGCACGGATACCTTCGAACCGGACGAGATGCCCTGCTCTGGAAACTCGACGGGCTCTCGGAGTACGACGTGCGACGTCCCGTCGTCCCCACCGGAACAAACCTGCTCGGTCTGGTCAAGCACGTCGGCAGCGTCGCCGCCGGCTACTTCGGGGAGTGCTTCGACCGGCCCTTCCCCGAGGCGCTGCCCTGGTTCGACGACGACGCCGAGGACAACGCCGACATGTGGGCGACAACCGACGAGAGCCGCGAGTCCCTCGTCGGGCTCTACGAGCGGGCCTGGGCACACGCGGACGCGACGATCACCGAGCTGCCCTTGGACGCCAGGGCTCACGTGCCGTGGTGGCCCGAGGGCCGTGACCACCCCACTTTGCACACCTTGCTGGTGCATATGGCGACCGAGACCCACCGTCACGCCGGACATGCCGACATCGTGCGTGAGCTGATCGACGGCGACGTGGGTCTGCGACCCAGCAACTCGAACCTGCCCGATGGCGATGCGGCGTGGTGGGCCAGTTACTACGACCGCGTCGAACAGGCCGCCCGGGCCCACGGCACACCTTTGGGGTAACTCCGCGCGCCTATGGCGACCCAGGGTTTCCCCAAAGGTGTGGGTGTTACGGGGAGAGGCGGTCGATCGTCCACCCGGTACCCGACCTGCGGTAGCGGACACGGTCGTGCAGGCGGTTCGGCCGGCCCTGCCAGAACTCCACCTCGTCCGGAACCAGTCGGTACCCACCCCAGAAGTCGGGGACCGGCACGTCGGTGCCTTCAGGGAAGCGGTCGCTCAGCTCGGCGTGCCGATCGGCCAGCACCTGACGTGACGCGATCACCTCGCTCTGCCGCGAGGTCCACGCCCCCAGCTGGCTGCCGTGCGGCCGTGAACGGAAGTACTCAGCTGTCTCATCGATGCTCACCCTGCTGACGCCACCTGTCACGGTCACCTGACGCTCGAGCCCCAGCCACGGG
>JAHELE010000087.1 GCA_024644345.1 Actinomycetes bacterium | reverse complement strand
TTCTGATGGCCGCGAAATGGAACATGGAGTTCTACTATGTGGAACTCAGATTCCACGCTGCGATAGTAGGATTCCCCACCCGGGCGGTCAAGCGCCCGAGCAATATCCGTCTGGACGCCTGGAGGATTCGTCGATGTTCGTCAACCGCATGCCGCGCTACGAGATCCTGTCCGAGGACTCGATGGCCACGTTGGATCGCGGATGGCGCCGGATCGTGAGCGAGATCGGCGTCGAGTTCATGAAGCCCGAGGCCCTGGACCTGTTTCGTGAGGCGGGTCAGAAGGTCGAAGGCGACAATGTCTTCTTCGACCCCGAGTGGGTGCTGGCCCAGGTCGCGAAGGCTCCCCGCGAGTTCGACATCCAAGCCCGTAACCCCGAGAACAACGTCCACATCGGCGGCGACCACATGGTCTTCTCCAGCGTGTACGGCCCACCCTTTGTCCGCGAGGGGTCGGTGCGCCGCGAGGGTACGTTCGACGACTACCGCAACTTCGCCAAGCTGGCCCAGTCGTTCAGTGCGATCGACAGCGTGGGCGGTGTTGTCGTCGAACCCAACGACACACCGCTCGACTCACGGCACCTCGACATGCTCTACGCCACCCTGACCCTTACCGACAAGATGTACATGGGAAATGTGGTGAGTGGCGTGAACGCCCGCGACACGATCGCCATGGGAGAGATCGTCTTCGGGGGCCGCGAGGCGATCGAGCAGACACCGGTCAGCATCTCGCTGATCAACTGCAACTCCCCGCTGCGGTGGGACGACCGCATGTTGGATGCACAGTTCGAGTACTCCGCCGCAATGCAGCCGGTCGTGCTCACGCCATTCCTCCTGATGGGGGCAATGTCACCGGTCACGATTCCTTCTGCGCTGGCGCAGCAAATCGCCGAGGCACTGACAGGGATCGCACTCTCGCAGCTGATCCGACCGGGGTCGCCCGTGGTGTTCGGCTCGTTCCTGTCGAATATCGACATGCAGTCCGGATCACCGCAGTTCGGGACGCCTGAGTCGGCCATGGGTCTGCTGTGCACTGGCCAGATCGCCCGCCACTTCGGGTTGCCCTTCCGTGGCGGTGGTGGTCTGAACTCGTCACAGGTGCCCGATGCGCAGGCGGCGTGGGAGGCACTGATGACGATGATGCCGACGTTCTTGTCGGGCACGAACTTCGTCATGCACACCGCTGGGTGGCTAGAAGGCGGTCTCGTCTCGTGCTTTGAGAAGTACGTCATGGATGTCCAGGTGCTCGAGATCCTGCAGAAGGAGTTCACCCCACTCGAGATCACCGACGAAGACCTCGCGTTCGACGCTCACCTCGAGGTGGGTCACGGTGGGCACTTCCTCGGCGCCATGCACACGATGGAGCGTTTCCGCACCTGCTTCTACCGGCCGTGGCTGTCGACGTCGGACAACTTCGAGCGGTGGAAGAAGAACGGTGCCAAAGACACCGCGACCAGGGCGAACGAGATCTACCACCAGAAGATCGAGGCGTACGAGCAGCCGCCGCTTGATGAAAGCATCCGTCAGGAGCTCGAGGACTATGTGATCCGGCGACGCGCCGAGCTAGGCGACTAGCCCCTCACCAACGTGAAAGATCCCCGGCCCTACAAGGGCCGGGGATCTTTCACGATGTCTTGCCTGCTATCCGTTGATCCAGGTGTCGACCGTGTCCTGGTTGGCGTCGATCCACTGCTGGGCGGCATCCTCAGGAGCCATCCCCTCGTCAGCGATCGCCTTGGCCACCGAGTTCTGGTCGTCGTTGGTCCAGGTGAAGTTCTGGACCAGGTTTGCTGCGGGGCTTCCTGAGTCCATGAACTTGGTCGCGGCGACCTTGTTCAGCGGGTAGGGAGGGTAGTCGCACGCCACCTTGGCCGCATCGGCATCGCAGCCATCGGTATACGGCGGCAAGTTGATCTTCACCAGCGGAACTTCGGACAGGAACCACTGCGGCTCGTAGAAGTAGCCGAGCAGGAACTCCTGGTTCTCCTCAGCCTTGCGGAAGGCCTGGATGAGAGCGGCCTCGCTGCCGGCATAGACAACCTGGAAATCGAGGTTCAGGTTCTCCACGAGCGCTTCGTCGTTCGTCACGTACGACGGGTCGCCGTCGAGAAGCTGACCCTTGGGCTGCGTCTCGGCCGTAGCGAAGTCGCTGGCGTACTTGTTGAGGTTCTCCCAGTTGTCGACGATGTCGGGGTGGGCCTCAGCCAGCCACGGCGGTATGTACCACCCGATGATGCCTTCGTTGCCCTGTGAACCGACGTCGACTGCCACGCCCTGCTGGTCGATGTACTTCTTCTCGAGGTCGGGGTGTCCCCAGTTCTCGATCACGACGTCGACCTCTCCAGTGGCGAAGCCCTGCCACGCGACCTCTTCCTTGAGGTCTTTGTAGTTGACGGTGCAGTTGAGCTGAGTCTCTGCGACCTGTCCGACCACGTACGCTGAGGCCTCGTACCCCACCCACGGGTTGATGGCCATGTTCAAGGTGTCGCAGTCTGGTCCGGAACTACTGCCACCACCGGCTGAATCACTGATGTCGCCACCACCACAGGCGGCCAGGGCAAGACTCGCTGCTGCGGCCAAGGCCGCCACGCGTCCGGCCCGTCTCTTAGTAACTCGCACTCTTACTCCTTCGGTCGGGCCGCACGGTTGCGGCATGGGTCAAGCGGTCTCAGCGCGCCCGTAGCGCGCTGCAGTGTGGACGGTGATGCGGTCGAGCATGATGCCGAGGGCGGTGATCGCAATGGCCGCGGCCAGGCCCTTGCCGTAGAGCTGGCCCTGCGAGAAGCCACTGATGACCAGGTAGCCCAGGCTGCCACCACCGACGAGGGCACCAATGACGACCATCGAGAGCACGAAGAGAAGTCCTTGGTTGGCGGCCAGAACCATCGACCCCTTCGACATCGGCAGCTGCACCTTGCTGATCATCTGCCACCTGTTCGAGCCGATGGCCTGCGCTGCCTCAACCGTCGTCGGCGAGACGCTTCTGATCCCGTCAGCAGCGATCTTGATCGCCACGGGGGACGCATAGAGCACGGCGGCCGCGATCGCCAGGAACTTTCCGGGCGGGAACAGCGCGAGAGCAGGGATGAGGTAGACCAGCGCAGGCATGGTCTGGAGGAAGTCGAGGAACGGCCGGACGGCGGCGTCGACCCGGTGGCTGCGGCCCATCCAGGTACCAATGGTCACCCCGAAGATCATCACCACGAGGGTCGCGAAGAGGGTCATCGACAAGGTCACCATCGAGTCGTTCCACAGACCGACACCGAATATGAGGGTCAGGCACACCGCCGTGGGAAGAAACGCCTCACCGGCCCCCAGGTACCCACCCACCGCGAGCAGCACGACCACGCCGGTCCAGTAGGGAACCCAGTTGATGTCAGGCACGGAGCCGGCGTAGTAACCAGCTGCCAGAACCGCCAGGGAGCAAAGGGCGACTCCGGTAACGACCCGCTGGAATGAACCTTTGCCCGCCCCTCCGAGCAAGGCCGCCACCGTGAGGATCGCGGCCGCCACCAGCCACCACGGGGAGTTCGCGAGAAGGTCCTCGAGATTGTTCAGCAGATACGTCGTCGCAGTGTCGTTCACCCAGGCGGTGAAGTCGCCGACAGCGCCGGTGAACGCATCGGTCCAGTCGTTGACCCGACGTGCAACCTGCGCCCCGAAATCAGACTCGGGGAAGACCGACCACCTCAGCTGAGAATGCGACAGGTACAGGGCGATGACGGCGGCCACCCCGAGCACTCCGAGCACGATGCGGCGAACGTTCTCGTTGCCACCGCTGCGGGCGGCGAGCTCGGCTCGAATGCCCGCTCGCTCGGTCGCCCGGTCGAGCATGATCGCCAGCAGCACGACACAGGCACCGGCAACGAAGGCCACGCCCACGTTGAGGATGTTCAGCGCCCGCACGATGGGCTGGCCGAGTCCAGGTCCGGCGATGAAGGCGGCGATGGTAGCCATGGAAAGCGCCGCCATGATCGTCTGGTTCAGGCCGACAATGATGGTGCGCTTCGACATTGGCAAGCGCACCTTGCGGGTCTGTTGGTTCTCGGTCGAGCCGAGGGACGCAGTGGCCTCGACCGTGGTCGGTGAGACCGTTCCAAGAGCATGTGCGGTGATGCGCACCAGCGGGGGTAACGCGTAGATCAGCGTCACCACGACCGCTCCGGAGTTCCCGATACCGAAGAGCAGAGCCAGGGGCGCGAGGTAGGCGAAGGCCGGCATGGTCTGCATGGCATCGAGCACGGGCGTGATGGCTGCCGAGGCAGCGCTGCTGCGCGACATCCAGATAGCTGTCGGGATGCCGATCAGCACGCAGATGACGACCGCGACGCCAGTGACGATCAGCGTGTCGATTCCGGCTTCCCAGTACCCGGCATAGCCGATGGCGAGCAGTACGGCCAGACTCAGCACGGCGATGCGGGCGCCACTGAGCGCGTACGCGATCAGCACGACCAGGGCCACGACCCCGGCCCAGCCGAACTGAGCCACCTGCAGCGGACGGTCCGGGTCAGAGACGAAGAGATGCTGCAAAGTGGTGACGATCCAGTCGAGCGAGTCGCCGATCCACACGGCGGGCTTGATGAACCAGTCGCCGTTGAACTTCGCGTCCTGGAGGTTCCCGTAGAGGTCAGTGAGCCACGTCTGGAAACCGGTGAGCTCTGCATTCGGCAGATCTTGGGTGTTGCGTCCCGACAGCACCGTTCCCACGACAACCCAGACGGCAAGCGCGGCTCCCAGCGCCCACCACCGCTTACGGTTGGACTCCTCGTCTGGAGGGGTCGGAGCCTCGACGGCTGGGTGGTCGAGCTCGGCCAGCTCGATCGTCACGACGGCGTCTCCTCGGCCACGATGACGCGCAAGATGTCGTCCTGGTCGACCACCCCCAGCAGCTCGCCGTTGTCGACCACCTTCACCGGGTCAGCGGCATCGATCACACGCCGTGCGGCGTCGCGAACGATCGTGTCGGGCGTCATCTCGGGACCGGTGAGGGCCTCGTCGGGGCGCGGGGGGCGCATGACCCACGCAAGCGTGAGCACATGGGAGCGTGGCACCTCGCTCACGAAGTCGCGTACGTAGTCGTCGGCGGGGGTCGCGACCACCTCAGCCGGAGTTCCCATCTGGACGAGGGCGCCGTCACGCATGATCAGAATCCGGTCGCCCAGCTTGAGTGCCTCAGCCAGGTCGTGGGTGATGAAGACCATCGTCTTGCCGACTTCGTGGTGCAGCCGGATGACCTCGTTCTGCATGTCGCGTCGAATCAGGGGGTCGAGCGCGGAGAACGGCTCGTCGAACAACAGCACGGAGGGGTTCACGGCGAGGGCACGGGCCAGACCGACACGCTGCTGCATCCCACCCGAGAGCTGGTCGGGATAGGCGTTCTCGTTTCCGGAGAGGCCGACCAGGTCGACCATTTCTTGGGCGCGGGCCCGCCGGTCGGTCTTGGACTCGCCTCGCACTTCGAGGCCATAGCCCACGTTGTCGATCACCTTTCGGTGTGGCAGCAGACCGAAGTGCTGGAAGACCATCGAGACGTGGTGGCGGCGCAGTTCGCGCAGCCGCGTGTCCGACATGCCGACGACTTCCTCACCGTCAATGGTGATCTGACCAGCGGTCGGTTCGATGAGCCGGGTGAGGCACCGGACGAGGGTGGACTTTCCGGAACCGGAGAGCCCCATGACGACGAACACCTCACCGGGTGCGACATCGAAGCTCACGTCTCGGACCGCTGCGGTGCAGCCCGTCTTTGCCAACAGCTCGGCCCGGGACAGGTCGGCTTCGGGTGAGCCGACGATCTTGTCAGCACGCGGGCCGAAGACCTTCCAAAGACTGTTCACCGTCAGGGCGGATTGCCCGTTGGTGGATGCGACGGCACCTGCGTCGTCGACCATGGCAGTCATGAGGCTGCTCCTTCATTGCGGGGGTCGCCTGGTGGATAGAGCGGGGAGCCTTCGTCATGGCGGTAGAAGGGGGCGTCGGATGGCGCCAGAGGGGTCGCGCCGTTGATCAGGTCGGCCGCCTTCTCGGCAAGCATCATCACGGGTGCGTAGATGTTGCCGTTCGTCACGTACGGGAAGGAACCGGCGTCGACGACCCGCAGGCCTTCGACGTCGTAGACCTTCATCGTGGCCGGGTCGAGAACAGCGTCATCGCCGACCCCCATCTTGGTCGTGCAGGACGGGTGCAGCGCCGTCTCGGCGTCATTACGGACCCATTCGAGGATCTCTTCCTCGGTCTCCACCGACGGTCCTGGTGAGAGCTCACCATCGTTGAACGGGTCGAAGGCCGACTGGGTGAGGATCTTTCGCGCCACCTGGATCGCCTCGGTCCACTCGCGGCGGTCCTGGTCGGTCGAGAGGTAGTTGAACTGAATCGACGGGTGTTCCATCGGGTCGGTCGACCGGATCTTGACCCAGCCACGTGCGTCCGAGTACATGGGTCCGATGTGCACCTGGTACCCGTGGCCCTTGGTCGGTGACGTCCCGTCGTACCTGATGGCAATCGGCAGGAAGTGGAACATCAGGTTGGGGTAGACGACCTCGTCGTTGCTGCGGGCGAACCCCCCGCCCTCGAAGTGGTTGGTAGATCCGAGTCCCTTGCGCTGGAACAGCCACTGGGCACCGATACCTGGGCGTTTCCACCAGGCGAGCCCCGGGGCGATCGAGACCGGAAGCTTGCTGGCGTACTGGATGTACACCTCGAGGTGGTCCTGCAGGTTGGCGCCGACACCGGGAAGGTCGGCGACGACGTCGATACCGAGCGACTGCAGGTGTTCGGCATCGCCGACGCCCGACAGCTGGAGCAGCTGCGGGCTGTTGATTGCACCGCCGCACAAGATGACCTCGCCGGCCCGCACCGAGCGCTTCATGCGGCCGGCCCTGACGTACTCGACGCCCACGGCTCGCTTGCCCTCGAAGACCACTTTGGTCGCGTGCGCCAACGTCTCGACGTCGAGGTTCTTTCGGTTCATGACCGGGTGGAGGTATGCCCGAGCAGCACTCAACCGGCGTCCCCGGTGGATGTTGCGGTCGAACTTGGCAAATCCCTCCTGGCGGTACCCGTTCACGTCGTCGGTCAGCGGGTAGCCAGCCTGCTGGGCTGCCTCGAAGAATGCCCCGAAGAGCGGGTTGGTCGCGGGGCCGCGCTCCAGGACGAGGGGTCCACTGCCGCCGCGCCACTCGTCCGCGCCGGCGAGGCAGGTCTCCATGCGTTTGAAGTAGGGAAGGCAATGGGCGTAGTCCCAGGTCTCCATGCCTTTGTCGGCGCCCCAGCGCTCGTAGTCCATCGGGTTACCCCGCTGGAAGATCATGCCGTTGATGCTGCTCGATCCACCGAGCACCTTGCCGCGGGCATGGAAGATCCGGCGGTTGTTCATGTAGGGCTCGGGGTCGGTCTCGTAGCGCCAGTCGTACAGCCGGCTGCCGATGGGGAACGGCAGAGCCGCAGGCATGTGGATGAATGGGTCGAAGATGAAGTCCGATCGACCGGCCTCCAGGACCAGCACGGATGTTGCCGGGTCGGCGCTCAGTCGATTCGCCAAGGCCGACCCCGCGGAGCCACCACCCACGATGACGATGTCATAGCGCTCATCGCTCATCTTCAGCCTCCAAGGGTTGATCAGGTGATGTGTTCACTCGGCGGCGAACCAGTTCTGCGGTGCCGGGGCGGTGTTACGCCAGATGTGCTTGGTCTCTTGGTACTCCGCCAGACCATGGTGTCCGAGCTCTCGCCCGAATCCGGACTGCTTGTAGCCACCCCACTCAGCTTGCGGGACGTACGGGTGGTAGTCGTTGATCCACACCGTTCCGGCTCGCAGACCGGACGCGACCCGGTCGGCCTTGGCCGCGTCCGACGTCCAAACCGCACCGGCGAGGCCGTAGTCGGTGTCGTTGGCCAGTCGGAGGGCCTCAGCTTCGTCGGTGAAGGTCTCGACGGTGAGTACGGGACCGAAGGACTCGTCACGCACAACCTGCATGTCGGCCGTGCAGCGGTCGAACACCGTGGGCAGGTAGTAGAACCCGGTGGCCAGCTCTGGCGCGTCCGGGCGGGCACCGCCGCACCGCAGCTCAGCGCCCTCGGCGATACCGGCCGCGACGTAGGCCTCGACCTTGGCTCGGTGGGCCTCGGAGACCAGCGGCCCGGTCTCGGCGTTCTCGTCGAAAGGACCGCCGATCCGGATCGTGCGGGCTCGCTCGACCAGCTCGTCGACGAAGGAGTCGTGGATCGACTCTTCGATCAGCAGTCGCGCACCGGCCGAGCACACCTGGCCCGAGTGCAGGAAGACCGCCGTGAGTGCCATGTCGAGTGCGGCATCGCGGTCGGCATCAGCAAAGACGATGTTGGGGTTCTTGCCACCGAGCTCCAGAGCGACTTTCTTCACAGTTGGCGCGGCGGCGGCCATGATGATGCGCCCGGTGAGCAGCCCTCCGGTGAATGACACGAGGTCGACGTCGGGATGCGTCGACAGGAGTGCGCCTACGTTGGGGCCGGTGCCGAGAACGAGATTTGCCACGCCAGGTGGCAATCCCGCCGCGTCGAGCTCACGCATCAGCAAGATGGCCGTCGACGGCGTGAGCTCACTCGGTTTGAGTACGAATGTGTTGCCGGCGGCCAGGGCCGGCGCCACTTTCCACGACGTCTGCAGCAGCGGGTAGTTCCAGGGCGTGATGAGCCCGCATACTCCCACCGGCTCGTGGACGACGCGGCTCTCGACGTCGGGTCGTTCGACGTCGATGTCGCGATCGTCGTCGTCGGCTGCCAGCTTGGCGTAGTAGCGGAAGACAGCGATGATGTCGTCGAGGTCGTACTCGGCTTCCACCAGACGTTTTCCGGTGTCGAGGGCTTCAGCGCGGGCGAACTCCGCACGGTGCCGCTCGAGGGCGTCGGCCACTCGGTCGAGCAGTGCGCCGCGCTCAGCCGGGGGGGTGGCTGGCCATGGCCCCTCGTCGAAGGCAAGCCGTGCCGCTGCGATGGCGGCTTCGGTGTCTTCGCTCGTGCCCTCGTCGACTGTGGTCACCAAGGAGCCGTCGGCGGGGCAGCGAATCTCACGCGTGGCATTCGCACGTGCGCTCGTCCACGCTCCGCCGATGAAGAAGTCGGGCACGCGGCTCCTCTCTGTCGCGGGTGTCACTCACCCTGGTGTGGACGCGTCCCGGCGTCAAGGGAACGTTGCGGTGCCGTGACGTTGGTTCCACGCATCGACTGGCTGGGTCATTCGTCCTACCCTGCGGTCATGGCCAATGACCAAAGGGAACTGGCGGTGCGCTACTTCAACCAGGCGTGGGACCTGATCGACAAGTCAGGACGCACCGCTGCTGAGGACCGGCGGCTGCTCACTCTTTCGATGGCGAGCCGGCAGTTGTGGGATGAGATCGGAGCAGCGGAGCAGTGGATCACCGGCGACTGGCAGGTGGCCCACGTCGCTGCGCTCACCGGGCACGCCGACCTGTCGCTGGACTTCGCCTCGGCAGCCTACGAGCGGGCGGCAACGGCCGACGTCCCTCTGTGGTTGAAGGCGTCCACGTGCGAGGGGCTGGCCAGGGCCCACGCGGTGGCAGGGCACGACGCCGAACGCGACGCGTGGGTGCTGAAGGCCAAAGAGCTCCTCGAGCAGGTCGATGACCCCGACGACCGAGCGGTGATCGAGGGCCAGCTGGCGACCATCGACGGCTGAAGGCCCATGGCTAGTGAGGGACACCCGGTCGAGACGGGGGACTCGCCACATGCGTTGAGTGCTCACCAGGTCCTGCTCGTCCTCGGCACTGACCCCCGGACCGGACTCAGCGAGGCGGAGGCGCGCCTCAGGCAGCGAACGTTCGGACCCAATCGGCTGCCCACCGGCGCGGGCCAGGGGTGGCTGCGCCGGGTGGCCCGGCAGTTCCACAACCCCCTGATCTACGTGCTCCTCGTTGCCGGCCTAGTGAGCGTGACCTTCGGTGACATTGTCGAGGCGGTGGTGATCTTCGGCGTCGTCGTGGTTAACGCTGCGGTTGGGCTGCTCCAGGAGTCGAAGGCCGAGTCGGCACTGGATGCCTTACGGGACATGGTGCGTACGACAGCTCGGATCACCCGAGAAGGTCGAGCGATGGTGGTCGACTCGGAGGTGCTCGTTCCCGGCGACCTGGTGAACGTCGGCGCCGGCGACAAGGTGCCCGCTGATCTGCGACTGACCATCGAGACCGACATCGAGGCCGACGAGTCCAGCCTGACCGGCGAGTCCGATCCGGTGGTCAAGGACGAGGTGACCCTGCAGCCGGGCACCGCGGTCGCTGACCGCCGCAACATGCTCTACTCCGGCACCCTGGTGACTCGCGGCTCAGGGGTGGGCGTCGTCATCGCCACCGGTGGGTCGACCGAGCTGGGGCAGATCCACCGCCTGGTGGGCGAGGTCGATCCGCTGGACACGCCGCTGACCCGCCGACTCAACGAGTTCAGCAAGGTCCTCACGTTGATCATCTTGGCGCTGGCGTCGGTGACCTTCGGCGTCGGCGTGTGGCGTGGCGAGCCCTGGCCCGAGATGTTCAACG
>JAHELE010000086.1 GCA_024644345.1 Actinomycetes bacterium | reverse complement strand
GACACCGAGACGGAAGAACCGAGCTCGCTCATGATGCTCGGAAGCGCCCTCATCACCCTCAACACCGCGGGTAGCGATGGAGGTGGCGTGTTCAACGACCATGGGGTTCTCACCATCAGCGAGCTGGCTGCCGTCATAGAGAACACGCCGAACGACGTGGTCTCCCTACCATGAAGGCCCAAGCCGTAGCGCCTTCGTGAGGATTCCGTACGCCGTGTGAAGTCGTGGCCGACACGGGTGGTGGTCGCCTCCGGGGAGTGCTCAGATTCCGTCGACCCTTGCTGGGCTTAGTCCCGTACGGCAACCTGTTCCCACGTGGAATGGGAGGTGTGGCGATGGGCAGCTTGCTGGTTCACATCACGTGTGGCCCCGAAGCACCCACTCGGGCGGCGCTGGGTCTTCTCGTGGCCCGGGCGGCCGTTGAGGAGGGGCATGACGTGCAGGTATTCCTGGCCGGTGACGGAGTTCAGCTGATCCGGGACGCAGTCCTGGATTCCCTCAGCGGGCTCGGCACAGGCTCGCTCCGGGAGTCATTCGATGCAGTGGTGCTCGGTGGCGGCAGATTCTACGTGTCTGGAATGTCGAGCAAGGCCCGCGGTGTGACGGCCGAGGATCTGGCTGACAAGCCAGCTGAGATGGCAATGCCGAATCGGCTGGTTCAGCTGGCGTTCGAGGCCGAGCGAACCCTCACGTACTAGCCCGCACGGCCTGATCGTCGCCTACCAAGGTGTCGCTGAGCTGGTTGCCGGGCCTTCCGTGGCAGATTGGCCGTGTGGTCGATGAGATGCGAGTGGCAACGACGCCGGACGACTATGCCTCTTTCGCCACCCTGATCAAGGAGTATTTCGACTGGATGTTTGCCCGCTACGGCGACCTGCCCGGGTTCATCGAGTCTGTCGGCGGCCACCAGGGAGTCGATGAGGAGCTCCGGGATCTTCCCTCGCGCTTCGGACCGCCCGCGGGGAAGACCCTGATGTTCTGGAGAGGGGAGGAGCCCGTGGGCTGCGTTGCGTACAAGGACCTCGGGGGTGGCGTCGCGGAAATGAAGCGGCTGTACGTTCCCGACCGATTTCAGGGCGGTGGGCTTGGTCGGCGACTGGCGGAAGCCGTCGTGGAGGAGGCCCGTGCCGACGGTTTCACCGCGATGAAGCTGGACACCGGCTTCCTGCACGAGGAGGCCATGGGGATGTACGCCTCCATGGGATTCCAGCCGTGTGAGCCGTACATCAACTACCCGCCGGATCTACTGCCGTACCTACGCTTCTTCGAACGGGATCTCTAGCTGCTGGGGCGTCGGCCCAGGGCATCCATTACTCGAGATTCGTGCATCCAGTCGGGCGCACGTGGCAGAATTCATGGGATGGTCGGCGTCATGGATTCCCGCGAGGAGCGACGCGTCGTCACGGCGCTCTTCGCCGACATCGTTGGGTCAACCGCGCTGGCTGAACACCTCGATCCCGAGGACCTCAAGCTGATCATCGCGGACGCGATTGCCCGCATGATCGATGCGGTGGATGCCTTCGGGGGGACGGTGAAAGACCTGGCTGGCGACGGCCTGCTGGCCCTCTTCGGGGCTCCCGTTTCCCACGAGGACGACCCCGAGCGTGCGATCCACGCTGCCCTGCGGATTGTTGACGACCTCGCAGAGTTTGCCGGAGACGTGCAGCGCGGTTGGGGTGTGAGCAACTTCGGCGTGCGGGTCGGGGTGGACACCGGGCTGGTCGTCGTCGGCACGATCGGTGGCGGTGATCGCCTCGAGTACAGCGCGCTGGGTGACGCAGTGAACACGGCCGCCAGGCTCCAGTCGCACGCTGACGTGGGATCGGTGCTGGTCGGTGACGAGACCCACCGGCTGGCCGAGGCTCACTTCTCGTGGGGAGAGCAAGTATCGCTGAGCCTCAAGGGGAAATCGGCACCGGTGGCCGCTTGGACGGTCGACGCGCCGCTAAGAGGGACGCAGCGTCCGTACCTCGCCGACGGTGTCCATTCGCAGATTGTTGGTCGTGAGCGCGAGCTCACTGTCTGCCGATCGGCCGTCGATGAAGTCGTCCAAGGCAGGGGCAGCCTGCTGTACCTCGTCGGTGAACCCGGGATCGGCAAGACCCGCCTGATGAACGAGCTGCACGACATGGTCGATGAGGCGCCGAAGACGTCCCGGACGTCGACGTGGCTCGAGGGACGCTGCGTCTCCTACGGCGAGTCGATGCCCTACTGGCCGTTTCGTGAGCTCCTGCACTCATGGCTCGGTACGTCCTCCGACGAGCCCGATCTTCGACTACGAGTCGCGCTGCGACGACAGGTCTCCGCCCTTTTTGGGGACCGGGCCGGTCAGATCGAGCCGTATCTGGCACAGCTGATGGCTCTTGCGGTCGACCCCAAGGAGGCCTCACATCTCGCTGAGCTGTCGCCAGAGGCGCTCCAGTACCGAACATTCGAGGTGGTGAGGACGCTCCTCGCCCGGCTGGCTGACGACGGACCCGTGGTGGTTGCTCTCGAGGACCTGCATTGGGCCGACCCCACGTCCGTGCAGCTGCTCCAGCGTCTGGTGGGCGACACCGAGCACGCGGCCCTGCTCTTGGTACTGACCATGCGTCCGGAAAGAGACCACCCAGCATGGCGGGTGAAGGAGGAAGCGGGGCGTGATCTGCCTCACCGCTTCCGCGAGCTGTCCCTGCAGGCTCTGACAGGTGATGCGGGCCACGCACTGCTCGGTGAACTGATCGGCCGCGACACTCTTCCGGCAGACATGGCCGACCGGATCCTGGAGCCCGCGGAGGGGAACCCGTTCTTCCTGGAGGAACTTGTCCGCTCCTTGGTCGACGCCGGTGCGCTGACCAAGGTGGGGTCATCGTGGGTCTTCGACCATGCCGCTCCGATCGAGATCCCGCCCACGGTCGAGAAAGTCATTCTCTCCCGCATCGACCGTCTCTCAGCCGATGCTCACGAGACCTTGACGGCGGCCTCGGTACTGGGGCGACAGTTCCCACTGCCCATGCTCGAGGCGCTGGTCGACGGCAGCTCCATTGACATCTCTGGGGCGCTGACCGAGCTCCAGCGGCTGGACCTCGTCCGGGAAACTCGGCGGTGGCCCGAGCCCGAGTACCGCTTCAAGCACGCGCTGATCCAGGAGGCGGCCTACCGCACCTTGGTCCGCCCGGATCGAGAACGTCTGCATCGGACTGCGGCAGTCTCACTCGAAGAGCGGTCCGCGGAGCGAAAGCATGAGGATGCCGGACTGCTCGCGTACCACTGGCTGGGTGCTGCAGATGAAGACAAGGCGATCGCCTACCTGGCGAGGGCCGGTGACCTTGCTCGTCAGGAGTACGCCCTCGACGAGGCCATCGACCACTACCGGCAGCTCCTGCCGCTTCTCGAGAGTCGGGGTGAGCGGCAGGAGGTGGCTCTGGTCTCGTTCAAGCTCGCCCTCGCACTGCACATGTCGCTGCGATTCGCGGAGGCCAACGCCGCCTACGCCCACGGGTTCTCGTTCTGGACCGCGCCGAGGGCCCCGGGGGACACTCCGACTGCTGTCCTCCGGATCTCGTCCAGCTTCCTCCCCAATGACCCGGACCCACGTTCGGCGATCGCATGGCCGAACATCCAGCTGTGCATGAACCTGTTCGACCGACTGGTCGAACAGTGGCCCGAGCGGACGATCGTGCCCAACCTCGCGGAGTCGTGGCAGATCGCAGACGACGGCCTGCGCTACGTCTTCGTCCTCCGTGAAGGTCTCACCTGGTCCGACGGCACTCCACTCACGGCCCACGACGTCGAGTTCGGCATCAAGCGGGTACTGGACCCTGACGCACCGGGTTCGAGCGTCGCGATCTACTTCGTGCTCGAAGCCGGCGAGGACTACTTCCTGCGACGTCACACTGACCCTGACCGAATCGGTGTTCGCGCACTCGATGATCGGACGGTGGAGTTCCGGCTGGCGGCCCCGGCCCCGTACTTCATGAGTGTGATGAACAGGCCCGACGCAGGGCCTCAGCCGCGTCGTGCGATCGAGGCGGAAGGAGAAGCATGGACTGAGCCGAGCCGACAGGTCGTCAGCGGTCCTTTCCGCATCTCGACGGCAGATGACGGCGCCTTCGCTTTGCGGCGGCGCCCTGAGTACCGGGGGAATCGCCCTGGCAATGTGAGGGAAGTCCGTTACACCAGATGTGGGGTTGCCGAGGCCATGGCCCGCTACTCGCGCGATGAGCTCGATCTGGTGGCGGTCAGGTACACGCCCAAGATGGCTGATCAGGTACACAGGGCAGAACCCGACGCGGTCGTCGGTCGGGCAACGTGGTCGGGCTATCTCGCGTTCGACCACCGCGACCCGGTTACTTCTGATCTGAGTCTGAGACTGGCGCTGGCCCGTGCGGTGGATCGTGAACTTCTCGGAGAAGCGGTATCGGAGAATCTGGTCGTCGCAACCGGTGGGGTCGTACCGCCGGCGCTCCAGGGCCATACGCCAGACATCGCCCTCAGGTTCGATCCCGATGCTGCCAGGAACCACCTGAAGCAGAGCGGTTTTGGCGGCACGCTCGCGGTCGCCTCGTTTGAGGAGAACGCGCCACTCCTCGAGCCTGTGGTGCGGAGCTGGCGCGAGGTCCTCGGGGTCGACGTCGAGCAACGGATGTGGACGGCAGCGACGCTCCCCAGCTCGCGTGACCTCCGCGAAGTCGCACCGATTGTCTTCACAGGCTGGTTACCCGGGTACGCCGATCCCGAGTACTTCCTGCGGCTTCTGTTCCAGTCCACGAGCAAGACGAACGAAGGGCGATTCTCGTGGCCCCCCTTCGATGAGTTGATCGAACGTGCCCGTCAGGAGCGCCAGGACCGGGGTCGGCTCGAACTCTTCCATGAGGCGGACCGGATGGTTGTCGCAGAGCGCGTTGCGTGCATCCCACTGGTCTACGGGCGCTCGATGGCAGTGGTGAAGCCGTGGGTCACCGGCTGGCGCGAGTTCGGGAAGTCCTCGGCGAACTTCGCGGATCTCCAGGTCGAGCGTCAGTGATGATCTGACGAACCAGTCTTGAACCGCCCCGTTCGGGGACCATCAGCCCACCAGGAGGTCACGATGACGCACCGCCCAGCACCGCCCCAGACATCCTCTGAGCCTTTCCTTACCGACGCCGGCTGCGAGACGGACATCATCTTCAACCGAGGCACGGAGATCCGTGAGTTCGCCGCTCACACGCTCCTCGAGGACGACCACGGGCGACGCGTCCTAGGCGATTACTTCCGTGAGTTCCTCGGGCTGGCGTCGGACGTGAACGCCGGGATGGTGCTCGACACGCCGACCTGGAAGGCCCACCCGTACTGGGCGGCCGACCTCGGTATCGATCCGCTGGAGCTGCAGCGGGCGAACAGAGAAGCAGTGGTGTTCAGCCAGTCGCTGAGAGACGAGTTCGCATCGAGCGGCCTTGCGATTGCTATCAACGGTTTGGTCGGCCCCAGGGGAGACGCCTATGCGCCTGATTTCTTGCTGGCCGTCGACGAAGCCCAGAGCTACCACGCGACCCAGATCGGCTGGCTGGTGGACGCAGGGGTCGACATGGTGACGGCCCTGACGTTCACACAGTCAGACGAGGCAATCGGTGTCGTGCGCGCGGCCGATACGGCCGGCGTCCCTGTCGTCGTTTCGTTCACCGTCGAGACTGACGGCACGTTGCCGACGGGCGAGAGCCTTGGTCACGCGATCGAAGCGGTCGACAACGCAACCGACAGTGCCGCCGCCTACTTCATGGTGAACTGCGCCCACCCGGACCACTTCCTCGGCGTAATCGACGACGCTGCCTGGGCCAGCCGGATCGAAGGTATCCGGTGCAATGCCTCACGCCAAAGCCACGCTGAGCTCGATGCGGCCGAGGTGTTGGACGATGGAGACCCCGTCGAGTTTGCTGCCGGCTATGTGGCCCTGAAAGAAGCGCTTCCGTCACTCAAGGTGTTTGGTGGCTGCTGTGGCAGCGATCTTCGGCACGTGACCGAGGTCGCGCACGTCGTACTGGCGTGACACCGCGACAGCAGTTCCGGCTGTCAGCCGGTGGGCTCAGTCGAAGAGACGGTACGCCCGACGACCGAAGCGATCAGCGTCATGATCGAGATCCCGATGATGAGGTTGACTATGGCCGTGGCAACTTGCGCATCGGTGTCGGCGTTCTTGGCGAAGGGCAGCGCAACCGCGACGGCTGTGACCAGGCCGACAATCCAGGAGTAGAACGCCTGGGGCCGAGGAGTGGTGAAGACCAGCAGGTGGGCGAGTCCGGTGGCCACCAGTGCGGCGAGAGCGGCGGTCAAGAAGTAGTTCAGGGCGAAGCTGTCACTCACGTCCAGAAGAAACTGCGGACGAACCATGTTGATGTCCAGAATTCCTTCGGAGATGACCACGCCAACGACGGCAACCAACCCGGCCACTACCGCCGTCGCCGCTCCGCCAGCCCAGAGTCGACCGGCATCGATCGTGAGGCGCGGACTCTGCGGTTGTGTGCTTCCGTGCTGGGCCATCTCACCCTCCGCCTACTGTGAGGTCGCGTTGCGCGTCTGGTACTTGGATTCTGTCGCAGACGGGGCTGAATCCACCCCAGAAGACGCGGCGCGTCGCCGATCTGTCCTGGTTGAAGGCGAAGAAGCCGTGCGACGCCCGCGGCTTGGAGCTCGCCGGTCCATGCCCGTGGTCGCTAGCTGTCGCTCTCGAAGTTCACCGGTTTGGCCAGAACGCGGTGAACCATGGGCTCGAAGAACTCCAACGGCTCCCACTCGTACGCGGGGTCAAAGGAGTTTTGGTCGTAGTTGGCACAGAAGTCGACCGTTGCCTGGTAGTACGGGTGGTCCTTCCAGCGTTCGCGGGCGTTGCGGTCCGCGCCGGTGAAGTGAAAGTAGTAGAAGCCTTGGAAGACCCCGTGGTGCTTGACGATCCAGTAGTTCTTCTCGCTGACGTACGGACGTAGCACGGCCGCCGCGACTTCGGAGTGGTTGGCTGGGGCAAGGTAGTCGCCGATGTCGTGTAGCAGCACGCAGACGACCGTTTCCTCGTCTTCACCGGCTCGATGCGCGCGGGTGGCGGCCTGCAGTGAGTGCTCGAGGCGTGAGATCTGGTAGCCGATCGAGTCGTCCATGGTGCGCAGCCACCCAAGAACACGGTCGGAGAACCCGCTCATCTCGCCCTCCTCGAGGGAACCGAGCAGGTCGTAGTCCTCTTGGGTGCCGTTCTCCATGGCTGTGAAGGCGACAGTGGGGGATGAGGGGGTCACGGGGTGGTACCTCCGTTTGAGGGCAGTGGCTTGTGGGTGCCTGAGAGGACGTTGAGACGGTCCATGAGATCGTCGAACTCCATGTAGACGTCCTGCAGATGACGGGCCCCACTTGTCGGATCGAACGATAGGCGTCCGTGCAGGACGCGGTGTGAGTGAACCGTGAGCAGGTCGCCGGATGTGGTCTTGAAGACCATCCGGTACTGGTCGCTGTCGATCATGCGGCCGAGCGTGCGGTAGGCGTCGTAGAAGTCTCCGACATCATCGAAGGGGGCGTCCAACGGCAGAGCCAGCTGGTTGGAGAAGCGGAAGATCTGCACCCGACCAGCTGTGTCCAGCTGCACGATCGGTGCGGTGGCCCTGGTGTCCTCGTCCTCGCTGAAGAGCTGAAAGGTGACTGGCACCCGGCACAGTGTGTCGAAGGCCGCAGGGTTGTCTCGCCGCAGGTCACTCAGCACCGCCCACCCGTCGACGAGCACGGTCTCTCCGCCGGTCGTCTCGTTAACGAGGAAGTGAAGCAGCTGGATGCTGGGCGGCCAGTGGTAGCTGGGCAGGTCGGAGTGGGGCTTCAGCTCGAGGGGGGTATGAGCCACGTTGTAGCCCTTGGGGTCGTGCCGGACGTTGTGGACGCGCTCAAAGGCGGTCTCGCGGACGTGCCCGATCGTTTCGGCGAAGCGTTCGACCTCGCCGTCAACGGACGGTGTGTGCGAGACGATCGCTACGCCGTACTCGCGGAGCGCTTGGAGATACGCCATCTGCACGCCGGAATCGGTGACGACATCGTCGTGCTCGAAGCGTGGCACTGACGGCAGGGTCGACGCCCACAGGGTCACGTGCGGGTGGACGCGGTCCTCATGATTGGAGTAGTCGTGAACGTCGAGCCAGGTCAGGTCGTAGGACGAGAGGTGGCCGTCGCTCCAGTCAACCCGCAGCGCCCCCTGGTTGGCATCGAGGCGCACGTCGACCGGGGCGATGTCGTCGGGGATGTCGGCGGTAAAGAGTCGCCGTTCACCCGACTGCGTCACTCGGCAGTCGTCGCACCAGCAGTTGTCACGCAGCCACACGTAGTGGAATCGGGACTCGCGTTGACCCGTCGTCAGGGTGAGATGTCGATCAGCCCGCCCGATCACCGTCTGGTGGTCTGCGGCGGTGTGCTGCTGAGTCATGCGGGCTCCTCACGGTCACCTTCCAGTCTTCTCCCTGCCCACGATCTTTGACAAGCGAACGTGGCCCGGGGCGGTCCGTGTCGCACCTCAGTATTCTGGGGCGGTGCCATCGACGTCCGTCCGCCCCTTCGAGGGATTTCCCGCGGGTGCCATCGACTTCTATCGACGGCTGGGGGCGGACAACACCAAGACGTTCTGGGCCGAGCACAAGGCTGAGTACGAGGCCAACCTCCGAGCACCGATGGAGGCACTCGCGGAGGAGCTGAGTGAGGAGTTCGGCCAGTTCAAGATCTTCCGCCCCCACCGAGATGTGCGCTTCAGCAAGGACAAGACCCCTTACAAGACGCACATCGGTGCGGTGACTGAAGGAGAGGGCGGAGAGTTCTACTACCTGCAGGTCAGCGCGGAGGGGCTCTTCGTGGCGTCGGGCTACTACCAGATGGCCAAGGACCAGCTCGACCGCTTTCGCCGGGCCGTCGATGACGACGTTTCGGGTGACGACCTCGTTGCGCGGATCAAGAGTCTCCAGAGACGCTATTCATTCCACGGGAAGGAACTGTCGACAGCGCCCCGCGGATACCCTCGCGACCACCCACGACTCTGGCTCCTGCAGCACAAGGGTCTCACCGCCCAGCGAACGGTCGGGACCCCGCAGTGGCTGCACTCCCGCCAGGCCAAGGGCCGCATCGCCGCGATCTGGCGTGGCGCCGCTCCTGTGAACGAGTGGCTCAACCGCTACGTCGGCCCGTCCACGCAGGCCCCGGACGACGCACCGTAGCCTTCTGCATCCCGTCCAGCGGCAGTGGAACACGGACCTCGTTACGCTCAGAGTCATGACCGAGACACCGACACAAGCCCAGATTGTCATCGTCGGCGGCGGCATCGTGGGGTGCAGCGTGGCCTACCACCTGGCATTACGGGGGGTTAACGACGTCGTACTTCTGGAACGGAAAGAGCTGACGAGCGGCACGACGTGGCATGCCGCCGGGCTGGTCGGGCAGCTGCGGGCAACCCACAACCTGACCCGGCTGGCGCAGTACACCACCGAGCTCTTCCGCACACTCGAACAGGACACCGGGCAGGCCACCGGCTTTCAGCAGCGCGGATCGGTCGCGGTTGCTACCAACGACGAACGGTTCGAAGAGCTGAAGCGCCAGGCGTCAATGGCACGCGTCTTCGGTCTGCCGGTCGAGGTGATCACGCCCTCTGAGGTCGCGGCATTCGTCCCCGCTGCTCGGACCGATGACCTCGTCGGTGGCGTACACCTGCCGGGCGACGGCGTGACCAACCCGGTCGACACCACGCGGGCGTTCGCGCGTGGAGCTCGAGCTCGTGGCGTCACGATCCTTGAGAACGCCAAGGTGGAGCGGATCGTGACTGAGGGAGCCCGTGCGGTCGGCGTGGAGTATGCGACGAACGGTCAGACACATCAGCTAACAGCAGATGTGGTCGTCAACGCGGCCGGGATGTGGGGACGTGAGCTGGGCGAGCCTGCAGGGGCAGTGGTACCGCTGCACGCTGCGGAGCACTTCTACATCGTGACTGAGGCGGTCGACGGCATCGCACCGGATATGCCCGTGCTGCGTGACCAAGACGGTCATGGCTACTTCAAGGAGGATGCGGGCAAGCTGCTGGTCGGGTGGTTCGAGCCGGTGGCCAAGCCCTGGGGCATGGCCAGGCCCGACCGCAGCAGCGGAATCCCTGAGTCCTTCTCATTTCACACCTTGCCCCCAGACGTCGACCACATCGCTCCGCTGCTCGAGGCTGCAGCCCACCGCATGCCGCTTCTGGCCGAAGCCGGCATCCAGCTGTTCTTCAACGGTCCCGAGTCGTTCACCCCCGATGACCGCTACCTGCTGGGGGAGTCGCCCGATGTGAAGGGCCTCTACATGGCGTGTGGCTTCAACTCAATCGGCATCCAGTCGTCCGGGGGAGCGGGGAAGGTCCTCGCCGACTGGATCATCGACGGTCGACCACCCATGGACCTGTGGGACGTCGATGTCCGGCGGATGATGCCCTTCCAGGCCAATGCGTCGTATCTGCACGATCGGACGGTCGAGACCCTGGGTCTGCTCTACGCGATGCACTGGCCCTTCCAGCAGCCCGAGACTTCCCGCGGCGTGCGTCAGTCGGTGCTGCACGACCGGTTAGCCGCCAGAGGTGCGTGCTTCGGAGAGACCGCCGGTTGGGAGCGGG
>JAHELE010000085.1 GCA_024644345.1 Actinomycetes bacterium | reverse complement strand
GTCATGACGCCGCCCCCGTCGTCAACGGCAACCCGAGATGCCGGGCGATGACCATGCGCTGCACCTCGGACGTCCCCTCACCGATCTCGAGGATCTTGGCGTCGCGGTAGAGCCGGGCGACGGGCGTCTCCTCCATGAAGCCGTACCCGCCGAACACCTGCGTTGCGGTGCGGGTGGCCTTGACGGCGGCCTCGGTGGCGAAGAGCTTGGCCATGGCGGCCGCGCGAGAGATCTCGGCGCGTCCGGCTCCCGCGTCCTTGAGGTGCGCAGCCTGGTAGGTGAGGAGTCGTGCGGCCTCGAGGTCGACCGCGAGGTCGCTGATCGGGAAGGCCACGCCCTGTCGTGCTCCGATCGGCTGGCCGAACGTGCTGCGCGTCCCCGCATAGGCGACGCACTCGTCGAGGCAGCGAGAGATCAGTCCGACCGACAGGGCCGCGATGGCGATCCGCCCGTCGTCGAGGATGCCGAGCATCTGGCTGAGGCCCGCACCTCGCGGGCCGAGCAGGGCGTCCTCGGGCACGTGGCAGTTCTCGAAGGTCAGACCGTGGGTGTCGGACGCGTGCCAGCCGAGCTTGTCGTAGGCGGGTTCGACGGTGAAGCCGGCGGTTCCGGAGGGGACGATCAGCGTGGAGACCTCGGGGCGTCCGTCGTCGCGCGTTCCGGTCCGAGCAGTGATGGTGATGCAGGACGTCAGGGAGGTGCCGGAGTTGGTGATGAAGGCCTTGCTTCCGTTGATCACCCACTCGCCGTCAAGCAGTTCAGCCCTGGTGCGGGTGGCGCCGGCGTCCGACCCGGCGTCCGGCTCGGTGAGCCCGAAAGACGCGAGCGCCCGTCCCGCGACGAGGTCGGGCAGCCAACGATCCCGCTGTGCATCGGTGCCGAACGTCAGGATCGGGTTGATCCCCAGCCCGACGCCGGCCGAGAGAGTGATACCCACGGACTGGTCGGCATACCCGAGCTCTTCGATCGCGATGCACAGTGACGTGAAGTCGGCCGCGGCGCCGCCGTAGCGCTCGGGGGTGGTGAGGCCGAAGAGACCGAGGTCGCCGAGCATCGGGACCAGGTGCGCCGGGAAGGTGTGGGTGCGGTCCCACTCAGCCGAGTAGGGGGCGATCTCTGCCGCCGCGAACTCTCTGACGAGCCGGCGCAGCGACTCGTGCTCGCTGGTGAAATCCACGCTCATTCCGTCGCCTCCCCGGGCTCGTGGCCTTGTGGGCCGTCCGGCTGGCTTGCTCTTCAATGCTTGACGTTTACGTCAACGTCAATCAGGCTAACCCCATGACCCCTACCGCTGGCAAGACTCTGAACCGGGAAACTTCTGATTCCCGGCAGCAGTGGTCGATCAGCGATCTCGCCGCCGAGCTGCAAGTGACCCCCCGCACCCTGCGGTTCTACGAGGCAGAAGGCCTGATCGAGCCGATCCGCGGTGCGGGTGGTTCGCGCACCTACACGCGCCGCGATCGAGCCAGAATGCAGCTGATCCTGCGCGGCAAGCGATTCGGCATGACGCTGACCGAGATCGCCGAGATCATCGACATGTACGACGGTGCCGAGTCGAGCAAGGTGCGTCAGCTCGAGCGAGTGGTGCAGCGCGTCAGCGAGATCACGGCCGAGCTGACGCAACGGCAGGCCGACATCGCCCGCACATTGGATGAGCTGGACGACGTGTCACACCAGTGTCAGACGAAGCTGCAGCAGCTGCGGACGCGCAACTGACCCGAGAGGCCGGAGGACCGAGATGAGCGGCGAGTCGCCACCAGTCGTCGAACAGCGTGGACTTTGGTACGAAGAGCTTGAGGTCGGAGCGCGCTACCGCCACTCCCCCGGCCGCACGATCAGCGAGGCCGACAACGTCTGGTTCAGCGCGCTCACGATGAACCAGCAGGCACTGCATGTCGACGAGGTCTATTCCGCCGAGCAGGAGTTCGGCGGTCGTCTGGTCAACAGCATGATGACACTGGCGATGGTGGTGGGCCTGTCGGTGAACCAGCTGACACAGGGAACGATGGTCGCGAACCTCGGGTTCAGTGAGGTGAGGTTCCCTGCGCCCCTCAAGCACGGCGACACCTTGCGGGCCGAGACAGTGGTGGTCGACAAACGGCTGTCCAACAGCCGCCCCGAGCAAGGGGTCGTGACCTTGAAGCACGTGGGCCGCAACCAAGGCGGTGACGTGGTCGTCGAGGCGACGCGGACGACGCTCTGGCGGATGGAGCCACGATGAAGCCACTCACGCTGGAATCGGGTCCGGCATACCTGTTCTGCCCTGCCGACAGGCCAGACCGATACCAGAAGGCTCAGGATCGGGCGGATTTCGTGATCATCGATCTCGAGGACGCCGTCGCCTTGGCCGACAAGGTGGCGGCTCGCGAGGCGCTAGCCAACAACCCGATCGACCCTGACAACGTGATCGTGCGGATCAACGCCCTCACGTCGCCACAGAGTGTGGAAGATCTCGATGTCCTCATCTCGCTGAAGTACCGCCGCATCATGGTGCCGAAGGCCGAGGACGCCCAGGCCATCGGGAACTTGACCGGCTTCGAGGTGATCGCGCTTTGCGAGACCGCTCGCGGGGTTCTGGCTGCGCCCGAGATTGCTGCGGTACCGACGGTCGTCGGGTTGATGTGGGGGGCGGAGGATCTGATCGTGTCGCTGGGTGGGAGGTCAAGCCGCCGGGAGAACGGGTCATACCTAGACGTCGCCCTGCACGCCCGGTCAACAGTTCTCCTCGCGGCTGGTGCGGCAGGCAAAGCCACCATCGATGCCGTATTCCTCAATCTCAACGACGAAGAGACCCTGCGACGGGAGTCGGGTGAGGCAGCAAGATCTGGCTTTCTCGGCAAGGCCTGCATTCATCCCAACCACGTTGGCCTCATAAGAGAGGCATGGGAGCCGTCATCGGCCCAGCTGAAATGGGCGCGACAAGTGCTTGACACGGCGAGTAGTGGAGGCGTCGACGTGGTCGAGGGATTTATGGTTGACGAACCTCTTGTGCGCCTCGCGCGTAACCTTCTCAAGGACGCGCAAAGCTAGATCTCCAGGTCGACGTCCGTCACAGGCCCATCCACCCGCCCGTATCCGAAGATGTGGGCGCTGACGACGTCCAGCTCTCGACGTGAATCTCCAAAGAATGCCCCCAACCGGTAGGCCACCCTTGGGAATGGCTTCTCGCGGGCATGGCCTCCTTCACCCCAATTGGCCTGTGGCACCACAAGGAACAGATGCTGGGTATCGGGAGAAACATGGGCCTTCCACATGTCCTTGAGGTCGTGGTTGTTGGTCGTAGTACCGCCGCGCTCAACCTCGCCGAGAATGCCGCGACCTTCGTCCAGCCAGAAAACGAAGTCAGGACGCGCCTGCGTGACGAGTCCATCCTGGGGGCTGAGTACTACCTCGCTTTCAAACCCCAGCTCGTGCTCGAGCAGCTCAGCGACGATTCGCTGGATAGCCGAGCTCTGCGCTCCATGCACATGAACCCTGTCGATGGCATCCGCCCTCGCCTCAAGGTGCGACCGCAGGCGAGCCGCGAGCTCGTCGACGCGCTCGAGCTCGGTGCGTTCGACGTCATCCAGTCGATGACGCACGAGGCGGGCATACTGAACGGGCACAGCCCGCAGCTTCACAGCTCCTCGCCATACAAGCTAGTCCGTGAGGTCGATCATCCACCGCTGCGAGTCCGTGGGACGCGATCCAGACCGAAGACGCTGCCTAGGTTCTTCACCTTGGATGCCATTAGCGAAATCGAGGTATCTGAGCTCAGGACGATGACAAGTGCAGTTCAACTGAGGACTCCTGCGTCCAGCCCTCTCCGCGTCGCTGGTGCTCGTAGATGCTCGACACCGTGTCGGTTCCAGTAGGTGTGGCCGCTTCTCCAGCCAGCGCCCGCTGGGTCAAGATCGCCCTGGAGGGCGACAAGGTGGTAGTCAGCCGCATCCCATCGCCGAATCCAACCCCGAGTAGACGCCACGACCACCCGTGGTCAGAGGCGTCCGGTAGAACTTCGTCATGAGCCCGCGTCTGCTTCCCGAGTCCCCCACCTTCGAGTCAACCGCCGAGGAGGCGGTCTGGACGGCGCTGCGCGACCAGCTTCCCGACGACGCCGTGCTGCTCGCCAACGTCGCACTCACCGACCGCAAGGGCGACTGCGAGGCCGACCTCGCCGTGCTGTGGCCCGACGTCGGAATCGTCACCATCGAGGTCAAGGGCGGCCACATCACCCGAGACCCCGACGGCTCATGGGTGCAGGTGGGACGCAACGGCCACCGTAAGAAGACTGACCCCGTCTACCAGGCGCACCGCAGCCACTACGCCCTGAGCGGGTTCATCCTGGGGCACACGTCCTTGACCCAGCTGCGCATGACGCATCTCGTTGCCTTCCCGTACACCCACGTCGACAACGACTTTGCTGCACCCGGGTGCCCTCGATGGCGGGTGATCGACCAGCTCGACGTCGAGACAGATGCCGCCGGCAAGGTGGCTTCTGCGCTGCGCGACATCGAGGGTGCCGCTGCGCCGAGCCGCCACCACATCGACGCCATTGTCGACGCGCTCACCAGACGACCAGGCGGTCAACGAGAGCTGCTCAGCGTCATCGCCGAGAACGACGACGCGGTCGAGCACCTCACTGCCAAGCAGTCCGCTCTTCTGCGCGCCCTTCACGACGCCCCACGGCTCCTCGTTCGTGGCGGTGCCGGCACCGGCAAGTCGTACCTTGCACTCGAGCAGGCACGGCGACTGAGCCGAGAAGGTCAACGCGTGGCTCTTGTCTGCTACAGCCACGGGTTGGCCTCGTTCGTCAAACGACGGGTGGCCGGCTTTCCCGAACGCGACCGACCCGCGTATGTCGGCACCTTCCACCACCTCGGCGTCCAGTGGGGTGCCAAGCCGTACGCCGGAGCCGATCAGCAGTACTGGAACGACGAGCTCCCCGTCGAGATGCTCGGCCTGGCGGCACACCTGACGGACGCCGAGCGCTTCGACGCCATCGTCGTCGACGAGGCGCAAGACTTCGCCGACTCATGGTGGCCGGCGTTGCTCGGCGGGTTGCGCGACCGGGAGTCCGGTCGGTTGTCCATCTTCCTCGACGAGGGGCAACGGGTCTTCGGCCGACAAGGTGTCCCACCCGGCCAGCTCACCCCGGTCAGCCTGGACGAGAACCTGCGCAACACCAAGCAGATCGCCCAGACGTTCGGCTCACTGGCCCATGAGCAGATGAAGTACGGCGGTCTCGACGGCCCTCCCGTCCAGCTCATCCCCTGCGCCACTGACGAGGCACTGAGCACTGCCGACGACGCGGTGCTCGCCCTGCTGGAGGCCGGGTGGCCGCCCGAGTCCGTCGCACTGATCACGACGGGAAGCCGGCACCCCGTCCAGCTCGAGCGAGTAGCAGCACGAGGAACGGCGGGGTACTGGGACAGCTTCTGGGACACCGACGACGCGTTCTACGGGCACGTCCTCGGGTTCAAAGGCCTTGAACGGCCGGCCATCGTGCTCGCGGTCAACGGGTTCCGCGACGAAGCAAGGGCTCGCGAGCTGCTCTACGTCGGCATGTCCCGCGCGCGTGACCTGCTTGTCGTATGTGCCGATCCGGACGACCTTCGGCGCTGGGCAGGTAACGGCGTGATGCAGCGGCTCGGCCTCTGACCCCGCGTCCTACCTTGATGGGCGGTCAAGTCGGCACGAGAACGGTTCCTGTCGGAGTGTCGTACGGCATTCGCGATCCAGGGTGCTCCTTGCAGCCAACGCCCACGGAAGGGCAGGTCACTCGCGGACGCCGAGTCCGCCATCTGGTCATGGCTTCAACCCCTCATGTGGCGTCTGGACGAACTCTGGACAACTCCTCCATGTGCCCCTGGCCTCGCCGCGGCATGGTCGTGACCGAGCCCGGACCATCCGGACCAACGCCACGAAAGGATCAGAACCCATGGCCAGCACCACGGCCCACACCGATGTCGACGTCGACGTCCTCACCCGCCAGGTCAAAGAGATGTACACAGCGGTGGCCAACGAGCCGGACGGCGACTACCACTTCGAGCTCGGTCATGCCCTGGCGGAACGGCTCGGCTACTCCCCCGAGCTGCTCGACCGCATTCCAGCCGAGGCGATCGAATCGTTTGCCGGCGTCGGCAACCCGTTCGAACTGGCCGATGTCAGGCCCGGAGAGCGCGTCCTCGACCTCGGCTCCGGCAGCGGCATGGACGTCTTCGCAGCCGCCGTGCTGGTCGGTTCTCATGGTCGGGTCGTCGGACGCGACTTCACCGCCTCACAGCTCGAGAAGGCTGAACGCCTGCGCGCTGAGGCCGGCTTGGAGCAGGTCGAGTTCAGTAACGGAACCATCGAGGAGCTGCCCTTCGAGGACGGCAGCTTCGACGTCGTTATCTCAAACGGCGTCGTCAACCTCTCTGCTCAGAAGGGACGAGTCTTTGCCGAGGTCGCGCGCGTCCTCAGACACGGTGGACGTCTGGCCGTCTCCGACATCGTCTCCGGGGAGCAGCTTCCCGAGACGGTCGTGTGCAACGCCGATCTGTGGGCGGCGTGCATCGGTGGCGCCGCGCAGGAGGACCACTACCAAGACCTCATCACTGATGCCGGTCTGACCTTGCTAGCGGGACGCCGCAATCCGTACGAGTTCCTCTCCGACAGCGCCCAAGGCGCGACCGGAAACTGGGATGTCAAGAGCGTCACGTTGCTCGCGAGTCGGGTCTGAGTCACCCTCAGCTGAGAAGGCGGCCGCGAACGCCTGATCGCCACGCTCTGTCGGACTAGGATCCGAGAGTGGCGAAGGCCGACGCGGCCGTCCCTGGGGCGTCCCGCATCTTCTTCGGAGACGTCGAGGTGGACGTCGCCGCCATGAACTTGCGCCGATCCGGAGAGCCAATTGCCATCGAGCCGCAGGTCTTCGACGTACTGCGCTACCTGATCGAGAACCGGGACCGCGTCGTCACGAAAGAGGAGCTGCTCGACCAGGTGTGGGGGGATCGGTTCGTCAGCAACTCTGCAATGACGTCGCGGATCCAGTCGGCACGGGCAGCAGTCGGAGACGACGGCCGCCGACAGTCCGTCATCCGCACCGTCCACGGACGCGGATACCAGTTCGTTGCCCCCCTCACCACAGCCCCTGCTGCCCCGGCACGCCCGGCCACGCCGCCTCCCCCATCGCGTCGGCATCGCCCATCAGCGGGTGTTGTCGCGCGTCCGGCCAAGGAGCTCGTCGACCGGGTCGACATCGTGGCGAACGTCTGTTCTCTGGTGGCGCCGGGTCGCCTCGTCACGCTGGTTGGCCCGGCCGGTGTCGGCAAGACAATCGTGGCGCAGCATGTGGCTGCATCTCTGGCTGGCACGTTCGACCACGGGGGCTGGTGCGTGTCTCTCGCCGAGGTGCGCCACGAAGGCGGAGTCGGCCAAGCGGTTCTCGACGCCATCGGCGCCACTCGCTTTCCGGACAGCGATGTGGACCACTCGCTCCTCAGCATCCTCAGCTCCACCAGCGGCCTGCTGCTCCTCGACAACTGCGAGCATGTGCTGAGCGAGGTCTCAAACCTTGTCAACAGACTGCTCAGCTCCGGCGCCCCGATTGCCCTGATGGCCACCAGCCGACAACGTCTGGCGATTCCAGGCGAGAACGTCGTGGACGTGCCAGTGCTCGAACTCGCGGACGGTGTCATGCTGTTCACCCGACGCGCCGCCGAGCAGGGTGTTCCGCTCGACGATGAGCCGGAGGTGATCGCCACCCTCTGCCAGGCGCTGGACCGGCTGCCGCTGGCGCTCGAGCTGGCGTGCGCACAGGCCCGATCTCTCGGCATCGGGCAGCTGGCAAACCTGCTCGATCACCGCTTTGAGCTTCTGGCCCCTGCCTCCGGCGACGCCGACTCGGTGACGTTGGACGGCGCGATTGGCGCGTCCTACGACAACCTCAGCCGCGAGCTGCAGATCACCCTTGGCCGGTTCTCCCAGTTCGCCGGGTGGTTCGATCTACCGGCAGCCACAGCGATCGCGTCAGGTGAGCTCGAGCTCTCCGAGATCGGTGCCGTCCAGCATGTCGTTGCTCTCGCCGAGCGGTCATTGATCGAGGTCGACACTGCACAGTCAGACACCCGCTATCGACTGCTCGAGTCCATCCGACTCTTCGCCGACGATCGCTTGGACAACCGACATGGCGTCCAACGCATCCATGTCAGATATTTCGCAGATCGCGCCGCTGACCAGGGACACCGCCTGATCGGCTCTGACGTGGAGGCAGCCTGGCACGAGATGCGGGCCGACTGGACGAACTACCGCGCGGCCATCGCGTACGCCGTCGACCTCGACATGGTCGACGAGGCCGTGAAGATCCTCAACGCCACCGTCGACCACGCCGAGATCGCGCTCACCTTGGAGCATGGTGGCTGGGCGGATGCGGTCCTGACCAGGGCCGCCCAACTTGGAGTGGACGGACCGGCGGTACGGGAGGCCCGCGCCGGCTACGCGCGGATCCTGATGTTCGAGCGTCGATTTGCCGAGCAAGCAGCGCTGATGTCGACCGCCGCCGATCCCGCCGACAGCTACTCGACGGCGCTGGCCAACTTCTGGCGGGCCGGCGCCTTCGGCGACCTGGACACGCTGGAGCGACAGTTCCGGCTCCTTGAGGATCACGTGCGTGGCACCGGTGGGATTCGCGAACTCACTGTTGGGGCCATCGCCCATTTGGCTTCGCACAACCCTGCCATCGATCCGACCGAAGCCAGCGCCCGGGCACTGCACGCTGCGCAGTCATGCGGAGAGCTGGGCGAGGCGTTTGCGCTGGTGATTCAGGCCAGCCTCGCACTTGGTGAGCAGCGGATTGACGATGCGCTCGCCCTGAGCGAGGTCTGCATCGACGCGTCGGCGCGGTGCGGGCTGAGCGTCCTCACCTCACAGGCTCACTCGTTGCGCGTCCGGGCCGTTCAGTCACACCCGGACGTGCGGCTGGTGGGCGAGTGCGTTCTCGACGCCATGGAGTACACGCGCGCACGAGGAAATTGGGCATCGGCACGAAACTTCGCCCCAGTGGCAGCGAGGGTGATCGCCGAGGCGGGGCTCCACGAGGCCGCGGCTGACGTGCTCGACGGGTTCCGGCCCATTCTGTACCGCAGCGTCAGCGACGAATTTCTTTCCGAGCTTCGCAGGCTGATAGCCCCCTCGGTCGGTGCCGGGCTGGAGGGGATTGTGCGCAGCGGCGCCGACGCCGATCCCGAGAGGTACTGCGCGTTCGTTATCGATCAGCTCAACCAGGCATTGTCTCAGCTGGACGACGGTGACTGACACCATGGAACAGGTGACGCTGCCCACGGGCGAGTCGTTCGGGTGTCACGTCGCCCGCCCAGCGCTGAGTGGGGAACAACGACCGGGGTTGTTGTTGATCCACGACCTGCTCGGGATCACCACAGACCTCGAACGCATCGCCGGACGCCTGGCGAAGGCGGGGTATGTGACGCTCGCCCCCGACTACTTCGGATCAGGGCCTCGCCCACTATGCGTCGTACGCGCGATCACCACGCTCAAGCGTGGTCGCGGAACGGCGTTCGACCGTCTGAGGGCGGCGCACGAACACCTTGCCGGTCTTCCCGATGTGGACGCCGCACGCACCGGGGCGGTCGGGTTCTGCCTCGGCGGTGGCTTCGCCCTTCTGTGGTCCGCACGCAACGACGTCCAGGCGGTCGCAAACTTCTATGGCGACGTGCCGCGCGATCTCGAAAGTCTTCGCAACATCCCCCCGTGCGTGGCCGGATACGGTGGCCGCGACAAGATCTTCGCCCCACAAGGGCGACGCCTCGAGCGTCATCTGATCGATAGTGGGATCGACCACGACGTCAAGGAGTACCCGAAGGCCGGTCATGCGTACATGAACCAGCACGACGGCGCTTTGATGTGGCTCAGTGGCCACAGCCCGATGGCCGCAGGCTTCGATCCCGCTGCGTCGGCCGATAGCTGGGATCGCATGCTTGCCTTCTTCGGTAAGCACCTCGCGCCCGACTGAACTACCGGCCGGCCACAAGACGGTAAGCAGCCCGTCAAGGGCTGGGACCATCCAAACTCGCCCGCCAACAACTCGACGGGGCGAGCGAAACCAGCGCGGCGCCGCCTATCATGTGCCCGTGTCATCTGAGACTCCATCCGAGCCGGTCGACAAAACGTCAGCCCGCCACGAGCACATCGCCGTCATCCTCTTGTCGATCACGACCATCCTGACGGCGTGGTCCGCATTCGAGGCCAGCAAGTGGGGCGGCGCGATGTCGATCGCGTTCAGCGAAGCCTCATCGGCGCGCGTCGAATCCGCTCGCCTCGACGGAGACGCCAACGAGATCTCTGGCATCCAGGTGCAGGTGTGGACCCAGTGGCTCAACGCCTATGCCGCCGGTCAGCTCCCCGGCAACATCGAACAGAAGACTCTCGCCAAGGCGATCAAGGCGCGGTTCCCCGAGCCCCTCGCCACCGCCCAGCGTGACTGGTGGGCCACCAACCCGAGCAACACCGGAAAGAACGCCACGACCCCGTTCGACATGCCCTCGTACCAGATCCCCCAACGGGCGCAGGCCGAGGAAGCGGATGCGCGAGCCGACGCGAAGTTTGATGAGGCGCTGGCCAACAACCAGCGCGGTGACAACTACACCCTGTTGACCGTTCTGTTCGCCTCGGTGCTGTTCTTCACCGCGATG
>JAHELE010000192.1 GCA_024644345.1 Actinomycetes bacterium | reverse complement strand
CAGCCTCGCGTTGTCTGGAGACCCGCAAGCTTCAGTTCCAAGTCGGGGGTGTCCGCGATCGCGTCCTCCACGCGTCCCCCGAGGTCGCTGATCTCAACGGCGATTCCCCGCGCGGTCCGCAGCACGACGACGTCGACCGGAAGCTCGGCGCGGTTGTGGTTTCCATGCTCGATGGCATTCATTGCTGCCTCTGCGGACGCGGTCTTGAGGCGCTCAAGCTGATCTGTGCTGAGCCCCGAATCGGCGCACACCTCAGCAACGCGCGCGAGAACCAACCGCTCGTTGCCGGGCTCGCTGGGCACGGAGAACCGTGAGAGCACCTCTTCGGCCTCAAGTTCTGTGGGTCGAGCGGCCGCGCTGCGCTCCAGTGTCACCAGCGTGACGTCATCCTCCTGCTCCCGGCTGCCTGAAAAGCGCTCCAAGGTCGAGACGCACGCGTCGACCAGCGCTGGGCCGGACACCGCCTGGCCCACAAGTTCCTGGGTTCGGTCAAAGCCGAACATCTCGTCGTCGTCGTTGTGCTGCTCGGTGATGCCGTCGCTGTACAGAAGGAGGACTTCACCAGGGTTGATGATCTCCGCGACCTCGTCGTAGCTGCTCTCCGGCATCAGGCCAAGCGGCATGCCGGTGGCGCGAAGCTCACGCACGCCATCTCGGCCGCGCACGAAAGGCAGGTTGTGGCCGGCATTGGCCAGCTGTACCTCACCTGAGTCGCGGTCAAATACCAGGACCAGGCACGTCACGAACATGTGGGCGGGAATATCGGTGCAGAGCAGCTCGTTAACACGTCCCAGGACGGCCGCAGGCGAAATCAACCGCGGACCGGCCTCGCGGAGCAGTGCGTGGGTGCTCGCCATCACGAGCGCAGCAGGCACCCCCTTGTCAGTCACGTCGCCCGTGACGACCATGATCCGCCCGTCCGGGAGCTCCATCACGTCGTAGAAGTCCCCCCCGACGGTGCGGGCGGGCAGGTAGAACGCGGACAGGTCCCAGCCCGCCAGGTTCGGCAACGACTGAGGGAGGAACTGTTGCTGAATCAGCTGGGCAACGCGTAGCTCTTGCTCGATCCGCTCACGGACGCGCGCCTCGCCCTGCTGCTGACGCACCATCTGCCCCAGCCGCAGGGCCGGCGCCGCGTAACGGGCGAGGGTGTCGAGAAGGCGGCGGTCGTCGTGAGAGTAGCCGCGCTCCGAGAGTCGCTGTCCGAGCGCCAACAGACCCACCATCTCGCCAGACGCAACCAGGGGAACAACCAGCTCGATGCCCGACTCCTTCATGTCGATGACGGCTGCAGAGTCCTGAGGCAGCGTGGACACATCAACCGGGCCTGAGGCCCCCTGCAGGAAAGCAAGCACCGGGTCGTTTGGTGCGATGTCAAGAGCGAGCGTCTGAGTCTTCGAGCTGACCGGGTCAACGGTCGGGGTTGTCCCATCCGATGTGCGACTTCGTCGCCACCAGCGGGCACGTCCGATGCCTCCCTGCTCTGTCAGCATGGGCGACTCCGCGTCCTCGCTTGGTGACGCAGCACCCCGCGTAGGGACTGCGACGTCGAGCTCGAGTGGTTGGACCACGTCGCCTCCTGCCGGTGAGCCCCTAGGGGGATCGAACCTTGGTACGGGTCGAGCATGGCGCACCTCGCGTTCCGAAAGCGTTACGGCAGTGGCCCACTTTGATGAGTTTGGACGTTAGCGGACCCAAAAGCGTTACGGTTCGAAAGTGACCGAACTCCGGCTGCGCCTCTTTGGCGCCCCCGAGCTCTCGTTGGCCGGGGCACCGGTCACCTTCGACACGCGCAAGGCAGTGGCTCTGCTGGCCTACCTCGCGGTGACAGGCCGGCCCCAGCGTCGCGAGACCCTGGCCGCCCTCCTGTGGCCAGAGTCCGACCAGAGCAGAGCCCGCGCCTCGCTGCGCCGAACTCTGTCCGCAGCCAGTGCCGTGGGGCCGGCCCTGCTGATCCGACGAAGCGAGATCGAGCTCGACCGGGCCCAGATCTGGAGCGACGTTGCCCAGTTCGAGGCGCTAGCGGCCAGCAATGAGCCAGCCGGGCTCCGGATGGCAGCAGATCTGGCACCCGATGCCTTCCTCGCCGGGTTTTCGTTGCGCGACAGCGCAGAGTTCGACGAATGGTCAGCCACGACTGGAGATCGACTGCGCGAGCGCCTGATCGCGCTGCTTTCGCGTCTAACAGAGATGGAGACCTCCGAAGGACGCCTCGACGACGCCATCGCCGCCGCCAGGCGCTGGACCGACCTCGACCCGCTCAGCGAAGGTGCGCACCGCGAGCTCATGAGGCTCTACGCCTGGACCGGCGAGCGCCCTTCCGCGCTCAGGCAGTATCGCAAGTGTGTTCGCAACCTGGATCGAGAGCTAGGGGTGGCACCACTGCCGGAGACAACCGCGCTCTACGACGACATTCGGGCCAACCGCCTCGACCCTCGCAAGCACTCGGCAGTCGTTCTGGAGCGATCACCGCCACAAGAGAGCCCACGGAGCACACCCCTCCTAGACCAGAAGCTGATCGGGCGGGCGGGCGAGACCCAAGCATTGATCGATGCCTGGAACTCGGCCCACCCTGACGGTGCCGGAGCGTTGCTTGTGGGTGCCGTCGGACTCGGCCGGACCACGCTCTGCACCCAGCTGCGTGCCACCGTCGAACGCCATGGCGGTGAAGCGATCTCGCTGCGCGGACATGCAGCCGAACTCGGGCTCGCCTACGCCACGATCCTCGACCTGACGAAGGCGCTCGCTGCACGAGAACCCGAAGTCGCGGATTCCTTGGTCTCTGTAGGCAAGGCGGTCGAGTCACCCGGTGAGCGGGTCCGCATCTTCGATCGTGTTCGCGACGCCGTCAGTCGCACACTGCGGGGGCCGGTCCCCGGCCTTCTGCTTGTGGACGACGCCCACTGG
>JAHELE010000084.1 GCA_024644345.1 Actinomycetes bacterium | reverse complement strand
ATCTGTAGGAGTTCGTGTGTCCGGAGTCACCGGTGTTCCCGAGGGAATCACCAACCCGCCGATTGACGAGCTCCTGAGCAAGGTCGACTCCAAGTACGCCCTTGTCCTCTACTCAGCCAAGCGGGCGCGACAGATCAACGCCTACTACTCCCAGCTCGGCGAGGGCCTGCTCGAGTACGTCGGGCCTCTGGTCGACACTCATGTCCAGGAGAAGCCGCTGTCGATCGCCATGCGTGAGATCAACGCCGACCTGTTGACGCACGAGCGGATCGACGGGCCCCAGGACGGCGAGGCGCTGAGTCCCACTACCCCGCGCACACCGAAGACCAACAGCTGACCTCGGCTGTCACACCCGCCGATGTCGCGCATCGTCCTCGGGGTTGGTGGGGGCATCGCCGCCTACAAGAGCTGCGATCTCCTGCGTCGACTGACCGAGTCGGGGCACGACGTCCGCGTGGTCCCGACGGCAACCGCTCTGCAGTTCGTCGGGCAAGCCACCTGGGCAGCTCTGTCAGGCCAGCCGGTCTCCGCTGATCCGATGGACAATGTCCACGAGGTACCGCACGTCAGGATCGGCCAGGATGCTGACCTGGTGGTGGTGGCTCCTGCCACTGCCAACCTCCTGGCCAAGGCAGCCAACGGACTCGCCGACGATCTTCTGACCAACGTGCTGCTCACGGCTCGATGTCCGATCGTCATGGTTCCGGCCATGCACACCGAGATGTGGGAGCACCCAGCCACGGTCGACAACGTGGCGACTCTTCGTCGCCGCGGCATTCTGGTGATCGAGCCTGCCGAAGGACGCCTCACCGGCGCGGACAGCGGGAAGGGCCGGATGCCCGAGCCGACCGAGATCCTCTCGGTCGTCCAGCAGACGTTGGGTCGCCCGGACGGCGGTCTTGATCTGGCTGGCAAACGCGTGGTCATCTCGGCCGGCGGCACCCGTGAGTCCATCGACCCCGTCCGTTTCGTGGGCAATCGCAGCAGCGGACGCCAGGGCTATGCCCTCGCATCCTCGGCTGCTGCTCGAGGCGCTGAGGTGGCACTCGTGTCGGCCAACGTCGATCTTCCGGTCCCCGCCGGCGTCACGGTGATCCCGGTTGTCACCGCCGACGAGCTGAAGAACGAGGTGCTGTCGCGTGCCCCATCGGCAGATGCGGTGGTGATGGCCGCCGCGGTGGCCGACTTCCGTCCCAGCTCCGCCGCCGAGCACAAGCTGAAGAAAGGTGACGGGGCCCCCGCGGTGGTTCTCGAGCCAACCGACGACGTCCTGGCCGCGCTGGTGGCCGTTCGCCCCGACCGCCAGGTGGTGGTCGGTTTTGCGGCAGAGACCGGAGACGATCGCACCCCCTGGCTGGAGCTCGGCCGGCAGAAGCTCGCCAGAAAAGGGTGCGACCTGCTCGTGGTGAACCAGGTCGGCGAGGGATTGGCGTTCGGCACCGAGGACAACGCCGCCGTGGTACTCGACCGAGACGGCACCGAGACCGTCGTTCCGAGCGGTCCGAAGCTGGCCCTGGCCCACGTGGTCTGGGATCTGGTGCGCGGCAGATGGGTCGGCTGACCACACCGTGCTCGAGTGTCGGGGTGCAGTCACTAGACTTCCGGCGACCGTGCCGTCGACAACCCGAGGAGCGCACTCGTCGTGACAGGACGTCTCTTCACCTCTGAGTCTGTGACCGAAGGTCACCCCGACAAGATCGCCGATCAGATCAGCGACACGATCCTCGACGCCCTGCTCAAGGACGACCCCCATAGCCGGGTGGCGGTCGAGACACTCGTGACGACCGGGCTCGTGCACGTGGCTGGCGAGGTCACCACGTCCGCGTACGCAGACATCCCAGGACTGGTCCGGGACAAGGTGCTGGCAATCGGCTACGACTCCAGCAAGAAGGGCTTCGACGGCGGGTCGTGTGGTGTCTCGGTGTCGATCGGGGCGCAGTCTCCCGACATCGCTCAGGGCGTCGACGACGCCTACGAAGAACGCCACGACCACTCCGCCGACCCCCTGGACCGACAGGGGGCCGGTGACCAGGGCCTGATGTTCGGATTCGCCTGCGACGAGACGCCCGAGCTGATGCCGCTACCGATCACGATCGCGCACCGCTTGGCGCAGCGGCTGGCAGAGGTACGTCGAGACGGCCAGATCCCGTACCTGCGTCCGGATGGCAAGACCCAGGTCACTATCGAGTACGACGGCGACCGACCGGTTCGGGTCAACACCGTGGTCGTCTCGACGCAGCACGCCAGCGACATCGACCTGGACACGTTGCTGCAGCCCGACATCGAAGAGCTGGTCATTCAACCGACCCTCGCGTCCTTCGCCATCGAGTCAGGAGACCACCGGACCCTGGTGAACCCGACCGGACGGTTCGAGGTCGGTGGGCCGATGGGCGATGCCGGTCTCACCGGACGCAAGATCATCATCGACACCTATGGCGGGATGGCTCGGCACGGCGGGGGAGCTTTCTCGGGCAAGGACCCGAGCAAGGTCGACCGGTCGGCCGCGTACGCGATGCGCTGGGTTGCCAAGAACGTCGTGGCCGCCGGGCTGGCCCGCCGTTGCGAGGTCCAGGTGGCATACGCCATCGGCAAGGCGCACCCGGTGGGATTGTTCGTCGAGACCTTCGGAACGGGGGCGGTACCGGACGAGGCCATCCAGAAGGCGGTCCTGGAGGTGTTCGACCTCCGCCCGGCAGCCATCATCAGCGCGCTCGACCTGCTCCGGCCGATCTACAGCCAGACCGCCGCCTACGGTCACTTCGGACGGGACCTGCCCGACTTCTCGTGGGAGCGGACCAACCGCGCCGACGCCTTGACTGCCGCAGCGCCCTGACCGAGGAGCAGGGTCTCCTCCGTCGGTCGCGTCGGGTAGAACTGCCATCGTGTCCTCCGACGAAGGCCAGCTGAGCCTGACCGACCTGCCGCCAGCCCAGGCACGACGTCGGGCGGCCCGGGCCAGGAGGTCCGGACCTCGGCCGGCGCCGATGTTGGCCCAGTCCCGGCCGGTAGCCAAGGTCGCGGTCGACATCTCGCTGCCGCACCTGGACCGGCTCTTCGACTACGCCGTCACCGAGGCCCAGAGCGACAAGGCGCAACCGGGGGTCCGAGTGCGGGTGCGCTTTGCCGGCCAGCTGGTCGACGGGTACGTCATCGAGCGGGTGGCCTCCAGCGAGCACAAAGGTCAGCTGGCCCGGTTGACGTCGGTTGTCTCGTCCGAGCGCGTACTCACCCCCGAGCTCGCCACTCTCGCGCGCACGGTGGCAGACCGTTACGCCGGAACGATGGCCGACGTGCTGCGCCTCGCAATTCCCCCGCGACATGCGGCCGCCGAAGGAGCGGCCCCGACGGCGGCGGATGACGGGGAATCGTGTGCCTGGCCGCAAACGGGCCAACCGCCCCGGCACGACCGCGCCTTCTCAGAGTGGGACGCCTTCGCACGTGGACCGGGTCTGCTGGCCGCCCTTCGAGACGGGCGGTCGCCACGTGCTGCCTGGTGTGCTCTTCCTGGGGTCGTGGCATCGGTTCCGCGATGGACGACAGCGGTTGCAGAGGCCCTTCTAGCGGTGAACTCGTCGGGGCGTGGTGCTGTGGTGGTCCTGCCCGACAGCCGCGATGTCGAACTCATCGAGGCTGCCCTTTCGGCCATCGGGATCGAGTCAGTCGCCCTGACGGCTGACCTCGGTCCCCGTGAGCGCTACCGGCGCTGGGTGAGTGTGCTGCGGGGGGTGTCGCGTTTCGTGGTGGGCACCCGGGCAGCGGTCTACGCGCCCGTGCGGCACCTGGGACTCATGGTGGTCTGGGACGACGGCGACGACCTGCACGCCGATCCTCGTGCCCCCTACCCACACGTTCGTGAGGTGGCCGCACTCCGGGCCCATCACACCGGATCAGGCTTGATCGTCGGTGGCTATCTGCGCACCGCTGAGTCGGCCGCGCTGGTCGAACGGCGGTTTCTGCAGTCCGTCGAGCCGGATCGGGCGCGCGTCCGCAGCGCGGCGCCTCGGGTTCGGGCAAGTAGCGACGCTGTGTCCGGAGATGACCCGGTGGCATCGGCCGCCCGCCTACCCACGACGGCGTGGCGGGTGGCTCACCAGGCGCTGGAGCAGGGCCCGGTGCTCGTCCAGGTGCCCCGCAAGGGATACCTACCCCGAGTCGCCTGCGAGAGCTGCCGGCTGCCGGCCCGATGCCCTTCCTGCCAAGGGCCGCTGCAGCTGATGGAAGGCCAGCGCACGCCGGTCTGCCTGTGGTGTGCCGCCACAGCCAGTCCATGGCGGTGCCCGGAGTGCGGAGGCGATCGACTGCGCGCGGCGGTGATCGGCGCCAACCGAACGGCCGAAGAGCTGGGGCGGGCGTTTCCTGGCACGCCGGTTGTGTCGTCCGGTGGGCGATCGGTCCGTCGCGAGGTCACCGGTGAAGCGGCACTGGTGGTTGCCACCCCGGGGGCTGAGCCGATCGCTCCCGACGGTTACGCAGCCGCGCTGCTGCTCGACACCTGGGCCTTGCTCGGCCGCACAGACCTGCGAGCCGCCGAAGAGGCCCTTCGGCGGTGGATGGCAGCAGCTGCGTTGGTGCGTGGATCGACGGCAGGCGGGCGGGTCGTTCTGGTCGGCGAGTCGTCTCTGCGCCCGGTGCAAGCCCTTGTCCGCTGGGATCCGGCTCGTTATGCCGACGCCGAGCTCGCCGACCGCGAGGCCGTTGGCCTGCCACCGGTGGTGCGGATGGCCGTTCTCACAGGCGTACCCGCTGACGTCCACGACCTGCTTGGTCGCTGTCAGCTTCCTGCGGGAACTGAGCAGCTGGGCCCCGTCGCACTGGCCGACTCGTCTGAGCAGCAGGTCATCCTCCGGGTCGGAGCCGGCGCCGGAGCCGAGCTTGCTGCGGCTGTCGCCAAGGCGCAGGGGGAGCGCAGTGTGCGCAAGGACCAGGGACGCGTCTCGGTTCATATCGACCCGGCGCAGTTCGCATGACCAGGTCGTCGGCTTGGCTCGATCCTGCGGCCGCCTAGACTGAGGGCAGTTCATCGCACCCACGATCGTCCGGGAGTTCGGTCATGTCTGTCCAAGAGATTCGCCTCTTCGGCGATCCCGTCCTGCGCATGCCGGCGCAGCCGGTGGTCGACTTCGACAAAGAGCTCCGGACCCTCGTCAAAGACCTCACCGAGACGATGCTGGACGCGCCGGGAGTGGGGCTGGCAGCCCCCCAGATCGGAGTCTCGCTGAGGGTCTTCACGTACGACGTCGACGATGAGGTCGGTCATCTGATCAACCCTGTTCTCGACCTTTCCGACGATGAGCAGTTCGGCGAGGAGGGGTGTCTGTCGCTCCCCGGGCTGACCTTCGACTGCCGCCGGGCCTTCGGTGTCGTGGCCAAGGGATTCAACATGCACGGCGATCCCGTGGTGATCGAGGGAACCGAGCTCCTCGCCCGTTGTGTCCAGCACGAGACCGACCACCTCGACGGGATCATCTTCATCGACCGGCTCGACCCCGAGCAGCGCAAGGCAGCGCTGAAGGCCATTCGGGAAGCAGACTGGGCCGGAGGGCCGGCACCGACGATCAAGGCCAGCCCGCATGCGACGCGCGGCCTTGCCCTCTAGTTCCCGGGTCCCCGATGCGTCTGGTGTTTGCTGGCACTCCTGAACCGGCTTGTCGGGCACTGGAGCAGCTGGTGGGATCCCGCCACAGCGTCGTTGCCGTGATCACGCGGCCGGACGCGCGTCGTGGTCGTGGGCGGACCTTGAGCGCGTCCCCGGTCGCCCAGCTCGCGGCTGACCTCGATATCCCGGTGCTGCGTCCGGCGACGCTCCGCGAGTCCTCGGTCGCTGCCGACCTCGCCGCGCTGCGGCCCGACTGTTGTCCGGTGGTGGCGTACGGCGGGCTCGTTCCACCGGATCTGCTCGACCTGCCCCCCCACGGCTGGGTCAACCTGCACTTCTCCTTGCTCCCGTCGTGGCGGGGTGCCGCCCCAGTGCAGCACGCCATCCTGCACGGCGACGACGTCACGGGCGCGTCCACCTTTCGACTGGACGAGGGCTTGGACACCGGACCCGTGTACGGCACCGTCACCACATCGATCGGCGCAGACGACACCTCGGGCGTACTGCTCGATCGGTTGGCTGATGCCGGGGCCGAACTGCTCGTCCGCACGATGGACGGGATTGAGGACGGCTCGCTCCGTCCGGCCGAGCAGTCCCCCGACGGCATCAGCGTGGCGCCCAAGCTGACTGTCGACGATGCTCGCCTGCGTTGGGAGGAGCCCGCATTGGCCGTGGATCGACGGATCAGAGCCTGCTCGCCGGAGCCGGGTGCGTGGACCGAGCGCGCCGGCCACCGACTGGGGGTGCACCACGTGCGAATCCGTCCGCCGGCCGATCCCACCGGCCCAGAGCCTGACGGCAGCCAGTGGTTGGCTCCAGGTGTCGTGCGGGTCACCAAGCAGGCCGTGCTCGTGGGTACCGGGTCACTCCCCGTCGAGCTGCTGCGTGTGCAACCTGCTGGGAAGAGCGTGATGGCGGCGGCCGACTGGGCACGTGGGGCACGGCTTTGCGACGGAGAGACCCTCGGTGGCTGACTCAGGATCCAGCCTCTCGTCGTCGGAGCCGCGACGGGTGGCATTTGAGGTGCTGCGTGCCGTGAGCGAGAGCGACGCCTACGCCAACTTGGTGCTGCCCGGGCGCCTCCGCTCGTCGGGGCTCACCGGCCGGGATGCTGCGCTCACCACAGAGCTCGTGTACGGCACCTTGCGACGCAGTGGCAGCTACGAGGCCATCGTCACCTCGTGCATCGATCGCCCGTGGTCCAAGGTCGACCGTCCAATCCAGGACATCCTCCGGATCGGGTGCCACCAGCTGCTCGGCATGGACGTTCCGACACATGCGGCGGTGGCGACTACCGTCGAACTCGCCAAGACCCAGGTGGGGCGAGGCCGCGCCGGATTCGTCAACGCGGTCCTGCGAAAAGTTGCAGGAAGAACCTACGACGAGTGGGTCGACCTCCTGGTGACCGCCAACTCCCTTCCGCCGACCGAGCAGCTGGCGCTTCGACATGCTCATCCGGTCTGGCTGGTCGATGCGTTCTCGGAGGCGTTGCTCGCCAGGGGCCGAGAACTCGACGAGCTAGGGGCGCTGCTGTCCGCGGACAACCTCAGACCGCAGGTGACGTTGGTGGCCAGGCCGGGCAGGTGTACCCGTGAGGAGCTCGTCGACGCGGGGGGTGAGCTCGGTCGATGGTCACCCTTCGCTGTGATCTGGCCCGCTGGTGATCCGGGGGTTCTTCCGGCGGTACGCCAGCATCGAGCGGGGGTGCAGGACGAAGGAAGCCAGCTCGTGACGTCAGCCTTGGCCGACGCCGACCTGGCGACGGGTCGCGAGCACGAGCGATGGCTCGACATGTGCGCCGGCCCGGGGGGCAAGGCGGCGCTGCTGACGGCGCTTGCCGATGAGCGCGGAGCCACGCTGGAGGCATGGGAGATCCTTCCGCACCGCGCGGCACTCGTGCGGCAGGCCGTGGGTCGTGCGGTCACCGTGCGGGTGGTCGATGCCTCCGACCCGGAACGGGTGACCGAGTTGAAGGGGGCGGAGGGCCAGTTCGACCGCGTGCTGCTCGACGCGCCGTGCTCGGGCACCGGCGCTCTGCGGCGACGCCCCGAGGCGCGCTGGCGAAAGCAACCGGGCGACATCCCTGACCTGGTCGCCGGGCAACGTGACCTTCTGACGAACGCACTTCGCCTCGTGCGGCCTGGCGGAGTGGTGGGCTACGTCACCTGCTCACCCTTGGTGGCCGAGACCTCACACGTCGTCGAGTCGGTCCTGGGCGACCATCGCGACGTCGAGCTCGTGGATGCCCGAAGCAGCTTCCCGTCAGCATTGCCCGACCTCGGGGACGGGCCTGATGTCCTGCTGTGGCCGCACCGGCACGGGACCGATGCGATGTACCTCGCACTCCTGCGCCGAGGTGAAGGCTGACCTCACGTGCCGCCGGATCACCGGTTCACGCCGCTCCGACCGAGGCGCACAGCACCTGGTTCTTTCCCATCCGCTTGGCCCGCAGCAGCTGTTCATCGGCGGCCCTCACGAGTTCGGACACCTCTCGTACTGTTCCGGTAGTCGCGATTCCAAAGCTGGCCGTCACCGATATTCCCTTGACGATCGAGTCCCAGTGGTGTGCCGCCAGGGTGGCTCGCATGCGATCGCAGACCGTGACCGCCTCTTCGCCGGTCGTTCCCGGCATGAGCAGGGCAAACTCTTCGCCGCCCATGCGAACCAGCTCGTCAGAACCACGGATCGAGTCCTCGAGGACGGCCGCTGACTCGCGCAGCACCTGGTCGCCCACCAGGTGGGTGTATCGATCGTTGACCCGCTTGAAGTCGTCGAGGTCGATGATGGCCAGACTCAGCGGGTGCCCGCTGCGCAGCGCATACCGAAACATGCGGTCGATCGTGTCGTCCATGTGGCGCCTGTTGTGCAGCCCGGTGAGTGCGTCTCGCACCGTGAGCTCGGCAAGTTGAGCGCTCAGTCGTTGCTCACGTTGGAGGGCGTCCGCGAGCTCGGTGGTGCGTGAGCGGACGCGCCCTTCCAGCTCACTGTTGGCGACCTGCAGCTCGTCCGCGAGCCGGACCGCCTCCACTCGGGTGGCGGTGACATCGTCGAAGGCGCCGTCGATGACCACGGTGAGCACGAGGGCTGCCGCGCCGACCGTGAGCAGGACGATCATCGAGTAGATCGTGAGTTCGGACACCCCGACCTGCCCGACGCCTGCGGTCTGGCTCACGACGACGAGATCGAGCAGCGCCACTCCGATCGCAACGAGCACGTGCCGCGCCGGAAGAAGCACCGCAGCCATCACCGGAATCACGGGGATGAACAGCACGTCGGTGGGTGAGGGCCCCCCTGCGACGAGAAAACCGTTGAGCGGGACCATGCAGAAGTAGGAGAGGAACACCCAGGCCGCGAGCGTGAAGAGGGACCGGCTGACCAGAAGCCGAATGGACGCGTAGAACAGCAACCCGACGAGGACCACCGGTACGTTCTGCGCCGGTTCCGGGATGAAGAGTCCCACCACGACTGCGACCGGTACCGCAGCGATCGCCACGGCGGTGGCGACCCCGAGCAGGGTCTGGGTGCGACGTCGCTGGGCTCCGATGACCTGGGGAGGCAGCCAGATCACACGCTCGGACCAGCGTCGTCCGATGCGCTGTGCCCGCCCGGGTATCTCCATGCGCCCCCCGAATCCCCTCGCGTCGTCACATTGTGACCGAAAGTGATCATGCTTTCTTCTCCTTCGGTACTTCGGCCGATCCGACCCCCCAACTCAAGGCGCGCCCGTACCGATCCCTCATCTCCCCGAGCGGGCACCGCTACGCTCCCGCGGTGTGGAGCCGTCCAAAGCCAAGCCCAGCACGTCCACCGAGCCCGATCCCGCGGCTCGGTACGACGTCGCAGCTGACCTTGCCCTCGCCCTCGAGCTCGCCGACGCCGCGGCCGAGGTGACCAGAAGGGCGTTCGGTGGACGTCAGGAAGTCAGGCTCAAGGCGGACGCGACCCCGGTGACAGAAGTGGACGCAGCGGTGGAACAGCTGATCCGCGACCTACTGGGGCAGCGGCGTCCGCAGGACGGCATCTGTGGCGAGGAGGGCGGCGAGACACCGGGAACGAACGGCCGGGTCTGGGTCATCGACCCGATTGACGGCACCCAGATGTTCGCCGAGGGGATCCCGCTGTGGACCACGCTGATCGGGCTCAAGGTGGACGAGCAGGTCGTTGTGGGAGTCGCCGACGCCCCCGTGCTGGGCGAGCGCTACCACGCGTCCCGTGGAGGAGGTGCGTTCTGCAACGGCGCGTCGATCGGGGTCTCGCAGGTTGACGACCTCGCTGACGCGTTGGTCCTGCATGCTCCGCTGGAGGAGTTCATCAGGAAGACCGGTCTTCCCGCCATCACCCGGGTCTCAGAAGGCGCCCGCGTGACGCGCGGGATCGGAGATGGCTGGGCCCACCTGCTCGTCGCCAGGGGAGCGGCAGACGCGTTGGTCGAGCAGGGGCCGTGCTACGAGTGGGACTGGGCGGCGACGAGTGTGATCGTCCACGAGTCGGGGGGCGCCCTCACCAGGCTCGAGGGTGGTCCGCCGACGCCTGGATGTCACCTTTTGGTATCCAACGGCCGGCTGGACAGCGAGATCCGCGGAACGCTCCTACCCTGAGCACCGGTGGGGGTTGACGGCGGAGACAGGGGAGCACGTGCGAGCTACTCAGTCCGTCGACCGCTTCGCGGACACGCTGGAGGCACTGGCGGACGCGGGGCGACCACTCGGGGTCACCGAGCTGGCCACCCGGCTCAACGTGCACAAGGCGACCGCCTCCCGTCTGATGGCGACCATGGAGCTGCGGGGCCTGGTGCGCAGAACCGAGGACGGCTTCCTGCTTGGCCCAGCGCTGGCGCGGCTGGCGGCGACCGCAGTGGCCGAGCTCGAGCTGGGCGACCTCAGTCGCCCTGTCCTTCGAGAGCTGGTCGAGGTCACCGGTCAGGCGGCCTACCTGACCGTGCCCCACCGTGGCTCGGTCCTGTATGTCGAGCAGGTCACGCCGCAGGGCGGCGCGGTGCCCAACGACTGGACCGGCAGGCTCGGCCATCTGCACTGCTCGTCAAGCGGCAAGGTCTTTGCGGCCTACGGCGCCGTCGACGATCTCGATACGCTCCTGTCCCAGCCGCTCCCGTCGCTGGCCAGTCGCACCATTACCGACCCCCACGCGTTTCGACAGCTGCTGCCGCACGTTCGGAGGCGTGGGTACGCGTCATCGGCCGATGAGTCCGAGAACGGGCTCACGTCGGTGGCCGCT
>JAHELE010000083.1 GCA_024644345.1 Actinomycetes bacterium | reverse complement strand
CGCGCGAGAGGTACTCCTTGATGATGTCGTTCTGCGTGGTGCCCTGGAGCGCGGCTGGGTCGACCCCCTCCTCTTCCGCGGCAGCAATGTAGAGCGACAGCAGCCACATCGCGGTGGCGTTGATCGTCATCGACGTGTTCATCTCGTCGAGCGGGATGCCCTCGACCAACGAACGCATGTCGCCGAGATGTGTCACGGGCACGCCGACCTTGCCGACCTCTCCGCGGGCCAGCTCGTCATCAGGGTCGTAGCCAGTCTGCGTCGGCAGGTCGAAGGCGATCGACAGCCCGGTCTGGCCCTTGGCGAGGTTCTTCCGAAAGAGCGCGTTCGACGCGGCCGCCGACGAGTGGCCGGCGTAGGTACGCATCACCCACGGACGGGCTGCGCTACGAGCAGGGTGCGATGGGTCGGTCGCCATCCAAGCCTCCGTGAGGTCCCGGTGGAATCGGCCCCAGCCTAGCCGAGCCTAGCCGACCGCTGCGTTCACCCGATCGAGGTTCAGAATTCGGTGCAGGCGCGTGACCGCCAGGATCCGCACCACCCGCGGTTTCGGGTCGCAGATCACAAGGCGCACCCCTCGCTGACGGGAGCGCCGATGTGCTGAGACCAGCACCCCGAGCCCCGCGACATCAAGGCTGTCGACAGCAGATGCGTCCACCGTGAGGTCACCTTCGGTGATGGAGTCGAGCGCCACCTGAAGTGCGTACCGGACGTCTCCTGACGTCGTCGCGTCTACGCGGGGCGGCAGCGTCACGTCAAAGCCGTGCATATATCCTCCGCACCCGGGTCGGCCGACGCCCATGACGGCCAGCCATGGGAGGGAAGTCGCCAGCGAACTCCGAGTGGCCGCACGCTAGCGTCCGACCCCGGCCATACCTGTGAGACACGCCGCACTGTCACCGAGTCGACATGGAGCGACCTCAGTAGCTGTAGAAGCCCTGCCCCGACTTTCGCCCCAGAGTGCCCGCCGCCACCATGGCACGCAGGACGTCGGGGGCCGCGAAGGTCTCACCCGGTGACTCGGCGGCGATGTTGTCCGCGGCATTGACCATGACGTCGATCCCCACCAGGTCCATCGTCTCCAGCGGGCCCATCGGATGCCCGAAACCGAGCCGACAGGCGGTGTCAACATCCTCTGGGGTTGCCACACCGGTCTCGACCAGTCGAGCGGCCTCGACCACGAGGGCCGTAATCAGCCGCGTGGTGACGAACCCGGCGACGTCGCGGTTCACGACAACGCACGTCTTACCGACCCGCTCGGCGAAGTCACGGGCAACCTGCAGGGTCTCGTCACTCGTGGCACGGCCCCTGACCAGCTCGCACAGCTGCATGAGCGGCACCGGCGAGAAGAAGTGCGTGCCCACGACCTGGCTCGGCCGTCTCGTCACGTCAGCGAGCTGGGTGATGGGAAGCGCCGAGGTGTTGGTGGCGAGCACGGCGTCCTGGTCCAGGGCGTCGTCGAGAGCTCGGAAGACCTGCTGCTTGACCGTGAGCTCTTCAAAGACTGCCTCGACAGCCAAGGGAACCCCGGCAAGGAAGTCGAGCGACGTCGAGGTGGAGATGCGGTTGAGTACCGCGGCCGGGCTCTCGTCGAGTAGCCCTTTGGCAGCGAGTCGCTCGGTGGACGCAGCGACCGAGTCCATCCCACGTTCCAGCGAGGCCGCGTCGACGTCGTACAGCCTGACCTCGTAGCCGGCCTGGGCGGCCACCTGCGCGATTCCTGCCCCCATGAGCCCCGCCCCGACCACGCCGACACTGCCGACACCCGACACGGCGTCTGCCATTACCGCTCCTCTCACCTGACCTTCCCGCAGGCTAGGCCACCCGCACGCGGCCGCCCCGCCCGATGGTCGCAGACATCGGGTGGCGTGGCAGACCGGACAGGCGGACAATCAGACTCATGCCGACCTGGGGCAGCTACTCCTACGTATACGGGCCGATCATGGCGCTTGTGGCCATCGGGGTCCTGGTGCTTGTCCTGAGGTGGGCTTTCGGACGCGGCAGCTCGGTTGTGGAACGTCCACCGCTGAGTGGCAACCCGGACCAGTACGGCCTGCTGGATGCGGTCGCCTCACCGAACACCTACATCGAGGCGGAGATCCTGCGCCAGCGGCTCGAGTCGAGCGATATCAGGGCAACCGTTGCCATGACCAACGATGGGCCGCGCGTCATGGTGTGGCCGGACGACCGCCAGCGGGCCGAGTCGATCGTCCGTCGGGCCGTCTGACCTGGCGGCTACCTAGAGCTGGCGACCAACGGCGTACCGCAGGTACACCATGCCGTTGCCGAACCGTCGCTCATCCACTAGATCGAGGTGCAGGCGATCCTCCCCCGGAAGGAAGTGTCGGCCGGCACCGACCGCAACGGGTACCACGACGAGGTGTAGCTGGTCGACCAGTCCTGCGGCGAGCACGTGCGACGCAAGGCCCGGCCCGCCCACACTGATGTCGGATCCCGCGGTCTCCTTCATCTGAGTGATCGCACTCGGGTCGAAGACCCGCTCGAGCCTCGTCCGCCGGGTATCGATCTCGTCGAGCGTGGTCGAGTACACGACCTTGTCTGCTCGTTGCCAGATGTTGGCGAAATCGACAATGACGGCCGGCTCGTTCTCGAGGTCGGGCACGTCCTCCCAGAACCGCATGGTCTCGTACATCCGGCGACCGTACAGGTACGTTCCAACCGGCCGCTCCAGCTCGTTGACGAACGCGTGCACCTCTTCGTCGGGCATGGCCCAGTCGAACAGCCCCTCGCTGTCAGCGACGAAACCATCCAACGACGTGATCGCCGAGTAGTGCAGCTGGGCCACGAGCCGTTATCCCCCTTGTCGGAGCCGGTACCTGCTAGTCGAACGTCACTTGCGGATCGTCCTCGCGGAGGACGACCGCACCGAGAGCGCGGAGCTGTTCGTCAAAGTTCGGGTACCCGCGATCGATGTGGTGGATCTTGCTGACAACTGTCTCGCCTTCGGCCACCAGGCCGGCGATCACCAGGCCGGCTCCTGCCCGGATGTCGGGTGTCGTCACTGGTGCGCCCGACAGCAGGGGTCGTCCGCGCACCACAGCGTGGTGGCCATCGGTGCGAATGTCGGCGCCAAGCCTGGCCAGCTCGTTGACGAACGAGAATCGTGACTCGTAGACGTTCTCGGTGACCATGGCCGTGCCGGTCGCGACCGCGTTCAGGGCCAGCGACATTGGCAGCAGGTCCGTGGGGAATCCGGGGTACGGAAGGGTGACTGCATCGACCGCGGTGGGCCGGCGGTCCATCATCACGCGGAAGCCGTCGCCGGTGCGATCGACGGTGGCACCCGCGGTGACGAGCTTGTCGAGCGCGATCTCGAGGTGAGACGCATCGGCGTTGTGCACCGTTACGTCGCCCAGAGTCATGGTGGCCGCCATGGCCCAAGTGCCCGCCACGATGCGGTCAGCGACAGTGGAGTGACTCACGGGGCGAAGGCCTTCCACACCGTCGATGACGAGGGTCGAGGTGCCGGCGCCGTCGATCTGGGCACCCATGTTCTGCAGCATCTGGCAGAGGTCGACGATCTCGGGCTCGCGCGCAGCGTTGTCTATCTCGGTTCGCCCGTCCGCCAGGACGGCCGCCATGAGCAGGTTCTCAGTGGCGCCGACGCTGGGAAAGTCCAGCCAGATCGTGGCTCCGGTCAGCCGCTTGGCCTTCGCGACGATGAACCCGTGTTCGTTCTCTATCGTCGCTCCGAGCTTCAGCAGTCCAGCAATGTGGAAGTCCAGGGGGCGTGAACCGATCGCGTCGCCCCCGGGTAGGGCAACGTCGGCCTCTCCGGTGCGCGCCAGCAGAGGGCCCAGCACCGCAATCGACGCCCTCATCCGGCGTACGAGGTCGTAGTCGGCACGGTGGTGAATCTTCTCGGGGACCTCGATGACGAGGGTCGCCGCCTCACGGCTGCGCTCGACCTCGCAGCCGAGCCGGCGCAGCAGCTCAGACATGATGGAGACGTCCAAGATGTCGGGAACTTCGCTGATGGTCGTGGTGCCGGGCGCCAGCAGCGCAGCTGCCATCAGCTTCAGTACCGAGTTCTTCGCCCCGGTCACGGTGACCTCACCGGCCAGACGGGCACCGCCGGTCACGCGGAACCGCTCGGGGCGTGCAAGTGCTGCGTTGGCGGTCTCCACGCGCCCATCGTAGGCGGTCCCCTTAGGCTGGCCACCATGGTCAACCTCACCCGCATCTACACCCGCACCGGCGATGACGGCACGACCGCACTCGGTGACCTGAGTCGCGTCAGCAAGAACGACCCGAGGCTTGTCGCCTATGCGGACGTCGACGAGGCCAACTCGGCGATCGGGGTGGTCGTGGCCACCCCCGGTCTGGACCCCGACCTGGCGGCCTTGCTGACGCGGATTCAGAACGACCTGTTCGACGTCGGTGCCGACCTGTGCACCCCCGTCGTCGAGGATCCAGCGTTCCCTCCGCTACGGGTCGAGCAGGAGTACGTCGACCGACTCGAGGCGGCCTGTGACCGGTACAACGATCAGCTCGAGCCGCTGCGGTCGTTCGTCCTCCCGGGCGGCACGATGACGGCGGCCCACCTCCACGTGGCACGGACGATCGTGCGTCGAGCCGAACGCAGCACGTGGACCGCTCTCGCCCAGCACGCCGACGAGATGAGCCCGCTGACCGCTACCTACCTGAACCGGCTCAGCGATCTGCTGTTCATCCTGAGTCGGGTGGCAAACTCCGCAGACCACGGTGGCGCAGGCGACCTGCTCTGGAAACCGGGCGGCGAACGGTAGGCAAGATGCCCCCGCCGAACCACCGCTAGAAATCCGTCACCGTCGGAATGCATGCGTTTAGGCGCTCACCGTGCGGCCGAAACCGCAAGCAATCCGTCAGTTACCCCTTCAGTTCGTTCTGGAGCAGACGGATCTTGCTCTCGAAGTCCTCGTGGTTCAGGTAGGCGCCGCAGAGCTTGCGACCACCGGTGTACGAGGCCCGTCCGTGCATCGCCCGCCAGTTGTCGAAGAGCATCGTCTCGCCTGGCGCCAACGTGTGGCGCCACTGCAGCGAGTGGTCGTTGGCCAGGTTGTCGAAGGCCCGGATCGCGTCGTAGAACGCGATCATCTCGTCGGGCGACAGCAGGAACGGCGCCCGGTCGGCGTTGTTGAACGACACCTGCACCAGGTTGCCGTGGTGGTCGTGGCGGAACACCGGGCGAGCGGCCATCAGGTGAGCGCCGTCTCCGATGTACTGGCCAGGCACCATCACGGTCGACAGGGTCTCGTAGTGCTGCGGCTGGTGCTTCTTGAGCTCAGCGGCCACGCGGAAGGAATCTGCCATGGTCGACTCGCCACCGGTGCCTTCGAAGTACAGGCAGTGCAGCGCCTGCACGGGGGCGTCATTGGAGTAGGTGGCATCGGTATGGGACAGCAGCTCGACGTTTGTGTAGGCCGTGTCTGCCTTGCTCATGTCGGCCTCGAACTCCCAGAAGCCGCCGAACAGCGACTGGCGGATGTAGGCGACCCGTTCGAGCAGCTCTTTGGTGGCCTCACCCGTTGCCGGCACTCCGGTAGCTAGGGCGAACCCGTATTGGGCCACCTTGGTGAGCCAGTCGAGCAAGCCCTCGTCGGTCTTCATGATCGCGTCATACGGGGTGGTCGGCGTTGGCTTGATCATCTCGGCGTCCCACAGGATGGGCTCGATGCCAAGGGACGTCGTGGCGACCTGCGGCGTCCGGAAGTCGGCCAGGAACTCCACGGGTATCGTCGATCGGTCGTTGTCGCTCCAGACGATCGACACATCTCCGTTCGAGAGATCGACGGACGTACCGACCAGAGTCGGGTCGATCGACGCCGTGTGGATGTTGCGCTGCATCGTGACCGGATGGAACGTCTCCTCGTCATGGGCGTGGTCACGCAACCAGATCCACGGGTAGGTGGTGGTGGCTCCGTCGTCCCAGGTCACGGTGAGGGCGGTGGGCTCGGACGTGTAGTCGGTGATGGTCGCCATGACCGGATGCTAGCCCGCCGGATGGACGGGACAACAGTGGTTCACGCCTCTTGCGCCCGGACGAAACACTGTGTTCCACACCTTTGGGGAACTTTCGCGTCGCCATGGCGACGCGAAAGTTCCCCAAAGGTGTCAGATGCGGGCCTCTGCGGCACGCAGCCGAGTCTCGGCCCTGACCTGGGCTGCCCGGTTGGCCTCGTCGTCGTCGGACGCCCCGCCGTTGCTGGCCACATCCAGCGCCTTGCGGGCCCTGGCAACGTCGATCTCGTGCGATAGCTCGGCTACCTCTGCCAGCAGCGACACCGTGTCGGCGTCGACAGAGATGAAGCCGCCGTGCACGGCCGCCGCAACCTCCTCGCCCTCGGTCGTCTTCACCAGCACGACACCACTGGCCAGCTCGGCAAGAAGGGGTTCATGCCCGGGAAGCACCCCGATGTCGCCATCAACGGTACGGGCGATCACGATCGATCCCTCGCCCGACCAGACGGACCGGTCGGCCGCTACCAGCTGTACCTGCAGTGTCACTGCCTTGTCTCCTTCGCGCTCGAACCGGCCCTCCGACTAGGAGAGCTCGGCAGCCTTGCGCTCGACGTCGTCGATCCCACCGCACATGAAGAACGCCTGCTCGGGCAGGTTGTCGAACTGGCCGTCAGCGATGGCGTCGAACGACTCCAGCGTCTCGGACAGCGGCACCGTGGAACCGGGCTGGCCGGTGAAGGCCTCGGCTACGTACATGTTCTGCGAGAGAAAGCGCTGGATGCGACGGGCCCGACCGACGAGAATCTTGTCCTCTTCGGAGAGCTCGTCGATACCCAGGATCGCGATGATGTCTTGCAGGTCCTTGTAGCGCTGCAGGATCTGCTGGACTCGGCGGGCGATCCGGTAGTGCTCTTCGCCGATGTAGGTGGGGTCGAGGATGCGCGACGTCGAGTCGAGCGGGTCGACCGCCGGGTAGATACCGAGCTCAGAGATCGGACGCGACAGCACCGTCGTGGCATCTAGGTGCGCGAACGTCGTGTGCGGTGCCGGGTCGGTGATGTCGTCAGCAGGCACGTAGATCGCCTGCATCGACGTGATCGAGTGACCGCGGGTCGACGTGATGCGCTCCTGCAGCTGACCCATCTCGTCGGCCAGGGTCGGCTGGTAGCCCACGGCGGATGGCATGCGGCCGAGCAGCGTGGACACCTCGGACCCGGCCTGGGTGAACCGGAAGATGTTGTCGACGAAGAGCAGCACGTCCTGCTTCTGCACGTCGCGGAAGTACTCGGCCATGGTGAGCGCCGAAAGGGCGACCCGCAGACGCGTGCCGGGGGGCTCGTCCATCTGGCCGAAGACGAGGGCAGTCTTCTCGATGACGCCTGACTCGGTCATCTCGCCGAAGAGGTCGTTGCCCTCGCGGGTGCGCTCGCCGACACCGGCGAAGACCGACACACCACCGAAGTTCTCGGCGACGCGGTAGATCATCTCCTGGATGAGAACGGTCTTGCCGACGCCCGCACCACCGAACAGACCGATCTTTCCGCCCTGCACGTAGGGGGTCATGAGGTCGACGACCTTGATACCGGTCTCGAACATCTGGGTCTTGGACTCGAGCTGGTCGAACGGCGGTGCCTGACGGTGGATCGGCCAGCGCTCGGTGATGTCGAGAGACGCCGTTGGCACGTCGAGGGACTCGCCAAGTGTGTTCCAGACGTGGCCCTTGGTCACGTCTCCCACGGGAACCGAGATCGGCGCACCGGAGTCCTTGACCTCAGCACCACGGACGAGACCGTCAGTCGGCTGCAGGGACACGGCACGAATCATGTTGTCGCCAAGGTGCTGCTCGACCTCGAGCGTGAGCGTGTGCGTCTCACTGTCTCCCTGGCCCGAGCTGAACGACACGTCAACGCTCAGAGCGTTGTAGATGGTCGGCATCGCGTCCGGCGGGAACTCCACGTCGACGACCGGACCGGTGACGCGCGCGATGCGGCCCACTCCGGTGCTCGTCTCGGTGCTCGAGGTGTCCTGGGTGACGGTCATGTTCTTCACTCACTTCCCGCAGTAACAGACGACAGTGCGTCGGCTCCACCGACGATCTCACTGATCTCCTGGGTGATCTCCGCCTGGCGGGCCTGGTTGGCCTGGCGGGTCAACGACTTGATGAGCTCGTCCGCGTTGTCGGTGGCCGCCTTCATGGCCCGGCGACGTGCGGCGTGCTCTGACGCTGCTGATTCAAGCAGCGCGGTGTAGATGACGGTACGGACGTACCGGGGCAACAGAGAGTCAAGCACGGCCTCGGCGGACGGCTCGAAGTCGTAGAGCGGGGCAAGAGCGGCTCCGGCCTCTTCCTGCTCCTCGACCACCTCGAGGGGCAGGATCCTGCGCACCCGCACCTCCTGCGACACCATGTTCTTGAAGCCGGTGTACACGATGTGGATCTGGTCGGCCCCGCCCTCTTCGGTCGGCTGGAGGAACCGTGCGAGCACCACGTCGGCGATCTCGGTGGCGTGCTCGTAGGTCGGCTGGTCAGAGATTCCAGTCCACGCTCTGGCCACCGGACGGCCGCGGAATCGGAACCAGCCCTCACCCTTGCGCCCGACGACGTAGGGCACGACCTCGTACCCCTCATCCTCCTGCAGCAAGTTACTCAATGCCTGTGCCTCACGAATGGCGTTCGACGAGTAGGCACCGGCGAGACCGCGGTCTGCGGTGATGACCACCATGGCCGCGCGGACCTTCTGCTTCTGGGTGGCCAGCAGCGGGTGATCGTCGATCGACGTGGAGTTCGAGGCGGCGGCAGTCAGGGCGCGGCTGAGCTCGATCGTGTAGGGGCGCGTGGCGTTGAGCCGGTTCTGGGCCTTGACGATGCGGGACGCTGCGATCAGCTCCATCGCCTTGGTGATCTTTTTCGTCGCCTGCACGGACCGAATCCGCCGGCGAACGACTCTTAGCTGCGCACCCATGTCAGATAGCCTCTTCCCCGCCCGTCACCAGGGTCACTTGACCTTCTTGGTGATCTGGGTCGGGTCGATCTCCTGCTCTTCGAGCGCATCCACCGGGACGTCCTTCACCAAGAGCTCGCCCGAGGTAGTGGTGAACTCCGACTTGAACACAGTGATCGCGCCCTCGAGCTCAGCGACGGTGTCGTCGCCCAGCACCTTGGTCTCACGAATGACGTCGAAGACGCCCGGGTGGCTGGCGCCCACGTAGTCGAGGAACTCGGCGTCGAACCGCTTGATGTCTTCGACCGGCACCTCGTCGAGCTTGCCCGTGGTGCCGCTCCAAATCGATACGACCTGACGCTCGACAGACTGCGGGTCGTACTGGGGCTGCTTGAGCAGCTCGACGAGCCGGACGCCACGCTCGAGCGAGGCCTTGGACGCCTTGTCGAGGTCGGAGCCGAACGCCGCGAACGCTTCGAGCTCGCGGAACTGCGCCAGGCTGAGCCGCAGGTTTCCGGCGACCGACCGCATCGCCTTGACCTGCGCCGAACCGCCGACTCGCGAGACGGAGATACCGACGTTGATCGCCGGACGGACACCGGAGTTGAACAGGTCGGTCTCGAGGAAGATCTGACCGTCGGTGATCGAGATGACGTTGGTCGGGATGTAGGCCGAGACGTCGTTTCCCTTGGTCTCGATGATCGGTAGTCCGGTCATCGAGCCGGCGCCGAGCTCGTCAGAGAGCTTGGCGCAGCGCTCGAGGAGCCGGGAGTGCAGGTAGAAGACGTCACCCGGGTAGGCCTCGCGGCCCGGGGGACGGCGCAGCAGCAGCGACACCGTTCGGTAGGCCTCAGCCTGCTTGGAGAGGTCGTCGAACACGATGAGGACGTGCTTGCCCTGATACATCCAGTGCTGGCCGATGGCCGATCCGGTGTACGGGGCGATGTACTTGAACCCGGCCGGGTCGGACGCCGGGGCGGCGACGATCGTCGTGTACTCGAGCGCTCCAGCCTCTTCCAGCGCGCCGCGGACTCCGGCGATCGTCGAACCCTTCTGCCCGACAGCCACGTAGATGCATCGCACCTGCTGCTTCGGGTCGCCGCTCGCCCAGTTCTCGCGCTGGTTGATGATCGTGTCGATGGCCACCGCCGTCTTGCCGGTCTGGCGGTCACCGATGATCAGCTGTCGCTGGCCGCGACCGATCGGGGTCATTGCGTCGACGGACTTCAGGCCGGTCTGGAGCGGCTCCTTGACCGGCTGACGCTGAACGACAGTCGGTGCCTGCAGCTCGAGAGCACGCCGGGCCTCCGCCTCAATGGGGCCGAGCCCATCGATCGGGGTGCCGAGCGCGTCGACGACCCGACCGAGGAACGCATCGCCGACCGGAGCGGAGAGGATCTCTCCGGTTCGGTGGACGTCCTGGCCTTCTTCGATGTGGCTGAACTCACCCAGCAGAACGGTGCCGATCTCACGCAGGTCGAGGTTGAGCGCTACCCCCCGCAAGCCGCCTTCGAACTCGAGAAGCTCGTTGGTCATGGTCGAGGGCAGACCCTCGACACGGGCGATGCCGTCGCCGCACTCGAGTACCCGACCCACCTCGGTACGGGAGGCAGTCTCCGGGGTGTACGACGAGACGAAGCGCGACAGCGCGTCCTTGATCTCTTCGGGCCGGATCGTAAGTTCCGCCATGTCCTGCTCTCCTCGTTCTTCTCGACGCCTGCGCGCCGTAGGTCGAAAGTTGTACTCAGCCGGCGATGCGCCGCTGCGCGTCGTCGAGTCGGGTGGCCAACGTGCCGTCGATCAGCTCGTCACCGAGGCTGACCCGCAGCCCTCCGACGACCTCTGGATCGATGACGACGTTGAGTTGGACGTCGAAGCCGAGCTGCGCCGCGAGTGCGGCCGCCAGTCGGTCTCGCTGCGCGTCGTTGAGGGCTACAGCTGAG
>JAHELE010000082.1 GCA_024644345.1 Actinomycetes bacterium | reverse complement strand
TGGGTGCGGGTCCCCCCGGGGCAGATGACTGGTACAGATCGAACGGTAGGCGGAGCCCGGTCGAAACTCGGCGCTTCGTGGCCCGCTTCGACCGAACGGACGATCGATCTCACCAGGGGTGACCGGCCCGTCACCCCCCCGGCCCGCCGAGTGCACACCTGGTGGACGCCGTGGCCCGCCGAGTGCACACCTGGTGGACGGTCAGCGGTCCAGGTCGACGACCACCGGCGCGTGGTCACTGGGGCCCTTGCCCTTGCGCGCGTCACGGTCGACGTAGGCATCGCTGACCTTGTTGCCAAGGGCCGCGTTCGCGAGGACGAAGTCGATCCGCATGCCCATGCCACGGTGAAAGGCGCCATCGCGGTAGTCCCAGAAGGTGAACGGGTGGTCGCCCTTCATTGCACGGGGAAAGACGTCACTCAGACCCAAAGACTTCACGGCCTCGAACGCCGCACGTTCGGCGTCGGTCACGTGGGTGGCGCCGACGAATGTCGCCGGGTCCCAGACATCCGCATCGGTGGGGGCGATGTTGAAGTCGCCGACCACGGCCAGGGGGGTCGACTCCGCCACCTGGGGCCGCAGATGTGCGGTGATGGCGTCGAGCCAGGCAAGCTTGTACGTGTAGTGCCCGTCGTCAGGCGTTCGACCATTGGGGACATAGAGCGACCAGATACGAAGGCCGCCGCAGGTGGCGGCGATGGCCCTGGCCTCGTGGGTCAAGGGGTCGGGGAACCCGGGATCTGCGGCGAACCCGCGCTCGACGTCCTCGATCCCCACCCGGCTCACCACGGCCACCCCGTTCCAGCGTCCCTGGCCGTAGTGGGCGCACTCGTATCCGAGATCGGTGAACGCCTCGCTCGGGAAGGCGTCGTCCGCCACCTTGGTCTCCTGCAGACACAGGACGTCGGTGCCGCTGGTCTGAAGCCACTCGGTGACGCGGGGCAGCCGGGCGGTGATGGAGTTGACGTTCCAGGTGGCTATCCGCATGGCGGCACCCTATTCGGGACCGTCCCGCGGATGGTCGTCCCCAGACGTGGAATCGGTTGTCGGTCCACAGTCGATTTCGCCTGGCACCCGAACGCCCGGTACTCTGGCCAGGCTGTTCCCGGGGCATCCGCGCTCGGGCACCAGCAATCGATCGCATCGCCCTCCTGTCACGGATCGTCCGTGACCGCTTCAAGTCCGAAGGAGGTGGAGAACGCATGCGTCAGTACGAGCTCATGGTCATCCTCGACCCCGACCTCGAAGAGCGCACCGTCGCTCCCTCACTCGACCAGTTCCTGACCGTCATCCGCAAAGATGGCGGCACGGTGGACAAGGTCGATATCTGGGGACGTCGCCGGCTCGCCCACGACATCGCCAAGAAGAGCGACGGCATCTACGCCGTCATCGAGATGCAGGCTGAGCCTGACACGGTCAAGGAACTCGACCGTCAGCTCAACCTCACCGAAGCCGTCCTGCGGACCAAGGTTGTCCGCAGGGACGGGAAGTAGGTCGCGCGATGGCTGGTGACACTGTCATTACCGTCGTCGGCAACTTGACCGACGACCCCGAGCTGCGCTTCACGTCGTCCGGCGCGGCCGTTGCCAACTTCACGGTGGCCTCGACACCCCGGTTCTTCGACAAGAACACCAACGACTGGAAAGACGGCGACGCCCTCTTCCTTCGCTGCTCGATCTGGCGCCAGGCAGCCGAGAACGTGGCCGAGACCCTGACCAAGGGTGCTCGCGTGATCGTTCAGGGACGCCTGAAGCAGCGCTCGTACGAGACCCGTGAAGGCGAGAAGCGCACCGTCTACGAGCTTGATGTCGATGAGGTCGGCCCGTCGCTGAAGTACGCCACAGCCAAGGTCGTCAAGGTCACCCGAGCTGGTGGCGGCGGCTTCGGCGGCGGTGGTGGAAGCTCGCAACCATCCGCTCCGGCTGCTGACCCATGGGCCTCGGCGGCCCCCGCCGACGATGAGCCTCCCTTCTGACCACGCGTCAGTGCCGATTCCCTATCCGTTCCATCCCCGCGTGTGCGGGGCCCTGACATCACAGGAGCACCACGATGGCCAAGCCTCCGCTTCGGAAGCCCAAGAAGAAGGTCTGCCAGTTCTGCAAGAAGAACCCGCAGACGATCGACTACAAAGACACCACATTGCTGCGCAAGTTCGTCTCTGACCGGGGCAAGATCCGCGCCCGACGCGTCACGGGCAACTGCACGCAGCACCAGCGTGACATCGCCATGGCGATCAAGAACAGCCGTGAGATGGCTCTCATGCCGTACTCGTCGACGGCCCGCTGAGAACGCCGAGAACCTGAGAAGGGGTCACGAGATGAAGCTCATCCTCACGCAGGACGTCAACGGGCTCGGTGCGCCGGGCGACATCGTTGAGGTCAAGGACGGCTACGGCCGGAACTTCCTGCTGCCGCGCGGACTGGCACTGCCCTGGTCGCGGGGTGGAGAGAAGCAGATCAGCGGGATCAAGCGATCACGCGATGCCCGCGCCACTCGCAACCTGGGGCAGGCGAACGAGATGAAGGCCGAGCTGGCTGCCCTGACGGTCACGCTGGAGGTGAAGGCCGGCGATGCCGGTCGTCTCTTCGGGGCGGTGACCGTCGGCGACATCGTTGACGCGGTGGCTGCCGCTGGGGGCCCGGCCCTCGACAAGCGGGCAGTTCAGGTCGAGTCGCCGATCAAGACGGTGGGTGCCCACACGGTGACTGTGGCCCTGCACCCGGAGGTCGACGCCGAGATCGAGGTGGACGTCGTCGCGACTTCGGCCTGACGCACACTCGCACAGCAAACGGGAGCAGCCAGTGAATGGCCGCTCCCGTTTCTGCTGTCGTCACCCCCCCGTGGTGACCAGCATGTGAGAACAACCGTTTCGACATGTTGTCCACAGGCAGTGGATGCCGATCCCGCAGGTCAGCGACCGCGCGAGGGTCGGCTGGGCAGCAATCCCCAGCGGCATCCCCAGGTCCTTCCCCGTCCAGGGGTGGGGTTTCCCCAGGGAGAGAGTCTTTGTCAACAGGGCCATCCACAGGCTCGTTTGGGGCTTGTCGGAGCCTCCCGGTAGAACCATGCCTAGGCCCGCACGCCGCGGTCCGCCCTGCATGTCGAGACAGAGATGGAGGTGTCCGGTGACGGTCGCCGAGTTGGCCGGACGTGGTGAGCCCGACAGCACCTTCGCGGCCTTCGATCGCACCCCACCTCAAGACCTCGAGGCTGAGCAGAGCGTCCTAGGCGGCATGCTGCTGTCCAAGGACGCGATCGCCGACGTCGTGGAGTCGCTCCGGGGCGGTGACTTCTACAAACCGGCACACCAGACCATCTACGAGGCGATCCTCGACCTCTACGGGCGCGGTGAACCCGCGGACGCCATCACCCTCTCCGCCGAGCTGACCAAGCGCGGCGAGCTCGGTCGGGTTGGGGGTGCCCCCTACCTGCACACCCTCATCTCGTCGGTGCCGACGGCAGCCAACGCCGGCTACTACGCGCGGATCGTCTCCGAGCGCGCGATCCTGCGTCGCTTGGTCGAGGCCGGTACTCGCATCACGCAGATGGGATACGCCGACACCGGTGAGATCGACGAGGTCGTCGACCGCGCACAGGCAGAGATCTACGCCGTCACCGAACGACGAACCAGTGAGGACTACATCCCTCTGGCCGAGATCATGGAGGGGACGCTCGACGAGATCGAGGCAATCGGTTCCCGCGGCGGCACCATGGTGGGCGTCCCGACCGGTTTCACCGACCTCGACGGCCTCACCAATGGGCTCCACCCGGGGCAGCTGGTCGTGGTGGCTGCCCGCCCCGGGCTTGGTAAGTCGACGCTCGCACTCGACTTCGCCAGGGCTGCGTCCATCAAGGGTGGGCTCACCAGCGTCATCTTCTCGCTCGAGATGACCCGCAACGAGATCACGATGCGCCTGCTCTCGGCGGAAGCACGGGTCGGTCTGCACCACATGCGCACCGGCAGCCTCGGCGACGACGACTGGACGAAGCTGGCCCGCAAGATGTCCGAGGTCGCCAGCGCACCACTGTTCATCGACGACAGCCCGAACATGACCATGATGGAGATCCGCGCCAAGTGCCGTCGGCTCAAGCAGCGTCACGATCTGAAGCTGGTCGTCGTCGACTACCTGCAGCTGATGAGCAGCGGCAAGCGTGTCGAGAGCCGTCAGCAAGAGGTTGCGGAGTTCTCCCGTGCTCTCAAGCTGCTTGCCAAAGAGCTCGAAGTTCCGGTCGTCGCGTTGAGCCAGCTCAACCGTGGCCCCGAGCAACGCACCGACAAGAAGCCGATGCTGTCCGACCTGCGCGAGTCGGGCTCGATCGAGCAAGACTCCGACATGGTGATCCTGCTGCACCGCGAGGACGCCTACGAGCGAGAGTCACCGCGTGCGGGCGAGGCCGACTTCATCGTCGCCAAGCACCGTAACGGCCCCACGGCCACGATCACGGTCGCCTTCCAGGGGCACTACTCACGCTTCGTCGACATGGCGCACGGCTGACACCTCCAGCATCATTCGGCGGTCAGGCGCATGAGCGCCCGTGGGATCCCACCCGTACGGCTTGACGTGCCGGCCACCTTCGAGAACCCGGATCTCTCGGCTAGCCCGACGCCTGATCGCCGCCGGCACAATCTGGGCGGAACGTCGAGGAAAAGTAGCGAAGAGTAGCGAGTGCATCACGCTATGAAGTAGGCGTCGGCGGTTGGGCTTGTGTCCGACCGAATGATGGTGGCCGAGCCCGGTGACGGTGAAGAATGGGCTCTTCACCATGGTTGGCCGGTCGCCGGTCGGTCGCCGGCCAGTCCGGCGACGCTGCTCTCAGGGGGAGATGTGTTGTTTCGCGGACGCCGCGCCTTCGGCCGGGTCGGAGTGGTCGCCGTTGCGGCCCTCACGATCGGAACTGGCGCACAGGTCGTGTTGCTCGAGTCGGCGCAAGCCGACACCAGCAACATCATCCCCAGTCAGAACCCGATCGACTTCACGCCCCACGTGCTCAACAACCAGGCCCGCTCGATTGCTGCGGTGGGCAACCGCGTCGTGATCGGGGGCACCTTCACCACGATCCAGAACTACAACAGCAGCCAGCAGCTCAGCCAGCCATACGTCTTTGCGTTCAATCCGACCAACGGCTCGATCGACCAGAGCTTCCTGCCGAACGTCAACGGCGAGGTCACCACGGTTCTGGCACATCCGGACGGTGACAAGGTCTGGGTAGCCGGCGCCTTCAGCCGGGTCAATGGCGAACCGCATAGCCGGATCGTGCTTCTCAACCTTGCGACCGGCAACGCGGTCAGCAGCTTCGACCCCCCCACCATCAGCGCCGAGATCACCTCGATGAAGCTGGCAAACGGCCAGCTCTACATCGGTGGCGACTTCGCCAGCGTCGGCAACCAGAGCCGGCGTGCCATGGCCAGCCTCGACCCGGTCACGGGGGCGTTGACCAACCACATGAGCTCGGACATCAGCGGCACGCTGCAGGACGGCAAGGGCGTTCCGTCCATCAAGTCGTTCGACCTCAGCCCCAACGGCAAGCGGCTGGTCGCGATCGGCAACTTCAACACCGTCGATGGTCAGTCCCGGCTGTCGATGGCGATGTGGAACACCAGTGGCGCTGTGGCGGTGCTGAAGAACTGGGGAACACAACGGTACGGCAATGTCTGCAACCCGGTGTTCCCCACGTACCTGCGGGACATCGACTTCGCACCCAACGGCAAGTTCTTCGTCGTCGTGACCACCGGTAGCTATCGCTTCGGCCAGCTCTGCGACACCGCCGCCCGCTGGGACGTCAAGGGTAAGGGGGTCACCCGGCAACCGAACTGGGTCAACTACACCGGCGGTGACACGCTGACTGCGGTCGAGGTCACCGGACCAATGGCCTACTTGGGTGGGCACATGCGGTGGCTCAACAACCCGTACAAGGGCGACGCTGCGGGTTCGGGCGCCTGGCCCACCGAGGGCCTGGCCGTAGTCGACACGCGCAACGGCATGCCGTTCAGCTGGAACCCGGGGCGCGACCGAGGTCTCGGAGTTTTTGACTTCCTGCCGACCGACTCGATGCTGTGGTCGGTGTCCGACACCAACAACTGGGCCGGTGAGTACCGGCCCCGGCTTGCTGGGTTCCCGTTCGGCGCCAACCCGATCCCGGCCGACAACCTTGGCAAGCTGCCGGGTGACGTATGGCAGCTCGGTGGCGTGGCGGGGGCCGGTGCCGACGACCAGCGTGGCATCGGCTTTGACGGCACAGTCGTGCAGAGTTCGACTACTGGCCCAGGTGCACAACCCTGGAGCGACGTGCGCGGCGCCTTCGCCGTCGACGACACCCTCTACACGGCGTGGAGCAACAGCACGTTCACTGCGCAGTCGTGGGACGGCACCACCATCGGGACGCCGCAGAACATCGACCTCTACGCGGGCACGCCATCGACTCCGGGATACCCGAACAACTTCGTCAATGACCTCGCAAAGATCACCGGAATGACGTACGACCCGGTGCGGGCTCGCATCTACTACACGATGCAGGGCTCCAGCCAGCTGTACTGGCGACCCTTCACGCCCGAGAGCCGGTTGGTCGGGGCCGCTCGGCGGACGCTGACCAAGAGCAAGCCGCTCAGCCCGGGCAAGGTGCGTGGCATGTTCCTCACGAGCACGGGAGATCTCTACTTCGCTGACAGCGTTACTGGCGCCCTGAAGCGCGCCAAGCTCGCCAGCAACAAGGTGCGCGGTCCGGCTACGGTCGTCAACACCGAGATCGACTGGCGTTCCAATGCACTCTTCCTCTCGAGCCAATGGGCCACCATCGCAACGAACGTGCCGCCGACAGCTGCGTTCTCGACGAAATGCACCGGGCTTGACTGCGTGGTGAATGCGTCGAAGAGCGCTGACGCCGACGGCGGCGTCGTGGACTACAGCATCGACTTCGGCGACGGAACGGTCGTCACCGGAAAGAGCGCGCAGCACCAGTACGGCGGCGATGGGGACTACTCGGTGACCGTCACCGTCACGGACAACCGCGGGATGACGGGCAGCATCTCGCAGCCGGTCAGCGTCCAACAGCTTCCGAACGTTGATCCGACGGCGTCCTTCACGATGGACTGCTGGGGGCTCGACTGCACTGTCGACGCCTCTGCAAGTACAGATGCCGATGGCGCGATCGTCAGCTACGACTGGGACTTCGGTGACTCGGCGTCAGGTTCCGGAGCCACCGCCATTCACAGCTACGGCGTCGGCGGGCAGTACTCAGCAACACTCACCGTCACTGATAACCGCGGCGGCATCGGCACCACGACGGTGACGAAGGATGTCAACGCCATCCCAACGACTGTTGCCTTCCGGGACGCCGCCAGCGCCGAACAAGCCAACGGCAACTTGCCGACGGTGTCGGTGCCACCCGCTACGCAGGAGGGCGACCTCATGCTGCTGTTCATCAGTAATGGCACCGATCGAACGGCTGACACACCGTCCGGATGGAACGTCCTCGGAGAGCAGACCGACGTCGATCTGCGGACCCAGGTCTTCTGGCGGGTCGCAACGGCCGGCAACCTGGGCAGCTCTGTCAGCGCTCGGCTCCGTGATGGCACAGGTACTGCGTCCCTGGCGCCGAATACCTCGACGATCGCCGTCTACTCAGGCGTCGGGTCGCCGCCGGTCGTCGACGCGGTCTCCAGTGACGAGCCATCGACGGTGAATGGCGGAGTCGCCGCACATACGACTCCGAACGTGACCGTTCCCGCAGATGGACAGTGGTTGGTCTCGTACTGGGCCGACCGGACAGCGGCTCTCACCACTCAGTGGACGGCACCGAGCGGCCAAGCCGTGCGGACTGACGCCTACAGCAGTGGCCCCTCATCACGGGTCTCGTCACTTCTGACGGACGACGGCGGACCGACACTGGCAGGAACGCGGGGCGGTCTGACGGCGGTCGCCGATGGCGCCTCCCGCAAGGCGACGACCTGGTCGATCGTGCTGCGGTCACAGTGACCACATCGCGTTGACTCGGCTAGTGGTGGCCCTGGGCAGGGCATGCCATCCCGGTCCGACGCTGGCGGTTACCACGATCGCTCTCCTTCTGGGAGTGTCGGTCGGCCTCGAGAGTTGGCTTCTCCTGGTCGTGGCAGCCACCGTGCTGGTGGGGCAGCTGTCCATCGGATGGTCGAACGACTGGCTCGACGGGGCGCGTGACAGGGCCGCAGGCCGCACCGACAAACCAGTGGTGAGCGGTCAGGTACCGGCCGATGCACTGCGGAACGCCGCTTTCGGTGCTGCAGCCGCGTCGGTCCCGCTCTCCGTCGTCCCCGGCTGGCCCGGTCTGTGGCATCTGGTGCTGGTCGGCTCGGGGTGGGCGTACAACCTCCGGCTCAAAGGCACGATCTGGTCACCGGTGCCCTATCTCCTCGGGTTCGGGGCGCTGCCGGTCTATGTGGTTGGGGTCTCGGGCACGCCCGTGGAGTGGTGGATGGTCATGGCGGGATCGCTGTTGGGAGCGGCAGTCCACTTTGCGAACGCCGCTCCCGATGTGGAGCAGGACCGGGCAGTCGGGGTCTTCGGTCTGCCGCAGCGACTGGGCGAGTCACGCTCGGTCCTGGTCGCGTTGGCGTTGCTTGCCCTGGCGGGCCTTGTCCTCCTCGGTCAGCTGAGTGCCGGCGGGGGGACCCGGGCGGTGGCGCTGCTGGTCGTCATGGTGCCCCTGACGGCCGGTGCTGTGCTGGTGGTGATGAACCGCACGGGACGATCGGTATTCCGCTTGGTGATGGTGGCGGCGGTCGTTGATGTCGGTCTCCTCGTCGTCGTCGCATAACGATTCGTACACCACCCGAACGACTGTCTTCCAGAGATCAACTTCTGGGCTAGTGTCAGCGCGCCGACGTCGGGGGCTACGGGTTTCCGCGCGGTCCTCTCTTCGGGGGTCGAAGTGCGCACTCGTTCCTTGTTCTCCACCGGCGTGGCCGCAGCCCTGGCTCTTGGTTTCCTCGCACCGGCACCGGCAGGAGCAGACGCCTCGAGCTTCCCGCCGGCCATCGATGCCATCGTCCACGGCGACGTCACGCAGTACCAGTGGATGCTGCCCGCGGTGAATGCCCCCCAGGCGCAGACGGTCGCGACCGGAGCTGGGGTCACCGTTGCCGTCATCGACACCGGGGTCGACGCCTCCCACCCAGACCTCGAGGGCCGTGTGGTCCCCGGCGCGACGCTGCAGCGAGTTGAAGGGACGCGAGACGTCGAGCTGGTGCCGGCAACGGTCGAGGAGACGTCCGACGACTGGTACGGACACGGTTCCCACGTGGCGGGCATCATCGCGGCCGATGACGATGGTGATGGCGTAACCGGCATCGCTCCGGACGCCGAGATCATGCCGATCGACATGTTGCCCCGAAAGCTGTGGCTGGACGACGTCGATTTCTGGACCTTCGTTGCGGCAAGCATCGACTACGCGGTGGCCAACGGTGCTGACGTCATCAACATGTCGCTGGGCGGGCAGTCCAGTGGTGTGGCGGTGACCGACCGAACCGCGGAGTACCGGGCCGCGCTGGACACGCTGTGTACCGCGGTCGACAACGCCAAGGCTGCTGGCACGGTTGTCGTCGCCTCGGCCGGCAACTCCGGTTCCTGGGGCAACCCCGAGATGAAGCCCGGTGCGTGCCCAGGGTCGGTGACGGTCGCCGCGCTCTCACCCAACCTGGACCGCACCTTCTGGTCGTCGTTCGACGCGACGGTCGATCTGGCGGCGCCGGGCGAGGACATCCTGTCCGTTGACTCGACGGTTGCCGAGAACTCCTCCACCCCGCACCTGTTCGCCAGTGGCACGTCGATGGCCTCGCCCGTCGTGGCGGGCGTTGCTGCGCTGCTCAAGGAGCAGCACCCAGGGTGGAGCGCACAGCATGTGCAGGACCAGATGACCGGCACCGCCAAGGACCTCGGGGTGACCGGTCGCGACCCGGACACCGGGTTCGGCATCGTTGATGCAGCAGCAGCTGTCGGTGCGGCAGCGCCGAGCCCGAAGCGCCAGAACTTCTTCGCCACCTGGTACGAGCCGGTCTGGGACTCCACCAGCGGCGAGGCGATGATCGGCTGGATGACCCCCGACGCCGATCCCGTCACCGGGTACACGGTCAAGGTGTACACCGACGGCACGACGGCCACCTACGACGTCGACGGCCTCACCGTTCGCGCCCAGGTTCTTCTGCCTCCCGGCGCTTGGTACACGGTTACGGCTCACACGACAACCGGTGATGTGACGTCGTACCCCGGTTCGAGCTACTTCCGTGACCGTGGTGACAGCCCCGACAAGCTCAGGGGAGTCAAGATCGAACGCAAGCGGGACGCCGTCATCATCAGCTGGGACAAGCCGCGTGACCGCGACAAGATCGACGTGATCCGCGGCATCGTCCACCTGGACGGCACCGGAGGTGGCGCCCAGAAGAAGATCAAGATCGATCAGGACGCGAAGTTCCCGACCAGCATTCGCATCCCACTGTCCAAGCGGGCTCGTTGGTACGACCTGCACACGCACCTCGGCCTGTACAACAAGGACGAGAACGGCGACACCGTTGGTGCGCGCTGGATGACCCCCAAGGCGAGGGGCGCGGCCTTCTACGGGTCGCACGTCCAGTCGATCGCCAGTGCCGGACACCGGGCGGTTGAGGTGACCGGCGGGCTCAGCCGACTCAACGCCAAGCATGTGTGTGGGAACACCACCTGTGAGGGTCAGCCAGCCGTCCTTGTGGTGGATCGGGGCCGCTCGAATGAGCGCTTCCCGGTCGTCTTCACCTCGCGCGGGAACTTCCACGAAGTGGTCTCCGTCGACCGCGGAACCAAGGAGCTCAAGGTCCGAATCGTCGGACCCAAGCGGCTCGACAGCGGACCCTTCGTGAAAGTGGCCGT
>JAHELE010000081.1 GCA_024644345.1 Actinomycetes bacterium | reverse complement strand
TGACCCTCTCGTCGGCAGCGTCGCTGAGCTGCACCAGATCGAGCACGGCTTCGACCTGCGTCGCTGGTATCTCCGATGCCTGGGCGAGCAGCTGGAGGTTGAGGCGTCCGGTGAAGGGCGGAAAGAAGGCCGGGCTCTCGAGCAGGACGCCCGTGTCGCCGATCACCTCGGGCAGGTCGTCCGGCACCGGACGGCCCAACACGGTCATCTCTCCGGCGTCCGGTCGGGCTAAGCCCAGTAGACAGCGCAGCATCGTGGTCTTGCCCGACCCGTTGGGGCCCAGGAACCCGTGCACACCACCCTCCTCGACGACGAGGTCGAATCCGTCCAAGGCGGCCTTGGGAGGTTTGCCCCTCCGACGGTACGTCTTGCGGACGCCGCGGGCGTCGATGACAGGCATGGGCGATGTCTACACCAGCGAGACGCCGGAGCGGCGCTCCCCGGCCGACTAGGCTTCCGGTTGTGACCGACCGCGATGCGTTGCTGACCCAGATCCAGGACAAGGCCGTCGTGCACGGACGCGTCGTTCTCTCGTCCGGCAAGGAGGCCGACTATTACGTCGACCTGCGCCGGGTCACGCTCGACGGCGAGGCGTCCCCACTGGTGGGGTCGGTGCTGCTCGACCTGACCGCCGACCTCGACTATGACGCCGTCGGCGGGTTGACTCTCGGTGCTGACCCGGTGGCCACCGCGATGCTGCACGCGGCCGCGGCGCGCGGACAGCGTCTCGACTCCTTTGTGGTGCGCAAGGCGGAGAAGCAGCACGGACTGCAGCGGCGGATCGAGGGCCCCGATGTCGCCGGACGCCGGGTGCTGGCGGTCGAGGACACCTCGACGACCGGGGGCTCTGTGATGACCGCGGTTGACGCGCTCCGCGAGGCCGGGGCCGAGGTCGTGGCCGTCGTCGTCATCGTGGACCGCGGTGCCCGGGCAGCGGTAGAGGCGCATGGGCTTCCGTACCTGGCCGCGTACGAGCTCACAGATCTCGGCCTGGAGTAGCCGATCGGTGCTCGCCCGGCTCGCCCGGCGCGGCTACGATCAACACGACGGGGAATTCGACGCTGGGAGCGTTCGCCATGTGGATCTGGATCGTACTCGGCGTGGTGGTGCTGATCGCGGGCATCTGGGTGGTCGCCACGTATAACGGGTTCGTCAGGCTCCGGAACATCGTCGAAGAGTCGTGGAAGCAGATCGACGTCGAGCTGCACCGGCGGTACGACCTGATCCCGAACCTGGTGCAGACCGTCAAGGGCTATGCGGCTCACGAGCGGCAGACCTTCGAGAACGTCACAGCTGCCCGCGCCGCTGCCGTCTCCCCCGGATCCGGACCGGCTGAACAGGCCATGCAAGAGAACATGCTGACGTCGGCACTGCGACAGCTGCTGGCGGTGGCCGAGGCGTACCCCGACCTGAAGGCGAACCAGAACTTCCTGGAGCTGCAGACCTCGTTGACCCAGACCGAGGACCGGATCGCCGCGGGTCGTCGCTTCTACAACGCGAACGTGCGGACGTTCAACACCAAGGTCGAGAGCTTCCCCCCGAACCTGGTGGCGCGGATGTTCAACTTCATCAAGCAGGAGTACTTCGAGGCTGAGGACCCGACGGTGCGCGCCGCGCCAGAGGTGCAGTTCTAGGACACCCCTCTCGGTCGACTGTTACGAAATCGTCGACGCTGGGACGCCCACGTGGGCGGTTTCGTAACAGTCGGAGGTGGGCGGGCTCACTCGGCCGCGGGCTGGACGTCGTCCGGTGTCCCTGCCCGACCTGAGCGCTTGTGGCGGACGTACTCGAAGACGATGGGGAGCACCGACAACAGGACCACGGCGATCAGGATCGCCTCGATGTTGTTGGCGATGAAGGTGATGTTGCCGAGGAAGTACCCAAGAAGGGTTACCCCGGTGGCCCAGAGGATCCCGCCGACCGTGCTGTAGATGACGTAGCTGCGGAACCGCATGCGGCCCACCCCCGCCATGACCGTGATGAACGTTCGGACGATCGGGATGAATCGGGCCAAGATGATCGCGCGAGCGCCGTAGTGGTCGAAGAAGTGCTGCGTCCGGTCGACGTACTCCTGGCGGAAAAGGCGCGAGTCAGGTCTGCGGAACACCGCGGGGCCGGCCTTGTAGCCGATCCAGTAGCCGACGATGTTCCCAGTCACAGCGGCGATGGTGAAGACCAGGCACACCAGGGCAATGTTCGTGTCGATGAACCCACTGGCCACCAGTAAGCCGGCAACAAAGAGCAGTGAGTCCCCCGGAAGAAAGAAGCCGATCAGTAGTCCGCACTCAGCAAAAATGATGGCGGTGATGCCGATCAGCGCCCAGGGGCCGAGCGACTCGATCAGGGTCTGCGGGTCAAGCCATCCGGGGCCGAGCATCCGGCTGGCGAGCAGGTCGGGGAAGAGGTGCACGGTTCAAGAGAGTAACGGCCGCCCTAGGCTGCGCTGGTATGGACGTCGTCGGCGTGGGTCCGCACCCGCAACCGTGGCCGGACGACCCGAGGCTCGACCCCGAGCTGCTGGCGAACGGCGACCGGCGCAACGTCGTCGACCGCTACCGCTACTGGCGTCGCGACGCGATCATCGCCGACCTCGACACCACTCGCCACACGTTCCACGTCGCGATTGAGAACTGGGAGCACGACTTCAACATCGGCAGTGTCGTGCGAACGGCGAACGCGTTCCAGGCTGCCGAGGTGCACATCGTCGGCAAGCGAAGGTGGAACAGGCGCGGCGCCATGGTGACCGACCGCTACCAGCACGTCCGACACCACGACGACGTCGATGCCTTGGTGCGGTGGGCGTCCGACGTTGACCTGCCGTTGGTGGGTGTCGACAACCTTCCCGGCTCGGTGCCGCTCGAGTCGTACCGGCTGCCTCGGGCGTGTGTGCTGGTCTTCGGCCAGGAGGGTCCTGGGCTTTCCGATGCCGCCCGTGCTGCCTCCGTCGACACGGTGTCGATTGCTCAGTACGGGTCAACCCGGTCGATCAACGCCGGGGCCGCGGCGGCGATCGCGATGCATGCCTGGATCCGCCAGCACGGTGAGGTGCCGCATTCGGGGCCATGACGTGGCGTCCGGGAACGTAGTGCCGTAGAAAGTCCTCGTGACCAACAACCTGCTCGGCGAGCCGCCGGCCACCCTGTTGCCCGAGAACGACGCCGCCATCGCCGCCCTCGAGGCTGGACGGTCGCCCCGTGACGTCGCGGCTGCCCACCCCGACTTCCCGCTGGCCTGGGCGATGCTCGCCGAGGAGGCGCTCACTGCGGACGACCCGGTCGCGGCTTATGCGTACGCCCGCACCGGCTACCACCGCAGCCTTGACCAGCTGCGCCGCAACGAGTGGAAGGGGCACGGCCCCGTGCCGTGGGAGCACGAGGGAAACCGAGGGTTTCTCCGCAGTCTGCATGCTCTGGGCCAAGCCGCAGCTGCGATCGGTGAGGAGCCCGAGGCTGAACGATGCCAGCAGTTTCTGGTCGACTCAAGCCCTGCTGCAGCCGCAGCACTCACTGCCGGATGAGCGAAGAGTTCCTCGTCGTTGGCGGAGGGATCTCCGGTGTTGCCTGCGCTCGTGCGCTGGTCGATGCCGGGTGCGAGGTGGTTGTCCGCGACCGCGGCCACCGACTGGGTGGGCGAATGGCGGTCAAGACGCTGGATGGCCGTCCCGTCGATGTCGGCGCCAGCTACTTCACGGCGTCGGTCCCGGTGTTTCAGCGACTGGTCCAACGATGGGTTGACATCGAGCTGGCTCACCCCTGGACCGACACCTTCCACGTCGGTGAACCGGGTGGACTGGTGGGGACGCGCACCGGTCCGATGCGCTACGCCACGTCCCTCGGGCTGCGTTCCCTGGTCGAAGATCTCGCTCGTGGGCTGCCCGTCGACCAGCATCACGACGTCGAAGCCGTGGAGCCGGGGCCGTCCGTCGACGGTTCCCCTTACGCCGGTGTGGCGCTTGCCATGCCGGGACCGCAGGCGCTCGACCTGCTGGCGGGGTCGTTGCCGCAGGAGCGCAACGCATCCGGGGGAGTGTGGGAACCATGCATGTCTCTCATCGCGACGTATGAGTCGCGGGTGTGGCCGGAGATTGACGGCGTGTTCGTCAACAACTCGGCCGTGCTCACCTTCATCGCCGACGACGGGAGCCGACGAGGAGACCGGGCCCCGGTGCTGGTTGCCCATGCCCATCCACTTCTGTCCGCCTCACACCTCGACGATCCGGACGCCGTCACCGGCACGATGCTGGCCGAGCTGGAAGGTGTCCTGGGCATCACAGCGCCACCCATCTCGGTCGCGGTCAAACGCTGGTCGCTCGCCAAGTCGGTGAGCCCGCATGCGGATCACTACTTCCTCGGGCAGAGCGGGATCGGTCTGTGCGGAGACGGCTGGCACGGCCCGTCCCGGATCGAGTCGGCGTACCTGTCCGGACGCGCACTCGGGCGTGCGATGGCCAGCGAGGGACCGGCCGCCGCCTAGGTGCTCGGCGGCCGAGATCGGCTAGGCTCTGCGGGTAATCCCCCCGTTCCGAGGGAGTTCCGCATGCCTGCGATCGTGCTGATCGGCGCCCAGTGGGGCGACGAGGGCAAGGGCAAGGCCACCGACCTGCTCGGCGAGCACGTCGACTATGTCGTGAAGTTCAACGGCGGCAACAACGCCGGTCACACGGTAGTCATCCCCACGGCCAGCGGTCCGGAGAAGTACGCGCTCCACCTGTTGCCGAGTGGCATCTTGACCCCCGGCGTCACCCCGGTGATCGGCAACGGCGTGGTCATCGACCCCGCGGTGCTGTTCCATGAGCTGGACGATCTGGTCGCGCGTGGCGTCGACGTTTCACGTCTGGTCGTCAGCGCCAACGCGCACCTGATTGCGCCCTACAACCGAACCATCGACAAGGTCGTCGAACGTTTTCTCGGCAGCCGAAAGATCGGAACGACCGGACGCGGCATCGGCCCGACCTACGCCGACAAGATGAACCGCATCGGCATCAGGGTGCAGGACCTCTTCGACGAACACATCCTGCGTCAGAAGGTAGAAGGCGCCCTGGACCAGAAGAACCACCTGTTGGTGAAGGTCTACAACCGTCGAGCCATCGGTGTCGACGAAGTGGTCGACGAGCTGCTCGGTCACGCTGCCCGGCTACGCCCGCTGGTGGCCGATACGTCGTTGTTGCTCAACGACGCGCTCGACTCCGGGCGCACGGTGCTACTCGAAGGCGGGCAGGCGACGCTGCTCGACGTCGACCACGGCACGTATCCCTTCGTCACGTCGTCGAACGCGACATCGGGGGGTGCCTGCACAGGCAGCGGTATCCCGCCGAACCGTGTCGAACGGGTGATCGCTGTCGCCAAGGCCTATGTCACCAGGGTGGGTGAGGGGCCCTTCCCCACCGAGCTTGATGACGCAGACGGTGAGCGGTTGCGCGTCAACGGTCACGAGTTCGGCACCACCACCGGACGCCCGCGACGCTGCGGTTGGTACGACGCGGTGATCAGCAGGTACGCGGCCCGGGTCAACGGCGTCACCGACTTCGTCCTCACCAAGCTCGACGTGCTGACCGGGTGGGAGCAGATCCCGGTGTGTGTCACATACGAGGTGGAGGGGAAACGGTTCGACGAGATGCCGATGTCGCAGAGCGATTTCCACCACGCGACGCCGGTGCTCGAGTACCTGCCGGGATGGAGTGAGGACATCAGCGGTGCCCGCACGTTCGACGACCTGCCCCCGAACGCCAGGGCCTATGTGAAGGCGCTGGAGGAGATGTCCGGTGCCCAGATCTCGGCGGTCGGGGTCGGGCCGGGCCGCGACGAGATCGTGCAGCTGCGGCCCCTGGTCTGAAAAGGTTAAGGGCCTTGACTTTTTAGTTAAGGGTTATAACCTAGGGTGCGAACACCTGAGGAGGAGCGATGACCCCCGTGACCAGTACACGCCCGACGACCCAGTACCTGGACCGTGGATCCGACGTGATCTCCTACGACGTGCAGGGCGAAGGCCCGCTCGTGCTGGCCATCCCGGGAATGGGTGACCTGCGCGCCACCTACCGATTCCTCACCCCTCAGCTGGTGGCCGCGGGCTACCGCGTCGCCACCTTCGACCTGCGTGGTCACGGGGAGAGCGGCGTCGACTTCGATCGTTTCGACGACGTGGCCGCTGCGTCGGACGCCGTCGCTCTGCTCGAGCACCTCGGCGGCCCCGCGACCGTGATCGGCAACTCGATGGGGGCGAGCGTGGCTGTGATTGCCGCAGCCGAACGGCCCGACCTCGTCGAACGGCTTGTCCTCACCGGCCCGTTCGTGCGCAACGTTCCGATGGCTCCTGGGATGGGCGTCGCGATGCGCACAGCGCTGCTCCGGCCCTGGGGACGGCGGGTGTGGCGCATGTTCCACCGCAAGATGTTCCCTGCCCAGGTGCCCGCCGACTACCCCGACTACCGCGACCGCCTGCTGGCGTCCCTAACGCGCCCTGGCGCGTGGCGGGCGTTCCAGCAGACCACCCGAACCTCGCACCAGCCGGCCGAGGACCTGCTAGGTCAGGTGCACGTGCCGACGTTGGTCGTCATGGGGACAGCCGACCCGGACTTCAAGGATCCCGCGGCTGAGGCGAATCTGGTCGCGCAGCGCTTGGGCGGAAGCGTCGTGCTCGTCCCCGACGCCGGCCACTACCCGCAGACCGAGTTCCCTGACCTCGTCGGTCCGGCGGTCGTCGAGTTCCTCACGGCCTAGTCGTATGGCACGAGCAGGCGTCACGCCGGAACGCATCGAGTCAGTCGCTGCCCAGGTGGTTGACCAAGACGGGTGGGACACCCTCACACTGTCGGCAGTTGCCAGTCAGCTCGGCGTATCGGTACCCAGTCTCTACAAACACGTGGACGGCATGGCCGGCGTGCGGCGTCGGGTCACGGTGCGTGCGGTGGTGGAGCTGGCCGACCGACTGACCACAGCGGCGATGGGAAGAGCGGGCAGCGACGTGCTGTGGCCACTCGCCCAGGCATACCGCCTATTCGCGGTAGAACACCCTGGGCAGTACGCGGCAACGATCGTCGCCCCCGCGGTCGACGACACCGAGCACGCAGCTGCCAGTGGACGGGTCCTCATGCCGGTGCTGGCGATGATTGCGGGGTACGGCGTGCCGGCCGATCGATCGATCGACGCCGCGCGCTTTATCCGGTCCAGCCTGCACGGTTTTGTGTCGCTCCAGCTGGCGGGCGGCTTCGGGCTGCCGGACGACGTCGACGCAAGTTTCGAAGCGGCCATCGCGGCGATCGACCGAGCGTTGCGGACGTGGGAGTAGCCGTGTCGACCACGTACGCGATCCGAATCGCACGTTCAACCGACCATGTCGACGTCGTCCATGTCGTCGACGAGTGGTGGGGCGGACGTGAGATGTCGGGGTTGCTGCAGCCGCTCTTCCTCGAGAACTTCAGCGGTACGAGCTTGGTAGCCGAGTCGCCGTCCGGTGAGCTCGTCGGTTTCCTGGTCGGCTTCGTCTCCGATGACGACCCCACAGCCGCTTACGTCCACTTCGCCGGGGTCGACCCCGAGCATCGCGGTGCCGGCGTTGGGCGGTCGTTGTACCGGCGGTTCGATGAACTCGTGGTCGCTCGGGGGGTACGCATCGTTCGCTGCGTCACGTCGGCGGTGAACACCCGGTCGGTCGCGTTCCACGAAGCGATCGGCTTCATCGTGGACGGCACAAAGGCTGACCGTGGCATCGACGGTGGCGAGTACGTGCAGATGTCGCGCGCCGTCGTTGCTCCGAGCAGCCCAGCACAAGGATTTGCAGGTTGGCCGCCGGAAGCCTCGACGGTGCTGACCGGTGACTTCGTCGAGCTTCGACCGACCGTGGCGAGCGACGCCGAAGGGTTGTTCGTGGCGCTGGACGACCCTCAGGTGTGGACGCATCTCACGTTCCCGCGTCCTGGCGGCGTCGATGACATGCTCGCGTTGGTGGAGTCACTGATGTCGATTATGCATCCGTGGACGGTTCGACTCACCCAGCCCCTCGCCGGGTTGCGCGCGGGCACGGTTGTGGGGTGGTCGTCCTATCTCGAGGTCGCTGTCTCCGATGCCCGCCTCGAGGTGGGGGCAACGGCGTACGCACCTGCGGTATGGGCGACGGTGGTCAACCCCGAGACCAAGCTGCTGCTGCTCGGCCACGCCTTTGATGACCTGGGCTTCGGACGCGTCCAGCTGAAGACCGACGTCCGCAACACCCGTTCGCAGGACGCCATCGCACGGCTCGGCGCCACCCGGGAGGGCTTGCTGCGGCGCTACCAGCGCAGGCTCGACACCTCAGTGCGTGACACCGTGGTCTTCTCGGTGCTTGCCGAGGAGTGGCCGGGCGTCCGCGAGGGCCTTCGGGCTCGGCTGTCACGCTGACCCGGTCTGGTCGTACGCTGTAGTCGTTCTCGAACGCCCTCCGAGGAGTCGCCATGACCAGCCCAACACCCGACCCAGCCCGCGGCGACGAGGTCGTTGCCCTCGACCGCAAGCACGTCTTCCACTCGTGGTCCGCGCAGGGCGCCCTGAACCCGTTGCCAATCGCAGCGGCCGAAGGCTCCTACTTCTGGGACTACGCCGGGACGCGCTACCTCGACTTCTCGTCGCAGCTGGTCAACACCAACATCGGCCACCAGCACCCGAAGGTCGTCGCGGCGATCCAGGAGCAGGCCGCCAAGCTCAGCACCATCGCACCGCAGCACGCCAACGACGTTCGCAGCGAGGCAGCCCGGCTGATCAGCGAGCTCGCACCGCCGGACCACAACAAGATCTTCTTCACCAACGGTGGCGCCGACGCCATCGAGAACGCGGTGCGCATGGCGCGGCTGCACACCGGACGCCACAAGGTGCTGTCGGCGTACCGCAGCTACCACGGCAACACCTCGACAGCGGTCACGCTCACCGGCGACCCGCGTCGCTGGCCGAACGAGAACGGCATCGCCGGCATCGTCCACTTCTTCGGCCCCTACCCGTACCGGTCGGCGTTCTGGGCTGACAGCGACGAGCAAGAGGCCGACCGGGCGCTCGAGCACCTCGAGTCGGTCATCCAGTTCGAGGGCCCGCAGACTATTGCCGCGCTCACGCTCGAGAGTGTTGTCGGTACCGCTGGCGTCCTCATCCCACCGGCTGGCTACCTGGCCGGCGTACGCGAGCTGTGCACGAAGTACGGGATCATCTACATCGCCGACGAGGTGATGGCCGGGTTCGGTCGCACCGGTGACTGGTTCGCGTTCGACCACTTCGGCGTCCAGCCCGACCTCATCACGTTCGCGAAGGGCGTCAACTCCGGCTACGTGCCGGTCGGCGGCGTGATCATCAGCGACGAGATCGCAGCCACGTTCGACGAGCGGGTCTTCCCTGGCGGGCTCACCTACTCGGGGCATCCGCTCGCTGCGGCGTCCATCGTGGGAACGATCAACGCGATGCGCGACGAAGGCATCGTCGAGAACGCCAAGGCGATCGGCGAGAACGTTCTCGGCCCCGGCCTGCGTGAGCTGGCCGAGCGCCACCCGGTGATCGGCGAGGTGCGGGGTCTCGGAGTCTTCTGGGCGCTCGACCTCGTCAAGAACCGCGACACCCGCGAGATGCTTGTGCCGTACAACGCCGCCGGCGCCGCAAACGCCCCGATGGTCGAGCTCGTCGGTGCCTGCAAGAGCCGCGGCCTGATGCCGTTCGTCAACTACAACCGGCTCCACGTCGTGCCGCCGTGCACGGTCTCAGAGACCGAGGCCAAGGAAGGGCTCGCCCTCCTCGACGACGCCTTCGGGGCGATCGCGCACCACTACGTGGGCTAACCACACACGTTTGGGGAAATCTTGCGCGCCTATGGCGACGCAAGATTTCCCCAAACGTGTGGATGGGTAGGGTCGCGGGCGTGGATGTCCTTGTCATCGGATCCGGTGCCCGTGAGCACGCCCTCTGCCGGTCGTTGAGCCTCGACCCGGACGTCGAGCGGATCGTCTGCGCCCCCGGCAACGCCGGCACGGCCGAGGTGGCCACGAACATGCCGGTGGACGCCGGCGACCCGGCGTCCGTCGCGGGGCTGGCCGGTTCGCTTGGCGTCGACCTCGTCGTCATCGGCCCGGAGGTGCCACTCGTCGCCGGCGCGGCAGACGCCGTGCGGGCCGAAGGCATCGCCTGTTTCGGTCCGTCCGCTGCGGCCGCCGAGATCGAAGGCTCCAAGGCGTTTGCCAAGGAGATCATGGCGGCGGCCGATGTCCCGACCGCGATGGCGCACATCTGCGAGACCGCCGACGAGGCGGCCGTGGCGCTCGACGCCTTCGGTCCGCCCTACGTCGTCAAGGACGACGGCCTCGCAGCGGGCAAGGGAGTGGTTGTCACCGACGACCGCGACGCCGCGCTCGCCCACGCCGCCGCATGTGGTCGGGTCGTCATCGAGGAATTCCTTGACGGTCCAGAGGTCAGCCTGTTCTGCATCACTGATGGCACCACGGTGGTGCCGCTGGTTCCGGCACAAGACTTCAAACGGGCGCACGACGGTGATGCCGGACCCAACACCGGAGGTATGGGCGCCTACTCGCCATTGCCGTGGGCGCCGGAGTCCTTGGTCGACGACATCGTGCGCACCGTCGTCCAGCCGACGGTCGACGAGATGCACCGGCGCGGCACTCCCTTCTCCGGACTTCTGTACGCCGGGCTCGCGCTCACTTCGCGTGGGCTGCGCACGGTCGAGTTCAACGCCCGATTCGGTGATCCCGAGACCCAGGTGGTGCTGGCGAGGCTGCTGACCCCCCTCGGCGGCGTCCTCAGAGCGGCGGCCACGGGTCATCTGGCCGACTTCCCCGACCTTCGGTGGACGCCCGACGCTTCGGTGACGGTCGTCGTGGCTGCCGAGAACTACCCCGACACACCGCGAACGGGGGATCTGATCGAGGGGCTCGATGCAGCCAACGCGACGCCGGACG
>JAHELE010000080.1 GCA_024644345.1 Actinomycetes bacterium | reverse complement strand
CTGGACCCGCGTCGCCGCTAGTGGCGATGCGGTCGAGTCGCTCGAGGTAGTGGTCCCAGCCAGTGGCGTGTGCCTGAGCCTGTTCGCCGTCGAGACCCTCATGGGTCAGCGTCACCTGCGAGCCACCGTCCTCGGTCGGCTCGACGGTGATCGTGACCGTTGACGTGTCCGGTGGCAGGGAGTCACTTCCCACCCAGCCCCAGCCGAAGACGATGCGACGACCGGGTTCGATCTCGCGGTACCTTCCGGCTGCGGTATGTCCGGGGGTGATGGTCCACCGGTAGTCGCCGCCGGCGCGCAGGTCGACAGTCGCCGACACTGTCTGCCATCGACGAAGCCGTTCGGGTTCGGTGATCAGCGCGTACGCGTCGTCCGGGCTGATGGGAAGCACGACGGTCTTGGAATAGGTCACGAGTCTCTCCTGATGGTGTGGGCATCCTCGACGAGCTGGTCGAGCTCTCGGGTCCAGAACCGGTCGATCTCGGCCTGGAGCCGCTGCAGTCCGCCGGGCAGTACCCGGTAGATCCGCTGCCGACCGACTTTCTCCGCCTCGACGAGACCGGCTGTGGCCAGCACCAGGAGGTGCTGGGAGACAGCCGAACGCGTCACCGTGAACTCAGCGGCGATCTCGGTCACAGTCATCGGACGAGCCGCCAGCAGCTGCAGAATGCGTCGCCTCGAAGGTTCAGCAGCTGCGGACAGCGGGTCGATCACGGAAATACGTTAGCCGTCACTAACGTATTTGTCGATGGGGTCATCCGGGTGATCTTGGTGGCCGCCGCTTGCGTGGAGGCGTCCAGAGTTTCTAGGATCGCATACTAGAAACTCATCCCATCCGTCTGAGGAGTCCCCGATGGTCCGCGTTATCGACCGAACCCCTGCCGCAGCCGGGTTCGCCATGCCCGCCGAGTGGGACCAGCACGCCGGTTGCCTGATGTCGTGGCCCGCCCGGCGTGAGCTGTGGGGTGGTCACCTGGACGACGCCAAGCGCGACTACGCAGCCGTCGCCCGAGCTGTTGCCGCGTTCGAGCCTGTGACGATGGTGTGCCCACCTGGCTCGTCCGCGGACGTGCGCAACCGGTGCGGTGCCAGCGTCACGCCATTGGAGGCACCCCTCGACGACTCGTGGATGCGCGACAACGGACCCACCTTCGTCCGCAATGACGCCGGTGAGGTGGCCATCGTTGGCTTCGCCTTCAATGCCTGGGGCGAGCGCTGGCACCCCTACGACAGCGACGCGATGGTGCCCGAGCGACTGGCCGACCACTTTGGTGTGCCCCTGTTCCGCGCTCCGATGGTGCTGGAGGGAGGTTCGTTCTTCGTTGACGGTGAGGGGACAGTGCTGACCACCGAACAGTGCCTCCTCAATCCGAACCGCAATCCATCGATGTCACGCGAACAGATCGAGCAGGGCCTGCGCGACTACCTCGGGGCGTCCACCGTCATCTGGCTGCCGCTAGGACAGAGCCTCGACGTCGGACCCGAAGGGACCGATGGCCACATCGACGGCATTGCGCAGTACGTGGCCCCCGGGCGCATTGTGCTGGAGGCGCCCAGCAGTCCGGACGCCTCCGAGTTCGAGAACGGGCGTCGCAATCTGGCTGCGCTGAAAGGTGCCGTGGACGCGACCGGCAGAGAGGTGGACATCGCGATCCTGGACGCCGGTCCTGGTGAGTCGAAGGCCTACTGCAACTACTACATCGCCAACGGGGGAGTGGTGGTCCCCGTGAGCGGTTCGAGCAGTGACGCCGCGGCTTTGGAGTTCATCGCCGGGCTGCATCCTGACCGCGAGGTGGTGGGTGTGCCCGGCGAGGTGATCGCCAGGGGCGGCGGCGGCCCCCACTGCATCACGCAGCAAATTCCCGTCGGACCTCCCGCCGGCGTCTGATCGGCCGTCGGGTGGCACAGCGACGGACCAAAGGCGCCGAGCGTGAGCGGGCCGTCGTGGCGGCCGCTTCCGAGCTGATCGGCGAGCGGGGACTGGCGCAGCTGCGCATGTCGGACGTGGCCGAACGCGCGGGCATGTCCGTTGGTCATCTGACGTACTACTTCCCGTCGAAGACTCAGTTGCTGATCCGGGCGATCAGCCAGAGCGAGGAGCGGTTCCATTGCGATGTCACCGCCGCGCTCGCTCGACAAGACGACCCATGGACCCGGCTGGTCACCCTCATCGAGCTCGCCGGTGCTGAGGGTCCGCGTGACCGTGGCTGGTTGCTCTGGTTCGAGGTGTGGGCCAATGCGGCCGTCGACGGCAGCGTCGCCGAGGTCCAGGCCGAGCTCGACGGCTGGTGGCGACATCAGATGGCTGAGGTGATCGCCTACGGCATCGAGCAGGGGGCATTTCACTCAGGCGATCCGGCGCGGGTTGCGGCGGTGCTGTCAGCACTGACCGACGGCATGTCTGTGCAGGTCGCGCTCGGTGATGGCTCAACCACGAGAGACGACCTGCTCGATATCGTGTTGGGAAGTGCGCGTGACGCGTTGGGTGTGGCTCGGTGACCTGGGGCGCAGGGCACCGTTTGAAGCCGGCCCTACCGCCCATCCGGGTGGACTTCTGGGCAATCGGATGCGCACCCTAGGCGGTGTGCGTCAAGGTGCCATCGATGTCTGACGACAAGCCAACCGTGACCCCGTCGGGCCCGGACGAGTCAGACGACGCCCTCTTCGAGGACGCCGTCCGAGCCGGTCTGCCCGGATTGGGTGCTTTGACCACCTTCACCATGATCGGTCTGGCTGCTGCCGCCTCGCTCGCCGGACTCGCACCCGCTGCGGTCGTCGGCCTGGCCGCAGCGGCAGCGCTGGTGGCGCTGCTCGCCCTGGCCAGCTGGATCTGGCGAGATGAGATCCGCCTGCCTGAGGTCGTCGCTGTCAGCATGGTGCTCGTCCCTGCCGGTGGGGGAGTGCTCGGTCTGGTCCTGTCCGACGACGTGACGTGGTCGCTCGGCGTCCTGGCCGCCATCGCCATCATCGGGCCGAGCCTGATGTCGACGCGCTGGGTGGTGGCTGCGGTCTACACGGTCTGGGTCGGCTGGCTGGCGGGACTGGCTGCGGCCAACCTTCCTCAGTGGCCGCTCGGCTGGCTCGGGGCCGGGAGCGTGCTGACCATGGCTGCAGTGGCGGCGTCGGTGAGCCGCCGCCGGATGGCCGAACGGCTGTCGGACATCTCAGCAACTGCCGCCCGCACATCGGTACGTGACCCGCTGACCGGGCTGGCGAACCGCCAGGGTCTGTCGATGATGGGCCAGCAGATCGTCGAGAACGCCCGACGCTCGGGAGACGCCGTCCACTGCGTCTACGTCGACATCGACCAGCTGCGGCACGTCAACGAAGTGTCAGGTCACGAAGCCGGGGATGACGTCGTCGTGGCGATCGCCGACGCGCTCCGCTCCATCACCCGCGGCACCGACATCGTGGCCAGATGGGGAGGCGACGAGTTCTGCGTGATCGGCCCCGGCCCTGGCATGAGCCCGATGGAGCTCGAACGTCGACTGCGCGAGCGTGTCCTGCTGAGCCCTCCGGTACCGCTGGACGTGTGGGACCCCAAGGTCTGTGCTGGTGGCTCGATGCTGGCGCCGTGGGACTCGGGGACGCTCGACACGTTGCTCGGCAAGGCTGACCAAGAGATGTACCTTCGCCGGGCCTTGCGACGTGGTGGTCCGCGATCACGCACAGCCGCGACGGCCGAGGAAGAGCAGCAGCCGAACTCCTGATCCACCGGCAGAAGTGCTCCAGCAGGTGCGGGTGGTCAGCAACGGTCCGTACGCAGGGGACTAACCTGTGCTGTCGTGACCGACAGACCCTCCACCGAAGCCCCAGGTGTTCCCACGCGTGAGCCCTCTGAGGGCTACGACGTGCTGGCGACGCAAGAGAAATGGCTGCCGGTGTGGGACGACCTCGCACCTTTTCGCTCCGGCGATCCCGCCGACGTGCGGCCGAAGAAGTACGTGCTCGACATGTTTCCGTACCCGTCCGGTGATCTGCACATGGGCCATGCAGAGGCCTACGCGCTCGGTGATGTCGTCGCCCGCTACTGGGTGCAGCGCGGCTACAACGTCATGCACCCCATCGGCTGGGATGCCTTTGGGCTTCCAGCTGAGAACGCCGCCATCAGACGGGGAGTTGACCCGGCGGCGTGGACCTACGAGAACATCGCGACCCAGAAGGCGTCCATGCGACGCTATGCCTGCTCGTTCGACTGGGATCGCGTGCTCAACACCTGTGACCCGGAGTTCTACCGCTGGAACCAGTGGCTCTTCCTGAGGCTGTTCGAGAAGGGGCTCGCCTACCGCAAACCCTCATTGGTCAACTGGTGCCCGAACGACCAAACGGTGCTGGCCAACGAGCAGGTGGTCGCCGGACTGTGCGAGCGATGCGACACCCCGGTCACCAAGAAGAAGCTGACGCAGTGGTACTTCCGGATCACTGACTACGCCGACCGGTTGCTCGACGACATGGCGCAGCTCGAAGGTCAGTGGCCCGAGAAGGTGCTGCTCATGCAGCGCAACTGGGTGGGACGGTCCACCGGCGCGGACGTCGTCTTCGAGATCGAGGACCGCGACGCTCCGGTGACGGTCTACACGACGCGCCCCGACACGCTCTACGGAGCGACCTTCTTCGTCGTGGCTGCCGACTCCGACCTCGCCGCAGAGCTCGCGGTCAGCGCTCCGGAAACTGTCGGACGTGCCTTCAATGAGTACCTTGAGCAGGTACGGCAGACGTCCGAGGTCGACCGGCTGGCCAGTGACCGGCCCAAGACCGGGGTGTTCCTGGAGCGGTACGCGATCAACCCGGTCAACGGAGAGCGGCTGCCGATCTACGCAGCTGACTACGTGCTGGCCGACTACGGGCACGGCGCGATCATGGCCGTGCCTGCTCACGATCAGCGCGACCTCGACTTCGCCCGGGCGTTCGGCCTGCCAGTGGTCACGGTGGTCGACACCGGAGAGGACGACCCAGCCGGCTCAGGCATTGCCACAACCGGCGACGGAGCGATGGTCAACTCCGGCCCGCTCGACGGCCTCGACAAGGCTGCGGCCATCAGCGCCATCATCGAGATACTGCACGACAAGCAGCATGGCGAGGCCACCGTCAACTACCGCCTCCGCGACTGGTTGATCTCACGTCAGCGGTACTGGGGAACCCCCATCCCGATCATCCACTGCCTCGACTGCGGCGAGGTTCCGGTGCCCGAGGACCAGCTGCCGATCACCTTGCCCCGCTCAGAGGGCCTCGACATGAAACCCAAGGGGACGTCACCGCTGGGTGGGGCCACCGACTGGGTCAATGTTCCGTGTCCGACCTGTGAGGGTCCGGCGATGCGTGACACCGACACGATGGACACGTTCGTCGACTCGTCGTGGTACTTCTTGCGGTTCCTCGACCCGAACCTGGAAACGGCGCCGTTCGACGGCGAGCAGGCGAAGGAGTGGATGCCGGTCGACCAGTACGTCGGTGGCGTGACGCACGCGATCCTTCATCTGCTCTACAGCCGGTTCTTCACCAAGGTGCTGTTCGACCTCGGCTACGTCGACTTCACCGAACCGTTCACCCGACTGCTCAATCAGGGGATGGTGGTGATGAACGGGTCCGCCATGAGCAAGTCGCGAGGCAACCTCGTGCGGCTGTCCGACGAGCTCGTCGAGAACGGTGTCGATGCCATCCGGCTGAGCATGGTGTTTGCCGGACCACCTGAGGACGACATCGACTGGTCCGATGTCTCGCCGGCAGGGTCTCGCAAGTTCCTCTCCCGGGCCTGGCGGCTTTCGGGCGACGTCACGTCACCCGTGGGGGTCGATCCGCAGGGCGGGCACGCGGCGCTGCGCAAAGCCACCCATCACGCCCTCCACGAGGGTGCCCATGCAGTCGAGACTTTCCGGTTCAATTCGATGGTCGCCCGCGTGATGGAGCTGGTCAACAGCACGCGAAAGGCGATCGACTCCGGTCCCGGCCCGGGCGACCCGGCGGTGCGCGAGGCGGCCGAAGCGGTGGCGATCATGCTCTCGCTGGTGGCCCCGTACACAGCCGAAGAGATGTGGGAACGTCTGGGTCATCCGCCAACGGTCGCCAGAGCTGGCTGGCCCGAGGTCGACGAGTCGTTGCTGGTCGCTGACGAGGTGACGTGCGTCGTCCAGGTGTCCGGCAAGGTGCGTGCGCGGCTGCAGGTATCCCCGTCGATCGACGAGGACACCCTCCGCGAGCTGGCTCTAGCTGACGCCAACGTCCAACGGTCGCTCGACGGACGTGAGGTGCGAACCGCGATCGTGCGGGCTCCCAAGCTGGTCAACTTCGTGCCGGCATGAACCACTCGGTCTCGGTGGTGACCGACTCCACCGCCTATCTTCCGGCGACTCAGGCCACGGCTGCTCGAGTGACTGTGGTGCCGGTGCAGGTCGTCGTAGGTGGTGAGACGTTTGACGAGACCGACGTCTCGTCCGACACCATTGCTGAAGCGCTGCGGGAGTGGCGTCCGATCTCGACCTCACGACCATCGCCATCGGCCTTCGTCGAGGCGTACCAGCGGCTCGCGCTCGAGGGTGCTGACGAGGTTGTGTCGGTGCATCTGTCTGGCGCCATGTCGGCCACCGTTGAGTCAGCAGAGCTGGCGGCCAAAGAGGTGTCCATCCCGGTTCGGGTGGTCGACAGTCGCTCGATCGGGATGGGTCTCGGCTTTCCGGTGCTGGCTGCTGCCCAGGCCGCGGCGTCCGGGGTCGATGGCGCCCGCGTCGAGGAGATCGCTCGTAACCGGTGTGCAACTGGGTCGGTGCTCTTCTACGTGGACACCCTGGAGTACCTACGCCGTGGCGGTCGGATCGGCAAGGCTGCTGCGCTGGTGGGGTCGGCTCTCTCCGTGAAGCCGCTGCTTCACCTGGTCGACGGCAACGTCACGCCACTGGAGAAGGTCCGGACCACGGCAAGGGCGATGGCCCGGCTCGAAGAGCTTGCGCTGGAGCTTGTCGGTGAGGGTGCGGCCGATGTCGCAGTGCAGCACCTGGCCAACTCTGACCGCGCGCACGCTCTGGCGGCTCGCATCCAAGAGAGCGCGGGAGGTGCCGTGGCCGTCACAGTCGGCGAGGTGGGAGCTGTGGTGGGGGCGCACGTGGGACCCGGGATGCTTGCAGTCGCGGTGTGCCCACGGTAAGTCGGGGCCGGATGGTGCTGCTGTAACCGCCCAGGATCTGCCTAAGGCCACTGGGCGTCGTCAGGCGAGGCGTCGAGCTCGCCCTTCTGCCTGCATTCGTCGTTGCGGTAGGCGGCTGGCATTCGCGGGTACACCTCTGCGTAGTAGCGCTCGGCGACTGCGCGTCCTTGGGTGGCCGTAGCACCCAGATCCACCGCCACGTCGTCGATGCGCTGGATCGCGGCACACTCGGTCTCGGACTCGTTGCTGATACCCGACAGATGGAACGACTCGTGAGCCAGCACCTGGATGGCGACGACATGCTCAATCGTGGGATTCGACTGGTCACCGTGCAGATACGACCGGAGGTCCCGGCACGCGTCACGTTCGAGACGACCCGTGTCCGTGGGAGTTCCATCGGCGTTGAACTGCACGTAGCCGGCCTCCGCCGTCGCGTCGAGCAACGCGCCGCTGAATCGCTGGCACTCGATCCGGACGTCGCGTCCGGCTATCTCGCTGGCGATCACCGAGAAGTCGTCCTCGTCGCCGCGGAAGGTCCACTCCTGCCAGCCAAGGACCAACGCCGGAACCAGAAGCAGCGGAATCAGAATCGTGTGGCGGTGCCCCATGGCATGCCGAGTCGTCGCCGCCGCCGAACCGGCGAGCAGGGCGAGCACGATCCACAGCCGCATTGATGGAGGATCGGCAGGAGCGGTCGATGCCTAGAGGTCCATCGTCCCCAGGACCTGCTTTGGCGGCCTGTCCACAGCGGGCGTTCAGCGGGCGGCTTGCTCAGCCGCTCACCTCCTACCGTCGCGCCATGAAAGGACCAAGACGCAGTGATGGGGCGACCGCTCGTGCTCGCCTCGAGGCGGCACTTCCCAGGTGGATTCCCACCGAGGGTGACGTGGTTGACGCCGCGGCCGGCACAGACACTGCGACAAACGTCGCAGAACGGCCGAGGCACACCCTCCCCGAACGCCCAGGCCCCATGTGGCGGCTGGGGCCGGGCGCGGTCCGTGGGTTGGTCTCGCTGACGCTTGCCGCCGTTGCTGGCGGCCTGGTGGTCGTGGTTGCCGGCTGGCCACGCGGATCGCTGGCTCCGGAGGCGGCCCCCACCCCGGAAGGCGGCTCGGTGCCTCAGAACGTGCTGATGCAGCCGTCACCGGTGGAGTCGGGCAACGCTGAGGTGATCGTCGATGTCGATGGGGCGGTGCGGCGTCCGGGCGTCGTGACCCTCCCCGATGGATCCCGCGTGATCGACGCCATCGAAGCGGCCGGTGGATCGGCGCCCAAGGCCGATACCGAAGGGCTCAACCTGGCTCAGGTGCTGATGGACGGCGAGCAGGTCGTCGTTCCGAGGCGTGGACTCCGCGGGCAGGCCGCGTCCGGTGTCACTGACCCACCGGCGTCTGGGGTGTCGGAATCTCCAGGGCTGGTGAATCTCAACACCGCGACCGCCACTGAGCTGGAGGAGTTGCCAGGGATCGGCCCGGTACTGGCCGCGGCGATCGTTGACTGGCGCACGCAGAACGGCGGCTTCACCTCGGTCGAGCAGCTAGAGGAGGTGTCGGGGATCGGGCCGACAACCTTCGCCGAACTGGCACCGCTCGTGCGGGTGTAGTGCGCGACCGCGCCGAAGACCTGCGCCTCGCGATCCCCGGGGTGGCCCTGTGGGTGGGGTCTTGGCTCGGCCCCTTGACCAGTCCGCCGGCCACTGCCGTGACCGTTGTCATTGTGGGTACCGTCCTACTCGCCTTTCGTCGACGGCTGGCGCCGGAGGTGCTGGTGGCCGTGGCACTGGTGCTCCTCGGTCTCACGTCGATGGGCATGCGGGTGGCCCAGCGTGACGCCGGAGCCGTCCATGCATGGGCTCTGGACCACCGCGATGTCGAGTTGTCGGGGGTTGTCACCACCGATCCAGAGTTCAGCCATCGGCAGTCGTTCGGTGGATCAGGGGCATCGCAGGTTCGGGTCACGCTGCGAGCTGAAGAAGTCATCGCCGGCACCGAGTCGGTGGCGGCCCGGGTCTCGGTCCTCATCGTGGGGGACGGCGACGGTTGGCGCGGCGTCAGCTGGGGAGACACCGTCTCGCTGTCCGGCTCACTACGGCCCGCACCGGCGACGCGTCCCATCGCAGCCTTCGTCTTTGCGCGTGGCTCGCCACAGCTCGAGGCGTCATCTCCGGCGCCCATCCAGGTGTCCGATGTCATGCGTAGCGGTCTGCGCGACGCCGTCGCGGGCACCCGGTCCGACGCCCAGCAGCTCCTTCCTGCGTTGGTCGTCGGCGACACCAGCGCGACGACGCCGCTGCTGACGTCCGACCTGCGAGACAGCGGGCTGGCCCACCTGACGGCTGTCTCCGGGGCGAATGTGGCGATCGTTGTGGGGGCGGCCCTGCTGCTGGCACGGTGGGCCGGAGTGCGCGGCTATGCCCTGGTCGGTGTGGGGCTGGGGGTGGTGGTGTGGTTCGTCCTGCTTGCGCGACCCGAGGCGAGCGTGTTGCGAGCTGCCGTGATGGGCTCGATCGCTCTGGTCGCGGTCGGTGTCGCTGGTCGCCCACAGGCGATCCGCACCCTGTTGGCCAGCGTGCTGGTTCTGCTGCTGGCCGACCCCTGGCTGTCCAGGTCGTGGGGGTTCGCGTTGTCGGTGGCGGCGACCGCCGGTCTTGTCCTGCTGGCTCGTCGTTGGAGCGAGCGGCTGCCGAGTGGGTGGCCGGTTGCCGTTCGACAGGCCACTGCGGTCGCACTCGCGGCGCAGGTGGCGACCTTGCCGCTGGTAGTGGCGCTGTCTGGCCAGGTGGCGCTGCTGTCCGTGGTGGCCAACCTGCTTGCTGCGCCTGCCGTGGCGCCGGCGACCGTCCTCGGTGCTGCCGCGGCCGTGGTGTCCCCGGTGCTGCCGCAGGTGTCCGAGGTGTTGGCCTGGTGCGGTCAGTGGCCGGCGGTGTGGATCGCCGCTGTGGCACACCGGGCCGCGACGGCGCCAGCGTCCACGATGCCGTGGCCGGACGGCTGGGGAGGTGGCCTGCTGGGGGTCGGATTCCTCGCCGTGACCGTGGGCGTCTGGCGCCTCGGAGTGCAGCTGCGCTGGTGGCGTACACGTCTGGTCGCGGCCTTGATGCTGGTGACGGCATCGTTGGTGGGTGCCTTCCTGTGGGGACCGGGGCGGTGGCCACCAACTGGATGGGTGCTGGTCGCCTGCGATATCGGCCAGGGGGACGCACTGGTGGTGAACCTCGGCGACGGCGCGGGGCTCGTTGTCGATGCAGGGCCCGAGCCCGACCTCGTCGACCGGTGTCTTGACCGTCTCGGCGTCGACCAGGTTCCCCTGCTTGTCCTCACGCATTTCCACGCCGATCACGTCAACGGCCTGTCTGGCGTCCTCGACGGGCGAGCAGTGGGCTCGGTGCTCGTGAGTCCTCTTCAAGAGCCTCCAGAGCAGGTGGCGGAGGTGGCATCGGAGACCCGAGATCTCGTGGTGGTGGAGGCTGCGGCCAGCCAGACCGGGCAGTGGGGTGATGCCTCGTGGCGTGTCCTGTGGCCGGGAGAGGTGACGACGTCGCAAGGATCGGCACCCAACAATGCATCAGTTGTCCTGCTGGTCGAGGTGTCAGGAATCAGCATGCTGCTGAGCGGTGACATCGAACCGGAGGCTCAGGAGGAGCTGGTGGCTCAGGGTGTTCTGCCACGCGTGGACGTACTCAAGGTGCCGCACCACGGCTCGAAGTATCAGGACGAAACGTTTTGGCATGCGGTCGCTCCACGAGTCGCTGTCGTGAGTGTGGGCGCCGACAACACGTACGGGCATCCTGATCCCGACCTTCTGGCGT
>JAHELE010000012.1 GCA_024644345.1 Actinomycetes bacterium | reverse complement strand
CCGGCCGCCCTGGCCACCGCAACCGGAGCTGCGCTGTCCCACTCGTACTGCCCCCCGGAGTGGACGTAGGCATCCCCCTCACCAAGGAGGACCGCCATGGCCTTGGCTCCGGCAGATCCCATGGGGACGAGTTCGCCACCAAGTTCCTGCGCCACGTGCTCAGCCTCGGCCGCTGGCCGGGTACGACTGACCATGAAACGCGGCCGACCCGAACGGGACGGCGCAAGGACAGGTACATCGTAGGTGGCAAGAGTGAGGTCTTTGGCCGGTAATGCGACAGCACCTGCCGTGAGTTCCCCCACACTGCCCGGGTCGCCCGCTCCGCGTTCCCACAGGGCCACGTGAATGGCCCAGTCGTCTCGCGGCGGCTCGGAGAACTCGCGGGTGCCGTCCAACGGGTCAACGATCCACACGCGGTCGGCATCCAGCCGTGCCAAGTCGTCGGCGCCCTCTTCGGACAGCACGGCGTCTTCGGGGCGATACGCCTTGAGCGTGGCCGTGATCAAGGCATGCCCCAGACGGTCGCCGGCATCCTTGAGTGCCTTGGAGTCACCACTGTCGAAGCGCTGACGCAGCTCGAGGAGCGCCCGTCCGGCCGCGGTGGCGATCGCCGCGGCCAGTCGACCGTCGTCTGAGAGGTCCTCGGCACTGAGGGCATGCTCGTCCAGGACCTCGGGGTCGAGGCCGATCGAGCGACTGGGTACCTCGGGGTTGGTCACGTGCGACCGCTCACTCACCAGCGCCGGTGAGCTTCTCGCGTAGCGCCGCAAGAGCCTCATCGGTCGCGAGCGAGCCGCCGACCGGCTCGTCCTCCACCTCTTCTTCGGTCACTGTCGTCTCGGACGAGTAGGTCGACGGAGTACTACCGACCTCAAGGGCGGCTTCCTGGTCGGCCTTCTGCGCCTCACCCATCTGCTTCTTGTGCGCCTCGAAGCGCACGTGTGCCTCGGCGTACTGGCGCTCCCACTCCTCGCGCGCCGACTCGAAGCCGGGCTTCCACTCGCCGGTCTCGGAGTCGAACCCGTCGGGGTAGACGTAGTTGCCCTGGTCGTCGTAGGTGGCTGCCATGCCGTACAGCGTGGGGTCGAACTCGACCGTGTCGCTCGCGCCCTCGTTGGCCTGCTTGAGCGAGAGCGAGATGCGCCGGCGCTCGAGGTCGATGTCGATGACCTTGACGAAGATCTCGGAGCCGACCTGCACGACCTGCTCGGGGATCTCGACGTGGCGCTCGGCCAGCTCGGAGATGTGCACCAGACCCTCGATGCCTTCCTGGACCCGGACGAACGCACCGAACGGAACCAGCTTGGTGACCCGCCCGGGAACGACCTGGTTGATCTGGTGGGTACGGGCGAACTGCTGCCACGGGTCTTCCTGGGTGGACTTCAGTGACAGCGAGACCCGCTCGCGGTCCATGTCGACGTCGAGCACCTCGACGGTGACCTCCTGGCCCACCTCGACCACCTCGGACGGGTGGTCGATGTGCTTCCAGGAGAGCTCGGAGACGTGGACGAGACCGTCAACTCCGCCGAGGTCGACGAACGCCCCGAAGTTGACGATCGAGGAGACGACCCCGTTGCGCACCTGACCCTTCTGCAGCTGGGTGAGGAAGTCTTGGCGAACAGCCGACTGGGTCTGCTCGAGCCAGGCCCGACGGGAGAGGACCACGTTGTTGCGGTTCTTGTCGAGCTCGATGATCTTGGCCTCGATCTCCTGGCCCACGTAGGGCTGGAGGTCGCGCACCCGGCGCATCTCGACCAGAGAGGCGGGAAGGAAGCCACGTAGGCCGATGTCGAGGATCAGCCCACCCTTGACGACCTCGATGACCGAGCCCTTGACGACGCCGTCAGCCTCCTTGATCTGCTCGATCGTCCCCCATGCGCGCTCGTACTGGGCGCGCTTCTTGGAGAGGATCAGCCGACCGTCCTTGTCTTCCTTCTGCAGGACGAGAGCTTCAATCGGGTCTCCGACCGAGACGACCTCTGACGGGTCGACGTCGTGCTTGATGGAGAGCTCACGGGACGGGATGACACCCTCGGTCTTGTACCCGATGTCAAGAAGGACCTCGTCACGGTCGACCTTGACGATCGTCCCCTCGACGATGTCACCGTCGTTGAAGTACTTGATGGTCTCGTCGATAGCGGCGAGGAACGCCTCTTCCGACCCGATGTCGTTGACCGCGATCTGGAGCGGAGCGTCCGGCTCTTCGTCGATCGTGGGGGTGGGGGCTACCTCGGTGCTACTCGTCATGGGTTAGGGGACTCCGTGCGGACAGTTAGTCGTGGACGTGCGCGCAGGGACCGGTTTCGCGTGCCGAAACCGCCTGAGATCGGCGGATGCCAACCCAGCTGAAAACGACAGAGTGCGAGCGCGAGCCTGCTCCGTCCGAGGACGCGCGGGCCCACAGCGCTCTGAGGAGTCTACGGTGGCGGCCGTGACAGGGTCAATCGAGGGTGGTCCGGGCCGGTTCCCGGTGGACGCCAGCACCAGCGTCCGCGCGGCGCAGCGGTGGTGGGACGCCGACGCCGACACCTACCAGCACGACCACGAGAGCCTGCTCGGGGCGGCTCGCTGGCTGTGGGGCCCTGAGGGCTGGGACGACGACGATCTCGACCTGCTGCGGGTCCAGGCCGGTTCGCGGGTGCTGGAACTGGGCTGCGGGGCGGCTGCCGGGGCCAGAGGACTGCGGGCACGGGGTGTCCGCGCCCTCGGGCTGGACCTGTCGATGCGAATGCTCCAGCACAGCCAGCGGCTCGACGACAAGACCGGAACAGTGGTTCCGGTGGTCCAGGGACACGCCGGGCAGCTGCCCTTCCGGTCGGACACCTTCGACCTCGTGGCCACGGCCTACGGAGCACTCCCCTTCGTCGCTGACGCCGACTGCGTCCTTGCCGAGGTCGAGCGAGTCCTTGCGCCCGGGGGTCGCGCAGTGCTCGGGGTCTCGCACCCGTTCCGCTGGGCTTTCGCCGACGACCCCGGCGAGGGCGGCCTGACTGTCATTCGCCCCTACTTCGACCGCACCCCGTACGCCGAGGCGGACGACCGGGGCGAGGTCACCTACGTCGAGCACCACCGCACCGTTGGCGACTGGGTCGATCTCATGGTCGGAGCCGGGCTCGTCGTCGATCGGCTGGTCGAGCCCGCCTGGAAGCCGGGAAATCGGTCCACCTGGGGCGGCTGGAGCCCCTTGCGAGGCGCCTTGATGCCCGGCACCCTCATCCTGGCGGCCCACAAGCCCGCCGAGTGCACACCTGGGTGACGTTGTGGCGCGCCGAGTGCACACCTGGGTGACACGTCAGTGGGCGGCGTCGTGCCACGTCCGCCCAAAGCCGACGGAGATGTCGAGAGCGACCGACAGCGGGTAGGCACCCCGCATCTCGTGCTCGACCAGGTCTGCCACAGCCCCGCGCTCGCCTGGCGCCACCTCGAGGACGAGCTCGTCGTGCACCTGGAGCAGCATCCGTGACTGGAGCTTGCCGGCCCGCAGCCGCCGCTCGACCCCAAGCATCGCTACCTTCACGATGTCGGCGGCCGAACCTTGGATCGGCGCATTGAGCGCCATGCGCTCGGCCATCTCGCGGCGTTGCCGGTTGTCACTGGTCAGGTCTGGCAGGTAGCGCCTTCGGCCCAGCAGCGTCTCGGTATAACCGGTACGCCTCGCATCGTCGACGACGGACGCCAAGTAGTCGCGGACGCCACCGAACCTGTCGAAGTAGTCGTCCATCAAGCTCTTGGCATCTTCTGGGCCGACCCCGAGCTGCTGACTCAAGCCGTATGCCGACAGCCCGTAGGCGAGGCCGTACGACATCGCCTTGATCCGGCTCCGCATTTCTGGCGTCACCGCGTCAGCCGAGACATCGAACACCCGCGAGGCCATCGTCGTGTGGAGGTCTTCCCCCGTGTTGAAGGCCTCGATCAGGCCGGCATCTTCTGACAAGTGGGCCATGATGCGCATCTCGACCTGGCTGTAGTCAGCCGTCATGAGCGTGTCATAGCCATCGCCCACGCAGAAGGTCGAACGGATCCGGCGGCCCTCCTCGGTGCGCACCGGGATGTTCTGCAGGTTCGGGTCGGTCGACGACAACCGCCCGGTGGCCGCCACCGTCTGCATGAAGGTCGTGTGGATGCGCCCGTCGTCGGCCACCGAACGCTGGAGCCCCTCGACCGTGACCAGCAGCTTCGACACATCGCGATGCCTCAGCAGATGGGCCAGGAACGGGTGCTCGGTCTGGGCGAACAGCCCAGTGAGGGCTTCGGCATCGGTGGTGAACCCGGTCTTGGTCCTCTTGGTCTTGGGCATGCCCAGCTCGTCGAACAGCACGACCTGGAGCTGCTTGGGCGACCCGAGGTTCACCTCGTGGCCGATCTCGGCGTACGCGAGCTCGGCAGCCCGCTTGACCTCCGCCGCGAACTCGGCCCGCAGTGAGTCCAGAGCCACCTGATCGACGGCCACCCCCACCTGTTCCATCGAGACGAGCAGGCCAGTCAGGGGCAGCTCGACGTCGTGCAGCAACGAGGATGCGCCGATCTGTTCGACCTCGGGCTCGAGAGCCGCTGCCAGGTCGAACGTGGCCAGGGCTCGGGCGCCCAACTCATTCGATCGGCTCTCGTCGGCATCGGTGTCGAAGCTGAGCTGCCCGTCGTCGCCGGCTTCTGCCAGATCGCGGTGCAGCCACCGAACGCTGAGGTCGGCGAGGTCGTAGCTGCGCTGGTCAGGCCGCAGGACATAGGCCGCGATGGCCGTGTCGACGGCGGGGGTCGGCATCGGCACCCCCATGGCGGCCAGCGCCAACATGGGTCCGTTGGCGTCGTGCACCACCAGCTCGGCGTCGGCCAGCCAGGTTCTGAACGCCTCAGTGGACGCCGGGTCCAGCGACTCACGCGTGAGTGCTGCGACCGCCCCGTCGACCGCCGCCAGGCCCACCGCCTCGATCACTCCCGTTCCGGACCCCCAGCTGCCGGAAACTGCCATTCCTACCCGGCCCGCGCCGTGCTTGCCCAGCCACTCGGCTACCCCTGCCCCAGCCACGGTCTCGACCTGGAGATCTGGAGAGGCGTCGACGATCTCGGCCTGGTTCTGCAGGGTCTGTGCCAGACGATCACGCAGGATGCGGAACTCCAGTGCGTCGAACACCTGGTGCACGAGCTCGCGGTCCCAGTCGCGTCGTTCCAGGTCGTCCGGCCGTGCCTCCAGGGGTACGTCCTTCACCAGCTCGGTGAGCTGCCGGTTGGTGATCACCTGAGCCAGGTTGGCCCTCAACGAATCGCCCACCTTGCCGCGCACCTCGTCTGCGCGGGCGACAAGCTCGTCGAAGGAGCCGAACTCACGGATCCACTTCGTGGCGGTCTTCTCACCCACACCAGGGATCCCCGGAAGGTTGTCGCTCGGGTCGCCACGAAGTGCGGCGAAGTCAGGGTACTGCGACGGGGTGAGCCCGTACTTGTCCTCAACGGCGGCCGGAGTCATCCGGGCCAGGTCGGACACCCCCTTGCGCGGGTAGAGCACAGTCACCTGGTCGGAGACGAGCTGGAACGCGTCTCGATCGCCGGTGATCACCGAGACCTCGAAGCCCTCGTCGGCCGCCTGCGTGCTCAGGGTGGCGATCAGGTCGTCGGCTTCGTACCCGGCGAGCTCGACCACCGGAATCTGGAGAGCCTCGAGGACCTCCTTGATCAGGCTCACCTGCCCTTTGAACTCCTCAGGCGTCTTGGCCCGGTTCGCCTTGTACTCGGGGTACCGGTCGCTGCGGAAGGTCACCCGAGAGACGTCGAAGGCCACTGCCAGGTGAGTCGGCTGCTCGTCGCGCAGGGCATTGATGAGCATGGACGTGAACCCGTAGACCGCATTCGTCGGCTGACCTGTTGCCGTCGAGAAGTTCTCCACCGGCAACGCATAGAACGCCCGGTAGGCGAGCGAGTGGCCATCCAGCAGCAGGAGTGTCCGCGCGGTAGCCATGCGCCGATCGTAGGCTGACGCGGTGACTAGCGAACTGCCCCCGGTGCCCATCCACGATCGGCTCGGTATTGAGATCGTCCTGGCCACGACCGACGAGGTCGTCGGCACCATGCCAGTTTCTGGCAACGAACAGCCGTTCGGCGCACTGCACGGTGGGGCATCGGTGGTCCTGGCCGAGAGCCTGGCCTCCATCGGTTCGGCACTGCACGCTGGGCGTGATCACAGCGTCGTCGGGATCGAGGTCAATGCGAGTCACCATCGGGCCGCCACGTCTGGCGTCGTCACAGGACGAGCGGTTCCACTGCGCATAGGACGCCGGATCGCCACCTGGCAGATCGAGATCCGGAACGACACAGGGCAGCTCACATGCACCGCTCGCGTGACCTGCCTGCTCACCCCTCAGTGACTGCGTCGTAGACGCCGCCTGCGCTGCGCTCGCTGCAGTTCACCGGCCAGCCGGCGCTTCAAGGCCGTTGTGGTGATCGCCCGACGCATGACGAGTGGGCTGAACCCGAGGCGGGCGAAGAACCGGTTGCTCTCTCTCGCCCCTGGGAAGACCCCCACCGACACGTAGTCGCACCCGACATCACTGGCGAACCCTGCTGCGGCTGAGACGATTGCCCGCCCCACTCCGCGCCGGCGTCGGTCGTCCCTGACGTGCATGAAAGAGATCTGGACGGTCTCGACGTCACTGATCGGCGTGACAGGCATGCGGCTCAGCACCGCCAGGCCGACGACGACACCGTCGATCTCAGCAACGATCACGCGGTGCGCTGGGTCCGTCCGCAGTGATTCGAGCCGCTCTCGAATCGCCACCGCTGAGGCCGGCGGCCCAAAAGGGCCGACGCGACCGACGTGACGTCGAAGCTCGTCCCACAGCTCATCCATCGCCAGGACATCGCCTTCGGTCGCCTCACGGGTACCCACGATGACTGCTGACACGACTGCGCTCACGGCTCCTCGGGTTGTCTCGCTGTCGCCCCACGCCAACGGCGCTGAAGGCGGCTACGCTCCCCCGTGGCCTTCGGCCAGCGTAATCCTCCACTGAAGGACAGCGGCGAGAGCCACCGACCAGGGATGAAACGGAAGGAGTCGCCGTGCCCGGCCTCGGCACCGTGCTCAATGTGGTTGCCGTGCTCGTGGGCGGCACCGTGGGAACGCTGTTGGGTGACCGGTTGCCTGCCCGGGTCCGCGACGTGGTGACTGACGGACTGGGACTCGTGACCTTGGTGATCGGCGGCCTGAACGCCGCCGCCGTCGTGGACCCAGCACTGGTCGACGAGCTCGGCCGTGGTGTTCCCCTTCTGGTTGTCCTGGGGTCTGTCGTGGTCGGAGGAGTACTCGGCGCCGCCTTCCGGCTCGAGGCCCGGCTCGAGGGCTTGGGCGCCGTGCTGCAGCGCAGGTTTGCCGGCAAGGAAGGTGGGCCTGAGACCCGGCGACGCTTCATCGAGGGGTACGTGACCGCCTCGCTGGTGTTCTGCGTCGGTCCTCTGACCGTGCTCGGTTCGCTCGAGGACGGCATGGGTCGTGGGATCGAGCTGCTGGCGCTGAAGTCCGTGCTCGACGGCTTTGCCGCGTTGGCCTTTGCGGCCTCGCTCGGCTGGGGCGTCGTGGCATCCGCGGTCACGGTGTTCACCGTCCAAGGCAGCTTGACCGTGATCGGGATCGCCGCCGGGGAGGTGCTGTCAGAGGCTCAGGTCGCGGCACTCACCGCCACCGGCGGAGTCCTGCTCCTCGGCGTTGGACTCAGGCTCCTGCGGATCAGAACCATTCCTGTCGGCGATCTGCTTCCGGCACTGGTGGTCGCACCACTTCTGAGCGCGCTGCTGGCAACATTTCTGAATTCGTGACCCGGAACGGGTGACCGGTCACCCTCGCCGTGACTATGCTCCGCAGGGACCGAAAGGTGCCGACCTGGTTCCGGAAACGGTCAGCCGCACCACGCGAGGGAGCCCTGAGAGTGGTCCACTGGCCGGTCACCCGCATCATCGCCCTTCTCGTTGCCGCTCTCGGACTCCTCGGGACCGCCGCTGTCGTCTCAGCCGGTCCGGCCAACGCCGAGGGTGAAGCGGTCCAAGGCACCCTTCGTGACCTGGCCGGGGCCCCCGTCGTCGGGGTCACCATCACCGTGACCAACGACAGCGGCTTCGAAGACAGCGACGTGACGAACGCCGAAGGGGCCTGGATCGTCGAGGTCCCCGGCCCTGGCCAGTACTCCGTGCTGCTCGACGAGGAGACCCTGCCTGACGGCACCACTCCACCCACGGTGAACCCGATCACCACCAGTGCCGACCCCGGAACCCCACGGTTCATCAACTTCCGGCTGGGTGAGCGTGAACGCAACGTCCAGACCCGGTGGGACAGGGCGGCCCAGCTGTCAGTCGAAGGCCTGCGGTTCGGACTGGTCCTGGCACTGGCCGCGGTGGGTCTGTCGCTGATCTACGGCACGACCGGCCTGACCAACTTCGCGCACGGCGAGATCATGACGTTCGGCGCGATCGCGACCTGGTTCTTCAACGTGAATCTCGGGATCAACCTCATCGGCGCTGCCGTCCTGGGGGTGATCACCTCCGGGATCTTCGGCTGGGTCCAGGAGCGGGGCCTCTGGCGACCGCTGCGAAGACGAGGCACCGGTCTGATCGCCATGATGATCGTCTCGATCGGATTCGCTCTCGCCCTCGCGAACACCTACCTGATCATCTTCGGCGGAGCCAGCCGTCCGTACGGCGACTACGACTCGCAGGCGGGGATCGAGTTCGGCGCGGTGAGCCTGACGCCGAAGGACATGATCTCGATGGTGATCGCCGCTGTCATCCTGGCGCTGGCCGGGCTCGCGCTGCTCAAGACCCGCATGGGCAAGGCCACCCGAGCCGTTGCCGACAACCCCGCTCTGGCTGCCTCATCGGGAATCGACGTGGACCGGGTCATCCTGGTCGTCTGGATCACCGGAGCCGCCCTCGCCGGTCTGGGCGGGGTCATGCTCGCCATGACGCAGCAGGTCTCGTACCTGATGGGAACCCAGACCCTTCTCCTGATCTTTGCCGCCGTGACACTTGGTGGGCTCGGTACGGCGTTCGGCGCACTCGTCGGCAGCCTCGTGGTGGGGATGCTGATCCAGCTGTCGACCCTTTGGATCAACCCCGAGCTCAAGAACGTCGGCGCACTCCTCGTGATGATCATCGTGCTGATGGTGAGACCCCAGGGAATCCTGGGCCGACGAAGCAGGGTGGGGTGAGGCTCTGATGGACTGGGGATTCATTTTCACGACGTCTCTGTCGTCCGCCATCGGGATCAGCTCGATCGTGTTCTGTCTCGGAGCTATCGGGCTGAACATCCAGTTCGGCTACACCGGACTGCTCAACTTCGGGCAGGCCGCCTTCCTCGCCGTCGCCGGGTACGGCTTAGCCACAACGGTCACCACCCTCGGCCTCAACTTCTGGCTCGGCATCGTCGTCGGCATGGCGGCAACCGTGGTTCTGGCACTCCTGCTCGGTGTGCCCACCCTGCGCCTGCGAGCGGACTACCTGGCCATCGTGACGATTGCGGCAGCCGAAATCTTGCGCCTGACGCTGCGCTCCGTCGCCTTCAAGGACACCTTTGGGGGCTCGGACGGCCTTCAACAGTTCTCCGACGCTTTCTACAATCTCAATCCGATCTCGCCTGGTGCCTACGACTTTGGACCCTTCAAGTACAACGAGAAGTCCTGGTGGGTGATCATCGTCGGGTGGTCACTGGTCGCACTGTGGTCCCTCCTGGTGTTCCTGCTCATGCGGAGTCCGTTCGGGCGCGTGTTGCGCGGCATCCGGGAGGACGAGGATGCTGTGCGCAGCCTCGGCAAGAACGTCTACTGGTACAAGATGCAGGCACTGATTCTCGGTGGACTCGGCGGCGCGTTCGCAGGGTTCATGTTGGCCCTCGGCCAGTCGGCGGTGTCGCCCGATGCCTATGCGACCAACCTCACCTTCTTGATCTACGTCGTCCTCATCATCGGTGGTGCCGCGCGCGTTTTCGGTCCGATCCTGGGGGCGTTGATCTTCTCCTTCCTGTTCCAGTTCGTCGACGTCGTGCTCGACCAGGCGGTCAACACCGGAGTCATCACGTTCATGTCGAGCACCCAGGCAGCCCAGGTGAGGCTGGTCATGGTGGGTGTGGGCTTGATGTTGTTGATGATCTACCGGCCGCAAGGCATCCTGGGTGACCGGAAGGAGCTGCAGCTCGATGCCCGATGAATCATCGACAGCGATCCAACGTGACGCGGCAGTCGCCGCGCTTGCCGATCTGGCGCGAGAGCCTGGCGTAGCCAAGCCCGACCCCATCCTGATCGCTGACAACGTGGTGCGTCGATTTGGCGGTCTCACGGCGGTCGACGTCGAGCACGTCGAGGTGCAACGCGGCGCCATCACTGCGCTCATCGGTCCCAACGGTGCTGGCAAGACCACCTTCTTCAACCTCCTGACCGGCTTCGACAAGGTCGATGAAGGCAGCTGGACCTACAACGGCAAGTCGATCGAGGGCGTGCCTCCGTACAAGGTGGCCCGGATGGGAATGGTGCGCACCTTCCAGTTGACCAAGGTGCTGACTCGACTCACCGTGATCGAGAACATGCGTCTGGGCGCCACCGGGCAACGGGGTGAGCGGCTCCTCCCCAGCATCGTCAAAGCGTTGTGGCGAGGCCAGGAACGCGAGATCACCGAGCGGGCGGACGACCTGCTCAGGCGGTTCAAGCTCGATACCAAACGTGAGGACTTCGCCGGTTCGCTCTCTGGCGGGCAGCGCAAGCTGCTGGAGATGGCCCGATCCCTCATGGTCAACCCCGAGCTGGTGATGCTCGACGAGCCCATGGCCGGGGTCAACCCGGCACTCACCCAGTCCCTTCTAGGACACGTCAAGGACCTCCGTGAGCTCGGGATGAGCGTCCTCTTCGTCGAACACGACATGGACATGGTGCGAGACATCTCGGACTGGGTCATCGTCATGGCCCAGGGCAAGATCATCGCCGAAGGCCCCCCACATGAGGTGATGGCCGACACCCGGGTCATCGACGCCTACCTTGGCGCCCACCATGACCAGTCCCTCGCACAGATAGCTGTGGACGAGGGACTCGATGTGCCCGTGGAGATCCTCGAAGCAGACGGTGGTGACCAGACATGACCAACCCTGCCGGCGGGCTCACTCCTGGAGAGGTACACAGGGCCGAGGTCGGAATCGACCAGGACCACGACAAGGCAGTTCCCGATCGCAGTGCGCACCTGGCAGCGATGCCGAACGCCCTGGTCATTGCCGACAACCTCGTCGCGGGCTACCTGCCCGGGGTCAACATCCTGAATGGGTGTGACCTGTACGCCAACCGCGGCGAGCTGGTCGGCATCATCGGCCCGAACGGAGCCGGCAAGTCCACACTCCTCAAGGCGCTCTTCGGGCTCGTGCGCGTCCACGAGGGTCAGGTGATCCTCGACGGCGAGGACATCACCAACCTCAAGCCGAACCGCCTCGTCTCACAGGGTGTCGGATTCGTGCCTCAGAACAACAACGTCTTCCCCAGCTTGACCATCGAAGAGAATCTGCAGATGGGCGCCTACCAGGCTCCCAAGAACTTTGCCGAGCGATTCGACTTCGTCGCCTCGCTCTTCCCCACCTTGGCCGACCGTCGCAAGCAACCGGCCGGATCACTGTCCGGTGGCGAGCGGCAGATGGTCGCCATGAGTCGAGCGCTCATGATGGACCCCTCGGTCATCTTGCTCGACGAGCCGTCGGCAGGCCTGTCCCCCGTGCTGCAGGACGAGGTCTTCGTCCGGACCAAGCAGATCAACGCTGCTGGCGTGACGGTCATCATGGTGGAGCAGAACGCACGTCGCTGCCTGCAGATCTGCGACCGCGGATACGTGCTCGACCAGGGTCGGAACGCCCACACGGGCACCGGCGCCGACCTGCTGAACGACCCGAAGGTCATCCAGCTGTACCTCGGCACCCTCGCCAAGGCCTAGGGGCCACCACCGCTCCACCTCGGGTATCCGCATCCACCCGCGATCCGTCCGTCCGCGATCCGTCCGTACGTGATCGGGGCAGCCGGGGACGCAGAAGGGGCCCGGCGCGAGCCGGGCCCCTTCTGTTGCGTTCCCTCGGTCAGCTGTTCGGACCGATGCCCTGCTTGACGAGCTCGCTGACCACCTTGGCCGACTCGTCGAACCCGATCAGGACGATGCCGTCCGGGTCCATTGCCTTGATCTTCGAGACCTCGGCAGCGAAGTTGTTCGCCGTCGGGTCGTAGTAGATCGCATCCGGCTCGGTGAGCACCGTGCCACCACCGTCGCTGAACGACAGGGCGGTGTACTCGGCGAGACCTTCACCGTAGGCATCCTGCAGCGACAGGATCGCCACGTTCTGGATGCCGTCAGCGTTGAGCAGGTTGCCCAGCACACGACCCTGGAGCACGTCGGACGGGGCGGTACGGAAGTACAGCCCTGAGTCCTGCGAGTTCGTCAGGTCGGGTGAGGTGTTGGCTGGCGAAACCTGCAGGATGCCGGCGCCGGTGACCTGCTCGAGCGTGTTCAGGCTCACACTCGACGAAGCGGCTCCGATGATGGCGTCGACGCCACGCTGGATCTGCTTGTCGATCGTCTGGACGCCCTTGTCGAAGTTGGCCGAGTCGCTGGAGTCACCGTTGAACCACAGCACGTCCTTGCCCAGCACTCCACCACCCTCATTGGCCTCCTGGACCGCGAGCTCTACACCGGCCACCTCGGGCGGCCCGAGTGAAGCAAGTGAACCGGTCAACGGCAAGTAGCCGCCGAGCTTGAGCTGGTCATCACTGGCGCCGCGGTTGTCCTTGGTCGTCAGCGGGTCCGGCGTGCCCTTGGTCGGCTCGATCTGTCCCGACTCGTAGTTCAGCGCGGAACCGTCAGTGGTGAGACCGGGAACCAGGTTCTTGTCGTCGTACTGGTAGATGCCAACGAACGCCGACGTCGGGTCACCGAAGTCGTCGAACTCGATGGGACCGGACTGGCCGTCGTAGTCGATGTCGTCGCCCTGGGCCAGCATCTTGCTGCATTCGTCGAACGAGGAGCACTTGCTGCCACCCGTTGTGACGGCCTGCATCTGCTCGGCCATGTCGCGCCCGGAGTCGGACTTGGCCGCAACGGCAGACAAGATCACGACCATTGCCGCGTCGTACGACTCAGGTCCGTACGAGTAGCCGATCTTCTTCAGGCTCGAGTCGATCCCGTTGAGCCGATCCTTGAAGTCGGCGCTCGCCTCGGCGCCAGGAAGGGTTCCCTTGACGCCGGACAACGTTCCGGCCGGGAGTTCCGCCAGAGGTCCATTGCCGATGTTTCCATCAACGAGGTAGAGCGGCGTTCCGCTGCTTTGGGGGGCCGCCGACGTGCTGCTGCTGCCGCCGTTGTCGTCGCTACCGCACGCAGCGAGCACGAGGCCCGCAGCGCCAGCAACGGCGACTAGCCGCCATGTGGCGTTTGCTCGAATCATTCAATACTCCTTGCCGATCGGGCCGCGAGGCCCTGGTCCGGCCGAACTGCCGGTTGATGATCGAAAACTACTTGCCAGCGCTGGTGATTGCAGCCTGGCAGGGTCTTCGTGCTCCGGTCGTTGCGGCATCGTGACCTTCAGATGACGCTGGGTGACCTTTTGACCCCATCTCGGCGACAGCGCCAAGGGCAGCCATCTGGCGCTGTGCTCGTCGCGGCTCGTTAGACTGCTTCCGCCCCGCGCGGTCGCGGCGGCCCCGGTGGCGGAATTGGCAGACGCGGCGGATTCAAAATCCGTTGCCGAAAGGCATGAGGGTTCAAGTCCCTCCCGGGGCACTCACCGATTCGCCTGAGTCCTCCCACAACCCCCGTCAGGGTTCCGCGATCCGCCCCAAAACGCCGTTAACGAACGCTGGCGAGTCGTCGGTCGACAGCTCCTTGGCCAGGTCGACCGCTTCGTCGATCGCGATCGCCGGAGCGATGTCGACGCCCCACCTCAGCTCGAAGGTCGCCAGCCGCAGCAGCGCCCGGTCGACAGCCGGCATCCGGTCAAGGCTCCAATCGATGGCATTGGCTTCGATCAGCTCGTCGATCTCGGTCGAGTGCTCGACCACCCCTGACACCAGGGTCTCGGTGTAGGGGTTGGCCGCTGCGTCACCGCGCGCGGCTCGGTCGGTAACAACCGCGTCGATCGGCTCGCCGCGCTGGTCGGCCTCGAACAGGATGTCGAGTGCCCGCTTGCGGGCCTTGTGTCGGGCGCCCACAGCTCAGGCGCGACCGAGGTAGCTGCCGTCGCGGGTGTCGACCCGGATCCGCTCCCCCTGCGTGATGAAGAGCGGAACGCCGATCTCGAAGCCGGTCTCGAGCGTTGCCGGCTTGGTGCCACCCGTCGACCGGTCGCCCTGCAGGCCTGGCTCGGTGTAGGTGATCTCGAGCTCGACTGACGCCGGGAGCTCGACGTACAGCGGGTTGCCCTCATGCACGGCCACCGTCGCGTTCTGCCCCTCGAGCATGAAGTGCGCGGCGTCGCCGACGGTGGGGCCCGGAACGTGCATCTGGTCGTAGGAGGCGGTGTCCATGAAGACGAAATCCTCGGCGTCCTGGTACAGGTACTGCATCTCCCGCTTATCGACGCTGGCGGTCTCGACCTTCACACCAGCGTTGAACGTCTTGTCGACGACCTTGCCGGACAGGACGTTCTTCAGCTTGGTGCGCACGAACGCACCGCCCTTACCCGGCTTGACGTGTTGGAACTCCACAACGGTCCAGAGCCCGCCGTCGATGTTGAGGACGAGGCCGTTCTTGAGGTCGTTGGTGGTCGCCACAGCAGGTTCGTCTCCTTGTGAGTGCGGCTGAGTGATGGTCAGCCGACGACCAGCAGGTCGCGGGTAGTGGTGGTCAGGCGTTCGACGCGGTCGGCATGGACGACGACGGTGTCCTCGATCCGCACCCCACCACGGTCGGGGAGGTAGATCCCGGGTTCGACGGTGACCGGCACGGACGGCTGGAGTTTATCGGCAGAGGTGCTGCCGAGGAACGGCGCCTCATGGATCTGGAGCCCCACCCCGTGCCCGAGACCGTGGCCGAACGCCGCACCGAAGCCGGCATCTGCGATGACTGCACGGGCCGAGGCGTCCACCTCACGAGCTGCTTCACCCACCCCCAAGGCGGCGATCCCGGCCTCCTGCGCAGCGTGGACGAGGTCGTAGATCTCGTGTTGCCAGGCGCCGATCTGACCCGTAGCAATGGTCCGCGTCATGTCGGCGTGGTATCCCCCGACGCGCGCTCCGAAGTCGATCGTGATCAGCTCGCCATCGGCGATCGGCCGGTCTGTCGGCTGGTGGTGCGGGATCGCACCGTTGACGCCCGATGCCACGATCGTGTCGAAACCGGGACCCTCAGCCCGGTTGCGGAGCTCGTCGTCCAACCACCGGGCTACCTCTCGCTCGGTCACGCCCACACCGATCCTGGGCAGAACGGCCGCAAGCGCGTCGTCACTGGCTTGGCACGCTCTGCGAAGAAGGCTCAGCTCGCCGTCGTCCTTCACCATGCGCAGGTGGTCGACGGTAGAGCCGAGCGGCGTCCACCCGAGCCGCTCGCCCAGCTCACGCCAGGCGGCGACCGACAGGTGACGATCTTCGAACCCCACTACGGTCACGCCGGCGGCAACCAGCCGATCGATCAACGTCGCACGCCCGGCACGGGTGATGTGGGCGGTGGCGTCGGGGCTCTCGTCAGCCACCTGGACGGCGTACCGGCTGTCCGTGGCGATCTCGGCGGAGCCGTCGGCCAAGACCGCCAGAGCGCCCGCCGACCCGGTGAACCCGCTTAGGTAGCGAACGTTCACCAGGTTGGTCACCAGGGCCGCGTCCAGCCCGAGGACCCGGAACTGTTCAGCCAACCGCTGTCGGCGTTGCTGATGGTCAGCTGGCATCGGACGTCCTACGTCGGCTCGTGGGCGATCGCCTGGAGCGCCAGCAGGTAGGACGCCAGACCGAACCCCGCCACCGTCCCACTCGCCACCTCTGCCACCACCGAGTGACGGCGGAACTCCTCACGGGCCGCCGGATTGGTCAGATGGACCTCGATCAAGGGCGCGGTCCGCATGGCGACTGCATCGCGCAGCGCGTAGGAGTAGTGCGTGAAGGCAGCCGGGTTGAGAACAACCGGGAGGGAGTCCGTGGCGGCCTGGTGAAGCCAGCCGACCAGCTCTGCTTCGTCGTCGGTCTGTCTCACCTCGACCGAGAGCCCGAGCGACTCGCCGGCCTCACGGCAGGCACGCTCCAGATCAGCCAGTGTCGTGTGGCCGTAGACCTCAGGTTCGCGCGCACCGAGCATGCCGAGGTTCGGTCCGTTGAGCACCAGCACGTTGCGTTTTGCCACCCTCACTCCTCGCCTGTGATCTCGGCGTACGCCGCAGCCAGCAACGCCGGGTCGGGGCCTTCCAGCCGACCAGGCCGGCCGAGGTCGTCGAGCACGACGAAGCGCAACGTGTTGCCTCGCGTCTTCTTGTCGACCTGCATGGTCTCGTACAACCGCCCCCACATGTCGGACCGATACGCAGTCGGCAGGCCGAGGCTGGTCAAGATGGTGCGGTGACGCAGCACCACATCCGGCTCGGTGCGCCCTGCGAGGCGGCCCAGCTCGGCTGCGTAGACCAGGCCGACGGACACGGCGGCACCATGCCGCCACTGGTAGCGCTCGTTCTTCTCGATGGCATGGCCCAAGGTGTGGCCGTAGTTGAGGAACTCGCGTTCCCCCGCCTCACGCAGGTCCGCCGACACGACGGACGCCTTCACCGCCACCGACCTGGCCACCAGTTCTGCTGTGACCCCGCCGTCTGCCCGGCCCGCTGCCTCAGGATCGGCCTCGATCAGGTCCAGGATCGTCGGATCGTGGGTGAAGCCGACCTTGACCACTTCGGCAAGCCCCGCGCGGTACTCGTTCTGCGGCAATGAGCCGAGTGCGGACAGATCACAGATCACGCCAGCCGGCGGGTGAAAGGACCCCACCAGATTCTTGCCTTCAGTAGTGTTGATCCCGGTCTTGCCCCCGATCGCTGCGTCCACCATGCCGAGCAGCGTCGTCGGAACGTGAACCACGGCCACGCCGCGCAGCCACGTGGCCGCGACGAACCCGGCAAGGTCGGTCGTCGCTCCTCCACCGACCGCCACGACCGCGTCGGTACGGGTAAACCCGCTCTGCCCCAACACCGACCAGCAGAATGCGGCCACCTCGGCGGTCTTGGCCTCCTCGGCGTCGGGCACCTCGATCAGGATGGCCGTCAATCCCTGCCCCTCGAGGTCGACCCGGATCGCCTCACCTGTCTCCGCCAGGGCTCGAGGGGTAATCACAGCGACGCGTCCGACCCCAGCGGGAAGCAGACCGACGAGCTCACCGAGCAGCTGCTCACCAACGAGCACGGGATAAGGGGCCGCGCCCCCAACGTCGATGCGTTGCAGGTCGACGCTCATGGGGTGGCCGCCTGGTCGAGGGCGGACTCGACGGCGTCCACTGCCTGCTCGATGGTCAACCCGTCAGTCAGCACGTTCATGGTGGCAACTTCCGCGTACAGCGGACGCCGTTCGTCCGCGAGCTCCTGCCAGCGGCCTCTCACATTCCCCACCAGCAACGGCCGAGAGCGGTTCATCTGCAGCCGCTTCATCGCGTCCGCCAGTCCGACGTCGAGGCTGACGACGCGGTGACCACCCAGTGCCTGCCGTACCTGCTCGCTCATCACTGCCCCGCCGCCGATAGCCAGGACACCGTCGTGCTCGGCCAGCGCACTCGCCACAGCTTCGCGCTCGAGCGCACGAAAGTGTTCCTCGCCCCGCTCGATGAAGAGGTCGGAGACCGAGCGACTGGTCGATCTCTCGATGTCGAGGTCGGTGTCGCGGAACCGGACTCCCCACCGCTCGGCCAGCCGACGCCCGATCGTGCTCTTCCCCGAGCCGGGCGGCCCGACAAGGATCACCCGCGGCCCCTGCTCGCTCACCGCGCAGTCACCGGACAGACAGGTTGTCGAGGTAGCCGGCCACGTTCCGCGCGGTCTCGCCGACGCTGTCGCCGCCGAACTTCTCCAGCACCGCATTCGACAGCACCAAGGCAACCATGGCCTCTGCCACGACAGCGGCCGCAGGAACGGCGCAGACGTCGGACCGCTGGTTGATGGCCTTTGCCGCCTCACCGGTTGCGACATCGATGGTGTCGAGCGCTCGCGGGACCGTCGAGATCGGTTTCATCGCAGCCCGCACCCGCAGTACCTCCCCGGTCGTCATTCCACCCTCGGTACCGCCCGAGTGGCCGGTGAGACGACGCACCCCGTCAGCAGATGGCACGATCTCGTCGTGCGCCAGCGACCCGCGACGCCGGGCCACATCGAAGCCGTCGCCGACCTCGACACCCTTGATCGCCTGGATCCCCATCAAGCCAGCCGCGAGCTGGGCGTCGATCCGCCGGTCCCAGTGGACGTGACTACCGAGGCCGGGCGGCAGCCCATGCACCACGACTTCCACCACACCGCCGAGCGTGTCGCCCGCTTTTCGAGCCGCCTCGATCTCGGCGACCATGGCCGCGCTGGCAGCCGGGTCGACGCACCGGACGTCATCGGCGTCGATCGCATCACGCTGGTCAGGGTCGGGGGCCACTCCGGCCGGCAGGTCGGCCTCACCGATCGAGACGACGTGGCTCACCACCTCTGCTCCGACCGATTGACGGAGAAACGACTGGGCCACCGTCCCCAGAGCCACTCGAGCAGCTGTCTCACGGGCACTTGCCCGCTCGAGCACCGCCCGGGCGTCATCGAGGTCGTACTTCTGCATGCCGACCAGATCAGCATGACCAGGTCTGGGACGGGTAAGTGGGGCATTTCGCGCCTGCGCCGCGAGGGTGTCGGCGTCCACCGGGTCGGCGGCCATCACGGTCTCCCACTTGGGCCACTCGCTGTTGCCGACCTCGATCGCGACCGGTCCGCCCATCGTCTGTCCGTGGCGCACACCGGCAACGATCGTCACGGCGTCCTGCTCGAACTTCATTCGCGCACCCCGACCGTGGCCGAGTCTGCGCCTGGCCAGCTGAGCGTCGATGTCTGAGGTGGTCACTGTCACCCCGGCCGGGAATCCCTCGGCGATGGCCACCAAGAGCCGGCCGTGCGACTCTCCGGCGGTCATCCAGCGCAACATGGCGGACAGTCTCCCAGACTCAGCCTGGTGCACCTGGCGCGGGGAGCGTGTGAGTGGGGTCCGCCGTCAGGAAGACGGCAGACCCCACTCACGCCAGACGAGCCGGCTACAGCGTTGTGAATGTCACCGACTTACCGGCCACGAGGCCAACGGTCACATCAGAGCCGAACACCACGAGTGCGGTGTCCTTGCCCGAAGACAGCTGACCGACGCCAATCAGCTTGAAGGGGCCGATGTCGCTGCTGGGGAACATCTCCTTCACCTTCACCGAGTAGCGCTTCCCCTCGACAACGATCACCGCCGAGTTCTGCTTGAGGTCGACGGAGCGAAGCGTCACCTCGTAGGTGCTTGCGGCGTCCTGAGTGGGCGCTGGGGTCGGTGCAGCGGTAGGCGCCGGGGTGCTGCCGCCGCCCGACTTCGTCCCAGAACCATTCGAGGTACCTGTACTCGTCGTGTCATTGCTGACCGGGTCAGGCTCGATCACGGCTTCAGCTGCAAGAGGTGCGAAGGGGTCGCTGCCCACGGTGAACTTGATGTTCGTCTTGTTGGGCGCCTTGTCGTCCTTCTTTGTCGTCTTGTCCTTCTTGCCGTCCTCAACGGGCTGCGCGCCGGCCGCACTGGGGACGGGAGCAAGCTCCTCTTCGCCTCCACCTGAAAGGAAGAGGAAGTAGGCACCAAGACCCAACACCAGGAGCAGTGCAGCTCCCCCGACGACGAGCAGCAGCCGTCGCTGGCCACCGCCGTCTGTCGACCCGTCGTCGATGATCGGGCTCTCTGTCGACATCGTGTTTGACATGGCAGTCTCCTACGGCGCTGGTGCCGGGCTCGGGGTTGTCGGGGTTGTCGACCCGGAGGTCGCCGCCTCGACATCGGTCACTGCTGGGGGTGCGGGCACCAAGTAGATCCGTGCATTGACGGTGGCGATCAGAGGCGCCGAACCGGTATCCGACTCCTCCGCGTCGTCTTCGCCGATCGTGTATCCGCTTACCAACGTGTAGCGGGAAGACGTCTCCAGCTCGTTCATGAACTTGGTGATCTCGAAGTAGCCACCCGTAATCTCCATGTCGACATTGATCGCCGCCAGCTGGTCCGGCGTCAAAGCGCCAGTACCCGTTGGGGTGGTTGCCACAGCGGCCCCCAACCCAACCGGTGTCGCCGGCGTCAAGGTGTTGAACGAGACGCCCGCCTGCCGCCCGATGTCCTGCATCTCACGGATGTACGCGACCAGGTCGGGAGTCTGCGGGATTTTGGTGCGCAGCGCGGCGAGCTCAGCCTGCTTCTCCGGCAGCTGCTTGTTCTGCTGCTTGAGAACGGCCAGGTCGGTCTCGAGTGAGCTGTTCGCCTGCTGCTGGGCCACCGCCTGCTGCTCCAGGTCAGCCACGTCGGCCCGCTTTGGCGAGATCAACAGGAACCACCCTGCCACCAGGACGACCACGGCCAGAAGCGCCGCGCCGAGTGTCCACTTTCGGGTCTCTGTCATGTCACTCACCGTTCGCGATCGTCAGGAAGCGGCCGGAAGCCGCCTCCAGGCTCAACTGCGTGGACGACTCGACGTCGTAGTACGTGCCCGCCGTATCGCCAGCTGACTTGGTCACGTTCTGGACCGATGGCTCCAGGTAGCCCTTCTGCTTGGCCAACGACTGGAGCCAAGCGGCGACAGCGTCAAAGTTCGTCGACCTCCCGGTGAAGGCAATCGAGCCCATCGACGCCTGGCCGAGCGGGGTCGAGAGCCCCTCCGCTGTGGTGACCGTTCCACCCAGCTGGGCAGCAGCGGCATCATTGAGCGCGGTTATCGCCGTCAGACGCGTGGTCTTGGGGATGGTGAGGCTCAGGTCGTTCAGGTAGAACGACCACCTAATCTCGGGAGTGCTCGCGGTGGCCAAGTTCGCCTGCGCGGCATCCACCTCAGCCAGCACCATCGGCACCTCGGCGTAGGTTGCCACTTCACTTTGAAGCGCGTTCCCCTGAGCCTGTGCGGTTGACAGGTCGTCCTGCGCTCCACCTAGCTGGCTGCTGACGAAGAAGTAGATCAGGACTACCGCCGCCATGGCAGCGAGCAGCAGGGCGCCCAGCATGACTTTCAGCCGCTTGAGCTTGGCTGCCTCTGCAATCTCAGGTGGCAGAAGGTTGACCCGTGGCATCTGTGCCAGGCGGGTCGGCGTCAAGGTGGTCATGAGGCGCCTCCCAGCGCGAGGCCGACGGGCACGGCGGCCAGTGGCTCGACGAACTCCATCTGATCGGGGCTCAGCCCGGTCTTGCCGATCTCCAGCTCACCGAAGGCCGCGCCTCGCTCCACCTCGACACGGGTGGAGTTGAATAGGCGTTCGGACAAGCCGGCCAACCTCGAGCCACCGCCGGTGACGACGATCCGCTCGATTGGGCGGGCACCAGGTGATGCCGTGTAGTAGTCGAGTGAGCCGCGCACCTGATCGATGAACGCCTGACCGGCCGCCTCCATGACGCGGCCGGCGGCCTGCACCTTGGGGTCGTTGTGGTCAGACGACATGCCCATCTCGTGTTTGAGTGACTCGGCCTCGGTCTGTTCCGAGCCGGTGCGCTCGGCCAACGCGTCGGTAACGTCAGCTCCACCCATCAGCAGGATGCGCACGAAGCGAGGCACGCCACCTTCGTGGACGACGATGTTGGTCACCCTGGCACCGACATCGATCAGCGCCTCCATGGTGCTGCCCATTCCGAGGTCATCGCTGTCGGCAAGCGACCTCAGTACGGCGAACGCCGTGAGATCGACCATCACCGGGTTGAGACCAGCGTCGGTCACGGCCTCCAGCTGGGCCTCAACCATGTCGCGTTGAGCGGCCACGAGGAGCCCGCGATAGGTACGCGTGCCGTCTTCGGTCGTCAGCTCTTCCAGGGGGTAGTAGTCCAGAAGAGCCTGGTCGACGGCCATCGGAATGGTGTCCTGGACCGCGAACGGCAAGGACTCCTTCAGCTCGTCGAGCGGCTGCCACGGCAGGTCTACCTGCCGCACGATGACCTTCTGATTGGCGACACCGACGATGACGTCCTTGCCGCTGAACTTGGTGTGGGCCCAAAGCTGCTTGATGGCCTCGGACACGACGCCGGGCTGAACCACCTCGCCGTCGCGCACGGCTCCCTCAGGGAGGGCCACCTGCCCGAACTTCTCGAGTGTGATTCCCGACTTGCCGAACGCCAGCTCGGCTGCCCGGACACCGGACGTGCCGATGTCTAGGCCGATGGCGGTGCGTGCTGCCACGTCTCTCCCCTTCACGCCGACGGCGATGTTCCGCCAGGTGGGTGAGTCCTTTCGGACTATGTCAGCGGGAAGATCGGCGCATCGAGGGCCACCCTTGAGTGCTAACTCACAATTCGTCGCAGGATTTGTCGCGAACGGCTGGGCTGATCAGGTGAGAGTGTCTAGGTACACGTCCCACATCTGCGCACCCCAGAGGATCGCCAGCAGGGCTCCAGCCAGCATGAAGGGGCCGAACGGGATCTTGCTCTTGCGTCCCGCCCTGCGGACCAGCATCAAGGCTCCGCCCACCAACGCTCCCAGCAGGAAGCCCAGGAACCCACCGACCACCAATACACCCCAGCTGAGCCAGCCCAGCACCAGGCCCAGTACCCCAGCCAGCTTGACGTCGCCGAAGCCCATCCCGGACGGGTAGATGACAGCCAGCAGGAAGTAGAAGGCGAAGAGAGCCAGGGCCGCGAGCCAGGCCCTGAGATAGCCCGACCAGTCACCGTCCACCACCGCCGGCAGCAGCAGGAGCGCCCCCAGCACCACGTAGCTCGGGAGCGTCAAGGCGTTGGGCAGCCGTTTGGTGTCGAGATCGATGACCGTCAGGGCCAGTCCGACCGAGGCGAAGTAGAGGTAGGCAGGCAGCTCCCACGACCACCCGAATTGCCACAACATCACCAGCCAGAGTGCTGCGTGGGTCACTTCGACGATCGGGTACCGGACGCTGATCGGCTCGGAACAGTGTCTGCACCGTCCACGGAGCAGCAGCCACGAGAGCACAGGGACGTTGTCGCCAGGCGCTATCTCGGCACCGCACCGAGGGCACCGCGACCTCGGGCGGACTACCGACTCGCCGGCCGGCACTCGGGCAATGACGACATTCAGAAAGGAGCCGACGAGCAGCCCCACGGTCGCCAACAGCACGGCAAAGTAGGTGTCCACGAGATCATCTAACGACCCGCTCGAGCCAAAGACCCTAGCGGCACGCCGTCAGCCGGTGTACTCAAGCCAGAGCGTCGTGTTGACCACGCTGTAGACCGGCGCCTCGACGGCCTCGTCGTACGTGATCGTCATACCCTGCACGTTGTTCGTACCGGCCGCCGCACAGGAGTTGTTCGCAATGATCGATCCCTTAACAGTTGCGCTGGAGGTCTGCAGATCGACCTTGTCACCAGCAAGCATCAGACCCGCCTGCGCAGTGGAGTTGGCGCTTCCAAACAGAGATCCTTGAGCGATGAACAGGACACCTCGGAGGTAGTTCTGGATGTCGAAGAGCTTCCAGTTGATGTCCCCGCCATACTTGTCGCACGTCGCCGCATTGGTGTAGCCAGCCGGAGTCGTCGCCTCGGCAATGACCGATATCGTCTGGACAGTCGGTGAGTTGCCAAGCGCACCGACCTGGGCATTGGCGCCGTACACGTAGTAGACCCCCGGGTACGAGGTTCCGGTGTTCTGCAGGGTCCAGATTCCGGGCGTTGTGGCGTTACCGGCTGTCCAGTACCAGCTCCGGTACGGCGAGGTTGAGATCTGAGTGCCGGCACATGGTCCGGACGCCGACGGTGACCGAACCGTTCCATCGCCGCACAGGTCGTACCACTGGCCAGTTGTCAGCGCAAAATCGTTGTACACCGCGCGGGGGTTGGCCACGGGTACTCGTTCCTTGGGTTGAGTGGTCTTGCAGCCACCTGCGATAGTGCTTGGACAGGCGTTCACAGTCCCACTTGCCGTAACAGACCCGCTCACGTTCAAGCTGTTGTTGATGCCGGTCGCGCTGTCATTGGTATGCACATCTGCGGGCAGACCGGAGACTGCATTGATTGCAACGCTTCCGTTGAAGTTGACCGAGCCACCCGTGAGCAAGGCCTTTCCCGGTCGATACGGGGCGAAGATGTACTCGACCTTCAACAGTCGCTGCTCTGCGTTGGTTGCGGTCCTCGATGGCGACCACCCCAGCGAGTAGACCATCTGTCGGTTGGGCACCTTGAACGCCACATACTCGCCTTGGCCGTTGGACTGGGTACAGCTGGTCGGCAGCGCGTTCAGCGCAGCGCGCGCCCAAGTCTTTTCGCTGGTCTCGTCGACGAAGACGCTGGACGAGGGGGCTGCCGGACGACATGAGACCGGCGACTCATAGTTCACGCTCGGCACCTGATTTCGGGCCGACTGAATCTTGCTCAACTCGGAGTCGATTCCTGACTCGGCAGCCGCCAGCGACTGCTCAAAGTTCACGTGTTCGCCACTGCTGCGCAGGGAACGGATAGCGGTCGTCGTGATCACGGTGAGCAGGATCGCCATCATGGCGCTGATGCCGATCACGAGGATGAGCCCGATTCCCTCATCCTGCCTGACTAGCCGAGACATGAGGGGTGACCTCGAATTTCGTGTCATGTCAGCTCACATTCCGGATGCGCTCGGTGAAGGTATTGATGCGATCGTCGGATCCGTACTTGAGAGCCGAGTCATAGTTCAACGTCACTCTGACCAGACGGGTCGCAGCGGCGTTCGCCGCCGACAATGGAGTAGGGAGGCAATCGCTGGCGAGGTCGCTCGGCTTCGTGAGGTAGCAGAAGGCGAGGCCAGAAACCAAGGTGCGCGACTGCAGCTGCACAGTTCCACCCGCAGTCGACCTCAGAGTGTTGTACTGACCCGAACCTGAGGACACAACACTCCATGTGACGATCTCGTCAGGTTGCGACGTCGCATTACGGACGTAGTCGGAGTTCTGGTCGATCCACAGCACAAGGTTTCCGCTGGTCGCACCGGCATCAACGCCCCTGGACGCTCGAATATCTCTGCCCAATCGCTCCACGACAATACGTGTGTCAGCAAGTCCAACAGCCTCGTCGCTCGACGTACGTACCTGCTTGTTGCTGATCAAGACGGCGGTGGTGACGATGGCCCCAAGGACGCCGACCAAGACAGTGGCGACAAGAAGCTCGACCAGGGTCAGCCCCTGATCATCGCGCACTCGCGCTGAGAAGGCGGACACGTCACACCACCTGCACATAGAGGAAGGACTTCGAGGCATCTTGCTCGTAGTCGAGCCTGATCCTTTCGCCGGCGGTCCCACCAGTTACCCACAGTCGTGCCGAGAGGTTCATCGGCTGACCCTGGAACCTGTTAGGCACCGCAAATGCGGTGCTGACGGGCATTGACACCGTGACCCGCACCCAGCTGCCGGCCGTGGCGCAGCTGACAGGGGTGGACCCCGTGCCCTGATTCGTCCACGTACCTACGCCCTTCTCAGAGTAGGTTCCGATGGCGCCGTTCAGAGTGACCGTCGCGCCAACGACGGGGCAGGACACCATCACGCTGATCGTGGCGGTACCCGCCACCACCGTCTTGTTCGACGGAGGGTTCCATCGCCACTCGGCAAGGTCGCTCGCCGTTGCGGAGGTATCTGAGCCGCCCGTCGTGAGTGAACGCCCCGTGCCCACGCCCGCTTCCGTGGAGTAGTTCGCGCTGGACGGTTGGTTCAGGCAGATGTTCTCAGTCATCGAGTTCACAGGCTGGCTGGCGCTGTCCCCGTACGCAGCGACCGTTCCATTGCGGAACCCGAAGGGTGTTCCGGCGCCGGCCGGGGTCGGCGCACACACAGTGCTGGGTGGGACCCCGCTCCCTGTCGGTGTGGGCGAGGCACTTCCACCGGTGGACCCCGTCGTCACCGTGAGGCTGTATGGGCCGACCGCAACCGCAGCACCGGTGGCGGTCGGCTGCGCCGACGACTGAAGGTTGAAGGTCACGGTAGACGTTCCGGTTTCAGTCGCCCCGATAACTCGTTGGGCGACCACGCAATAAGGGGGGTTGTTGTTCGGTTCGAGCTTTCCGGTGTCGGGGCGCGTGTCACCGGAGATCGCCGAGTCCGTGTTGCTGAGTGTGGTGCTCTCTCCTGGCGCTCGAGCCCCATCGCAGTCGGTGTCGACGTAGTAGGTCCACGTCCCACTCGATGCGCTGATGTTGAACGTGTCGCGCGCTCCTCGGTTGATTACTTGGAATCCCCAGGTGACCGTGCTCCCTGGCGTCCGTGTGGCCGTGACCGTCGATGTGGGAAGCACGCTGTAGCGGGGCAGTGGTAGACCTCGGGTTGTCTCGGTGAGCAGGGTTGAAATCACCCGCTGATGGGTGGCCCCGTAGGAACTCCACGTCACGACGATGGTGAGGCGCTTCTGGTACGGCTGACCCCCACTGTCGAGCGTCGTTCCGCTCGGTGTTGTCACGTAGGTACGGGTCGTGTACGAGATTCCGTCCGGCGTCGTCTCGGTCTTTACGTGCGGCGTCACGTATCCCGTGGCCTGCGCCCAGACGGCCTCCTGGCCAACACCTCCTGGAACTGTGTACCTGGGTGTGGCACCGGTTGTGATTCGATTATCGTTGACCTGCAGATCAGGGGTGACCATCGCCAGCGTTGAGAAACTGACCCCGCGAGCGCTCTCGGCAGCCTTGTTCAGCACGTCGACGGCCTGCTGGTTCTGCCGCGCGACCACCGAGGCTCGCACGCCGGCCAGGCCGGCTGCAGCCATGGCGGAGAAGATGACGACCGAGATCGCCAGAGCGACCACCATCTCAATCAGCGTGAAGCCGTCATCGTCTCGCCTTGCCAGAAACCTGGTCATCACAGCTGACTCCCTCGGACCTTCACCATGCTGGGCACATCGACGGCTGATGCACCCTTCTTGAGCCGGGCGAGCCTGTGCTCGGCCTGGTTCACCCGGGTGGACTACGCGCTGCTGGGCCAGGACCCGAAGGTCCTGGCCCAGCAGTTGCGCCTCGTTCGAGGCTCAATCAACTATCAGAAGGATCCAGCCGCGGGACACGTAGTGGTACCCGCCGCCTGCAGACCACCCGAGTTACTGATGTAGGCCCATGCGACCTGCGAGCCTGGCTGCGAACCGGTCGTACGCGAGATCAGCACGCAGTACGCGTCGCTGGTCGAGTTGACCGTAACCGCGGCTGCGTTGCCCGTCGTCAGCTTGACGGCGCTCGGCACGGCAGTCGGGTACGTCTGCGTGTCGGTGAAAGCGGTTTCCATCTCGTTTGCCACGGCCCGCGCGTCTGACTTCATCGAAGCGTCGACGCCCTTCTTGCGCTGGTTCAGGAAGACGGGAATGGCGATGGCGGCAAGAATGCCGATGATGATGATGACGACCAGGAGCTCGATGAGGGTGAATCCACCGTCATGCTCCTCCTGGGCCTTGCGGATGCGAGCGAGCATTTGTTTTCCCTTTCACACTGTGCGGTGAGCCGTGCGGCGCTCGCCCTTGGGTGATCCCTTGCGGACGGATCCGCTCGGGAGTCAGCCGAGGTAGCTGGGCTGACCGCGAGGGTCCCCTGGCTTTGCGACCCTGCCTCTCGACAGGTGTGCCGTTTCTGGCCGGTTGGCTCTGTACAGGTACTACTTCGGCCGACAGAAACGGCATCTTGAGGCGCTGAGGTCACGGATCAGTCAGTTGATCAGGTCGAAGACCTTGAAGATCGGCATGTACATGGCGATGATCATCGCGCCGACGATCCCGCCGAGGAAGGCGATCATCAGGGGCTCGATCAGTGAGGTGAGGGCCTCGGTGGTGGCCTCGACCTCTTGGTCGTAGAACTCCGAGATCTTGTGCAGCATCTCGTCGAGCGCCCCGGTGTCTTCACCCACCGACATCATTTGCACGACCATCGGTGGAAAGACCTTGTGATGGGCCAACGGTGCAGTCAGCGACTCACCGTTGCGCACGCTCTCTTGCACGTCACGCACGGCCCGAGACACCACGACGTTGCCGGAGGTGTCGGCCACGATGTCCAGGCTCTGAAGGATGGGTACGCCGGCGTGCAGCATAGTTCCGAAGTTCCGGGTGAATCGGCTCACTGCGATCTTCTGGAAGAGCGCGCCAAAGACCGGCATCTTGAGCTTGAGAGGGTCGATGAAATTGGTGACCTGTGGCTTGTGCTTCACCTTGCGCCACACCACAACGAACACAATGAAGGCCACGAAGATGGGCACAGCAAAACTCTTGAGGAAGTGGCTGAGATTGACCAGAATCTGAGTCGGCAGCGGCAGTCCGGCCCCGAGACCCTCGAACATCTTCGCAAACACCGGGACGATGAAGAGCAACATACCCGTGACGGCCAGGATTGCCATCACGAAGACGACCACCGGGTACGTCATGGCACTCTTGATCTTGCCCTTGAGCTTGACCTCTGCCTCGTAGTTCTCGGCGATCTGGATCAGCACGCCATCGAGGAACCCTCCGACCTCACCGGCGCGCACCATGTTGACCATCAGCGGCGGGAAGATCGCCGGGTGCTGCGCCAGCGAACCTGACAACGGGTTTCCTGTTTCGACGTCGTTGCGCACCTGAGTGAGAACCTGAGCGAGCTTCTTGTTCGGGGTCTGCTCGGACAAGATATTCAGTGCCCGTAGCAGGGAAAGGCCGGAGTTGATCATGGTGGCGAACTGTCGCGACATGACGGCCAGGTCCTTGAGCTTCACCTTGCCCCCGAACCCGGGGATGCTCAGTTCCTTCTTCATGCCGCCACCGGCCTGCGAGATGCTGACGGTCGCATAGCCCATGCTGGTGAGCTTCTGCGCCACCGCCGCCTGAGACTCGGCGTCGATCGTGCCCGAGACGATCTTTCCGGTCTTGTCGCGGACCTGGTACTGGAAGGTCGTGTTTCCCATCAGTGACGCTCCCGTCAGCCTCGGCCGGTCAGCCGGTTGAAGTCTTCGATGTGGTGGCACTTCTCGGTGCCGGTCTCATACGTAATCCGGCCCTTGTTCACCAGATCCGCTAGATGCTGGTCCATGGTCTGCATGCCGAACTTCGCACCAGCCTGCATGGCGCTGTAGATCTGGTGGGTCTTTCCCTCGCGGATCAAGTTCCGGATGGCTGGCGTGGCGACGAGAATCTCGCAGGCGACAACTCGTCCCTTGCCGTCCGTCGTTCGAGCAAGTGTCTGACAGACGACACCTTGCAGCGACTGTGCCAGCTGGGCCCTCACCTGCTGCTGCTGGTGTGGGGGAAAGACGTCGATCATGCGGTCGATCGTCTGGGCGGCGTCCTGGGTGTGCAGCGTCGCATAGACGAGGTGGCCGGTCTCGGCGGCGGTGAGTGCGACCCCGATCGTCTCGAGGTCGCGCATCTCACCGACGAGGATGATGTCGGGGTCCTGGCGCAGTACGTGCTTCAGGGCGTTCTTGAACGACTTGGTGTCTTCCCCGACCTCGCGCTGGTTCACGAGGCTGAGCTGATGCCGGTGCAAGAACTCGATCGGGTCCTCACACGTCATGATGTGCTCTTTCCGCTGGCGGTTCGCCAGGTCGAGCAGTGACGCAAGGGTGGTCGACTTTCCAGAACCCGTCGGACCGGTGACAAGCACGAAGCCACGCGGAAGAGCAGCAAAGTTCGCGACCTGAGTCGGTACCCCCAGGTCTTCGAGCTTCTTGATCTCGAAGGGAATGATACGGAATGCCGCACCCACCGAGTCACGCTGGCGGTACATGTTGACGCGGAATCGAGCACGTCCGGGAACGGAGTAGGCGAAGTCGAGCTCGAGCTCCTCCTCGAAGAGCTCCCGCTGACGCTGGGTGATCGCGGCGTACATGACGCGCTGGATGACCGGCGGGGTCAGGACGGGGTACTCGTCCATCTGAGCGAGCTCACCGTTGATCCGGATCGCAGGACGGGCACCTGCGGTGATGTGCAGGTCGGACGCCCCCCGCTCGAGCATCGTCAGCAACAGGTCCACGAGAACGATCTCGTCGCCGGCCAGGCTCGGCTCAGTGGTGACGCGGGAGTACGCCTCTTCGTTGGCCTCGGTGTCGGCCAGCTCCACCATCGGCTCCGGCTCGACGTACTCGGTGGCGTACTCCGGTGCGGCGGGCGCCTGCTCAGCAGCCGCGGCGAACTCATCGACCATCTCGGGTGCTGACGCCTCCTCAGTTCCTTCTGGTGCCGCCTGCTGGTCGTGGAAGGCCTGGTAGTCGAAGCTCTGGTTCGGCTCCGGTTCGCTCTCGACATCGACCGTGGCTGCCTCCTCGGCGGCGATAGTCAGGGACATCGGCAGGCTGGCGGAGGCCGGAGATGCGGCCTCCTCGGGCGCCAGCAGGGAGCCCGAGTCGTAGCTGGTTGGGTCGAACCCGGACGAAGCCGGTTCGGCGGGCTCCGCCTGGTACTCGGCCACGGGTTCGGGTTGCTCCGCCGGCTGACCTTCAGCCTCAGGGACGGACGCGGTCGCCGTGGCGGCCGGCGAGAAGAAGCCCATGTCGGCGCCCGCTTGCCCCTCATCGGGGCGCGAGTCGTCTCCCTGCGGCGCACCGCTGAACTCGGTGGTCTCCACGTTGACGTGCCTCCTTGGGCGTTGCACCACGGACACCACCGGCGGTGGTACCCCTGTAGCGGTCTTTCGGCCTGTAGGGGTCACCCCTTGAGCCGAGTCACGCAGAACTAGTCATTCGGCGGTCTCGGCCGATGACCTAGACGACGACACGGAGGATTTCGTCCATAGTCGTCACGCCACTGGCCACCTTCAACATCCCGTCGTCGCGCAGGGTGCGCATGCCTTCGGATCGGGCCGTCTCAGAGATCACGGTCGCCGACGCCCGTTCCACGGCATGCCGTTCGACCGCCTCGCTCACCGCCATCACCTCGTGCAGGGCAAGCCGGCCGCGATAACCGGTCTTGGAGCAGGCGGTACAGCCCACTGCGCGATACAGCGTGGGCAGCTCCTGGCCATCCACCCAGGGAAAGCGCGCCTGCATGAGAGCGTCGGGAGTCGGCTCATACGCCTCCTTGCACTTGCTGCAGAGGCGTCGAGCCAGACGCTGGGCGAGCACGCAGTCGAGTGCTGAGCCGACGAGGAAGGGTTCCAGGCCCATCTCGGTCAGGCGGGTGACCGCTGACGGCGCGTCGTTGGTGTGCAGCGTCGAGAGCACGAGGTGGCCGGTAAGAGCAGCTTCGACGGCGATCTGCGCCGTCTCGTGGTCGCGGATCTCACCGATCAGCACGATGTCGGGGTCACAGCGCAGGATCGACCGCAGCGCCGCGGCGAAGGTCAGTCCTGCCTTGGAATTGGTCTGCACCTGGTTGATTCCAGGCAGCCGGTACTCGACCGGGTCTTCGACGGTGATCACGTTCACCTCAGGGCGCGCGATCTGGTTCAGCGTGGCGTAGAGGGTGGTCGACTTACCCGAACCGGTAGGGCCGGTCACCAGGATCATTCCGTAGGGCTTGGAGAAGCTCTGCGCATACGTGTCGCGGTTGAACTCGGAGAAGCCAAGGTCGGACAACGCCATCTGGGCGTTGGTGTTGTCCAGGATTCGCATGACGACCTTCTCCCCCCACACCGTCGGCAGGGTTGCCACGCGCAGATCGATCTTCTTTCCCTGATGGTTGACCGACAGGCGACCATCTTGCGGGATGCGCCGTTCGGCGATGTTGATGTCGGCCATGATCTTCAGTCGACTGATCACACCGGACTGGATGTTCTTGGGCGACTTCATCACGTCGTGCAGAACACCGTCGATGCGGTACCGGACCACAAGTGCGTGCTCTCCCGGCTCGAGGTGGATGTCCGAGGCACGGTCCTGGATCGCCTGGGAGATCAGGAGGTTGACGAACTTGACGATCGGAGCGTCCTCGACGACCTCCTTGAGGTTCGAGAGGTCTTCGTCGTCCTCCGCGCTGTCCATGACAGCGGAGAGGTCGTCGAGGTCGGAGTCGGCCCGGAAGTATCGGTCGATCGCACCCAGCACATCTGCCCTGGTGGCAACGACCGGACGGATCTCCAGACCGGTGATGGACCGGATGTCGTCGATCGCGAAGACGTTCGCCGGATCGGCCATGGCCAGCAGCAGCTTGCCGTCGTCGTCGATACGCAGGGGAAGCGCGGAGTGCTTGCGACAGATCGCTCCGGACACGCGGGCGATAATGCTGCCGTCAACCGGGTACTCGCCCAGGTCGACGAACTCAAGGCCGATCTGCTGGGCAAGTGCCGCCACCAGCTGTGACTCGGTGAGGACACCCTGGTCGACCAGGACGCGGCCGAGTGCTTTGCCCTGCTCTTTGTGCTCGCGGAAGGCAGCGAAGAGCTGGTCCTCGGTGACCAGCCCATCCTGCAACAGGATGTCGCCCAGCTGCTTCACGCCAATGCCCTCCACCTACGGATACTCCGAGGGGACGTTTCCCGCCGGCACCGATGTCCTGCACTAGATCGGCCTCTGCGGGCCTGTCTTGAGCGACAGCAGGGTTCGGACAGAACTCAGACCCCTACCAGGGTCCGGGCCACCGCACGGAAGGCCGTCACTCGCGGGTCGTCAGGTGCCAGCTCATGCCGCGAGCCGTCCGCGAACCCGAGGTGGACGCCGCTTCCGGCCCGTACGGGGAGCTGCGCAGACACGGGTGGAGGCACGGACGGAACCGCGGACACGAACGCTGGGGTCACGCGTGGTGGTGTCGTTCGACCCGCCGCGTGGCGCCCTTTGGGTGCCAGCGGTGGCGTGCGGCGTGCGAGCCAGCGCATCGTTGCTCCTGGCGCGTCAGACGCCGGCTTTGACGGTTTCGACCTCGTCCAGCACCGAGTAGAGCAGCGCCAGCAGTACTGCCTTGACCGATTCCTTGTCGGTGGCGTCGCAGGGCACCAGCGGCACGTTGGCGTCGATCCCCAGCGTCTGCCGAATCCTGGCTTCCTCGACCTCGTCCACCCCAGTCGTGCGGTTCAACGCGACGACGAAGGGAACGCGGGCCATTCGGCGGAAGGCCTCGAGGATGCCGACCGCCTCGGCCAGGGAGTCGGGACGGTTGGCATCGAGCAGCAGGACGTATCCGAGCATGCCCTCACCGAGGATCTCCCACATGAAGTCGAAACGCTCCTGGCCGGGAGTACCGAACAGGTAGAGCACGAGCTCGCGGTCGATGGTGATCCGACCGAAGTCCATGGCCACCGTGGTCTCGTTCTTCCGCGACTTCGTGCTGTCGGTGATCCCGCGCTCAGTCGAGAGCACGGTGATCTCGCTGATGGTGCGGATCAAAGTGGTCTTTCCGGCAGCGAACGGGCCGGTGATCACGACCTTCACGGCCTGACCGCCGTGCCGACGACGTTGTTTGGTTGCCATGTCAGAGCCCCCGGACGCCGGCGATGAGTCGCAGCATCAGGCTGCGGTTGACGGTTGGATCACGTTCGATGGCACCTTCTGCCGCAGGTGCAGTCGCAGTGGCCACCCCGGCTACACCGCCCGCTCCCCCGGGTGTCAGACCTCCGGAAACGGCTGGTTCGCTCTGGGACGATGTCGTTGCGGAGCCAGCAGGCGCCGGCGGTGCAAAGCCTGGCGCGCGGGCGGGCTCTGGGTGGTCGACGTCGCGTTTGGGCAAGAAGGGCTCAGGACGCGGTGGAACAACGTCGTTCGGGGCGTGGGCACCCGGTAGGTGTCCGGCTGCAGCTGCTGCCGCCGCCGGGGCGACCGGTGCACCGGTCGGCGCAGCCATCGGCGCATCGGGGGCGACCGGAGGCAGCAGCCCACCCGCGGTGGCCGGGATGGTGGCGTCCGGAACCACAGCGCCCGGGATGGCACCAGGCTGTGCGGGGACGTCGGCGCCGGCCGGTTCGGGCGAGGCTGCCTCGACCAGTGCCTGCTCGAGCGGCGTGAGCAGCTGCTGACGCCGCCTGACCAGTGACACGTGGTCCAGACTCTCCTCGTCTTTCAACACGAGGAGTCCGCGCTGGATCAGGGTGGAGAGTGTGGAGACGACGCTGTACTGGCCCGCCCCTGAGACGTCGACCAGGTCTCCGACGGAGCGAACGCCGTCGATCAGCGAGAGCAGCGCCCACGACTCGGGGTCGATGGCGGTGTCCTCCGGCAGCACCACCGGCATGGTGAGCACGACATCCGGGCTGGGAATCATCCGTGACAGCGACTCCCACCCGTCACGCCGTGACGTCGCTTCGCCGACGATCTGGTCAGCCGCGACAGCCAGTCCGACGTCATCGGGGTTCTCGTCCCCCATCCCGAACGAGAAGTCGCCGTTGGGCCAGCGCAGCAGGTCGAAGACCGCGTCCACAGCCTGCTCCATAGCGAGCCTTTGCACGAGCGCTCCGTCCACGGCACCCGCTTCCAGCAGGGCGCGTGCGACCCCGGCGCCGTCGGCAGCGGCTCGTTCGACGGCCCTGCGCAGCGCGGAGTCGTCGACTGCCCCTAGGCCCACGAGACGCCGCGCCAGTGCCTGCCTCTCGAGGTCGGACACTGCTCCGGTGACCGCACCGGTGGAGAAGTAGACAACGCCTGACACCTGACCGTTGGTCAGGTGAAGTCCCCCGGACTTCTTCGTCAGGCTCAAGAGCTGGAAGACGTCCGGAAGACTGAAGGCGTCGAGCGAACCTTCGAGCTTCACGTCAGGTCACGATCCTTCGGGAACGGGGGCGGGCGCGGACTAGGGCAGAGGGCCGATCAGGACCAGGAGCTGCCGTCGGACGCGACCACGGCGGGCCGACGATCGTCTGGCTGGACGGGGGGCAGCTGCGGGTAACGGTCACCCGCCGAGTCCTCACCCCCGGGTTGCTCGACGTCCTGCGCGACTGGCATCTGGGGGGCAGCGGACTGCTGAGCGGGCTCCGGCTGCACCTGCTGCACCGGCTGAGTCGCCTGCATCTGCACCTGCTGCGCGGGCTCTGGGATCTGAGGTTCCGGCACGGTCGGAGCGGGCACCGGCTGGGCAGCTACCGGTACCAGAGGCACCAGCGGCTCGGCCTCGACACGCAGGGCGGTACCAACCGCTGCCGCGGCCTGCTTGACCTCGTACAGCATCAGACCGACCTTGGCGCCGACCCGACCGACAGCAACCAGCACTGCCTCGTCATCGGCGCTGACCAGGAAGACGGTGCCGTTGTCACCCTCGACGTAGACCTGCGACAGGTCGCCGCGGCCCAGCCCGTGCGCGGCGCGTTCACCGAGCGAGAGCAAGGCGGCCGACATCGCCGCGACCCGGTCCTCGTCCATGCCAGGGGGCAGGGCCGAGGCCATCGGCAGCCCATCGAAAGACACGACGGACGCAGCCTCGACGTCGGGAACCTGGCGCAGCAGTGCTGACAGGATCTGGTCGAGCTGAAGCGAGCGTCCTGCGGCACCGCTGAGTGCGGCGGCGTAGGGATCTGACATGGTGCACCTCTCGCGATCGAACCGCGTCGCCGATCGGAGCGCCGACCGGACCTTAAGGGGTGCTTCGGCTGCGTTACTGCTCCTCTTGAGCGATATCCGGTGAAGCAGACTCGTGGTGCGGCATGCCGGCCCCACGAGCTGCCAGCGCGGCCTCACCCGCCGCCTGCAGCACCTCGAGCGCAGGCCGACGGCCGCACATCAGCTCGACCTGCTCGACCGCCTGCCGGACCAGCAGCTCAAGGCCCCCCACCACGGCGCCACCGGCCGACGACCAGCCCGACGCCAGCGGGGTCGGCCACGGGTCGTAGATGACGTCGATCAGCAAGCCGGGGCCACCCGGTGCCCACAGCGCGGATCCCACCACCGCCGGCACCGTGCTGATCACGACCTCCGTGGTGAGGTCGCCGTCGACGATCGGCCACGCCCCATGGTCGACGGCCAGTCCGAATGACGATGCGAGGCCGGACAGCTCAGCGACCGCCTCAGGACGTCGCGCCCGGACCTCGACGTGGGACACACCGACGGCAGCAAGTGCGGCGACCGCTGAACGGGCCGTGGCTCCGGCGCCCAGGACGGTGACGGAGCCAAGACCAGGGGGGATGAGCTGCTGGAGCCCTGTGACATCGGTGTTGTGCCCGACCCGACGTCCGTCGGCGAGCACGACAGTGTTGACCGCTCTCACTCCGCTGGCGACGTCACTGACCTCGTCGAGCAGCCCGATCACCGTCTCTTTCAGCGGCATCGTGAGCGACAGCCCAGCCCACTCGGGGCCCAGCTGGTCGAGGAACGTCCCCAAGTCCTGCGGCAGCACGTCGACCGCCTCGTAGGACCAATCCAGCCCGAGTGACGCATAGGCCGCCCGATGGAGGACCGGTGACAGCGAATGCGCAATCGGATGCCCCAGCACCGCGGCGCGCCGCCTACGAGCCGGGCTCACGGCACCTGGGAGTAGAACTCGTCCTTGAACCGCAAGAACTCGTCGTAGTCCGCGGTGAACTGGGTCACGTCGCTGCCGGGTGCCGCTGCGACGAAGTAGAGCCAGTCGCCCGCCGGTGGGGCGATAGCTGCCGTCATGGCGGCCTCTCCTGGTGAGTTGATCGGGCCAGGGGGCAGACCCACATTGACGTAGGTGTTGTAGGGCGAGTCGACAGCCAGCTGGTCGTTCTCCAACGTCAGGTCGTCGATGCCCAGCGCGTAGTTGATGGTGGAGTCAAAGCCCAAGGTCATACCCAGCTCGAGGCGGTTCGCGACCACCCGCGACGCCTTACCGAAGTCGCGCTCAGCGACCTCGGCCTGCACGAGGCTGGCGATCGTCAGCGCCTCTCTGGGGGTGTAGCCCGCGGCCGCCGCGCCGTCGACCAGACCGACATCCGTCGCCGCCTGCTGGTAGCGATCCACCATCGCACGCAGGATCTGCTGGGCTGACACATCAGGGTCGAACTCATAGGTCGCAGGGAACAAGAACCCCTCGGCGCTGCCGTCCGCATAGGAGGGAAGTCCGAGTCTTCCCGGCTTGGCGAGCGCCCGCTCGAAGTCGCGCACCGGGATCTCGCTGGCCTGGGCCAACCGGTCCACGGTGTCGTCCAACCGCAGCCCCTCCGGGATCGCCACATCGATCTGGACCCGGGAGTCCGGGTCGAGGAGTCGATCGAGCGCTCCCTGCGCCGACATCTGGAGCATCATGTTGAAGAATCCCGGCTGGATGCCCAACGCCCGGTCGTCGGCCACAGCGGCATCGACGAAGGCCTCGGCGCTGGCCACCACGTCGGCCTCCGCCAGCGTGGCGCCGATGGCAGCTGACGAGTCGCCCGGCTGGACCTCGATCACGACCTCGCCCTGCCCGGGCCCGGGGTAGTCGTCGGCCGATGAGAACGAGCCAAGCCAACGGATCCCCACCACGGCACCGCCGAAGAGGAGGCCCAGCAGTACCACAACGATGAGGGCTGGATGCGCAAGACGCCGTCGGCCGCTTCGCGGAGGCCGATGAGTCGCGTCAGGACGAGCGGTCGGTGCACTCACGGCTGCTCTCCTTCCACGGGGACGACCCGCTCGCCGAGCCCGCCGTCAAGAACGTTCCCGCAGACATGGCCGCCGGCCACCCGAGCGTCCAGCACCCCCTGCAATAGTGCCGCAGCCGCCGCTTGGTCGATGACACGCCGAGCCGAGCGCGCATCGTGTCCCCCCGCCTGAAGCGCCGCGCCGGCCGCCACGCTGGTCATCCGCTCGTCAACCAGGTACACGGGCACCTCAAGAGTCGTCGCCAATGCCTCTGCGTAGGCACGCGCCGATCGCGCCGACGTGCCCTCTGCACCCGACAGCGAGATCGGCAGGCCCACCACCACACCAACCGCCCCGCGCTCCCGAACGATCTCGACGACCCCGGTGATCGCGGTCTCCTTGGTCAGGGTGGTGACCGGGGACGCCAGTACCTCACCGGTGTCACAGGCTGCGACGCCCGTGCGTACCGACCCTGGGTCGACGGCCACCCACACTCCCCCGCGGATCCAGGTCATGTGGTGACTACCCCTCGAGCGATGCGCGAGCTGCCGACAGCGCGGCGGGCACCCCGCTGGGGTCATTGCCCCCGCCTTGAGCCACATCGGCCTTGCCGCCGCCGCGTCCCTGGACAGCCGGCAAAGCGGCTGCCAGGACGTCCCGCGCGGCGAGCCCGGCAGCCTGTCCGGTGTCGTTGACGGCAGCCACGGCCGCCACCTTTCCGTCACTCACCGACATCACCAGCACCACGGCCGATCGTTCCTGACCCGCCTTGGCTCGCGTGGCGAGGGCAAGGTCGCGCAACGCGGCGCCATCGAGCCCGTCGGGTGCGGCGAACGCGTACAGATCGACGTCACCCACCCGCTCGGACGCGGTGGTCACGTCGGACAGGTCAGCGGCGAGCTGGGCACGTCTGGCGGCAGCAATCTCCTTCTCGGCCTCGCGCAGACGTTGAACCAGGGTCGCCACCCGGTCCGGCAGGTCGGCCGCCGGAACCTTGAGCTGCTCGGTCAGCATCGACACCAGGGTGTGCTCGCGGGCCAGGAAGCGGTAGGCGTCGAGGCCGACGAGTGCCTCGATCCGGCGGACCCCCGCGCCGATGCTCGACTCGCCCAGAAGCTTGATGACACCGAGCTGGCCGGTGCGGTGTGCGTGCGTTCCACCGCACAGCTCACGAGCCCAGTCTCCGACACTCACCACGCGGACCGAGTCGCCGTACTTCTCGCCGAAGAGCGCCATCGCCCCGGACGACCGTGCCTGGTCGATCGGCATGACTTCGGCCGTGACCGCCAGGTCGTCGATCAACACCTCGTTCACCTTCTGCTCGACGTCGGCGAGTACGGAGGTTGGCACTGCCCCCGCGTTCGGAAAGTCGAACCGGAAGCGGCCGGGCGCGTTCTCAGAGCCGGCCTGCGTGGCGGTGTCGCCAACCAGCTCACGCATCGCCTTGTGCACCATATGGGTGGCCGTGTGTGCCCGGCTGATGGCCCGACGTCGCTCGACGTCGATGCTGCCGACCACCGCGAGCCCGGTCTCAGCCGACCCCTCGACGACCCGTCCCCGATGGACGATCAGGCCCTCGACCGGCTGCTGGACATCGTCGACCTCGATCAGCGCGCCGTTCGCCAGCCGGACCGTCCCCCCGTCAGCCAGCTGGCCGCCGCCCTCGGCATAGAAGGGTGTGCGGTCGAGGACCACCTCCACCTCGGTCCCGGGATCGGCTGACGGGACGATGGCTCCGCCGGACAGGATGCCGCGCAGCACGCCCTCGCTCTCGAGCTCGGTGTACCCGGTGAAGTCCGACCGACCGGCGACGTCGGCCAGTGCGCGGTATGCGGCTCCATCGACATGGCCGGTCTTCTTCGCCTTCGCATCCGCTTTCGCGCGATCACGCTGCTGCGCCATGAGGCGACGGAAGCCGTCCTCGTCTACCGCGAGCCCCTGCTCATTGGCCATTTCGAGCGTGAGATCGATCGGGAATCCGTAGGTGTCGTGCAACCGGAAGGCGGTGTCACCTCCCACTGTGTGGACGCCGGATGCCTTGAGCTCGGTCGCCGCTAGATCAAAGATCTGGGTACCCGTGCGAAGTGTCTGTGCGAAGGCAGCCTCTTCGGCCTCAGCCACCGTGTAGATCCGGCTGCGCTCGATCTCGAGCTCGGGGTAGGCCGGCCCCATCGCTTCGATGGCCGCCGCGGTCAGCTCTCGGATCGTCGCGTCCGAGGAGCCGAGCAGCCTCATGCTGCGGATCACCCGGCGCATGATGCGACGCAGCACGTAGCCGCGGCCCTCGTTGCCGGGTACGACCTGGTCACCGATCAGCATCAGCGCCGTTCGGGTGTGATCGGCGACCACCCGGAACCTGACGTCGTCAACGGGATCGGCGCCGTACTTGCGTCCGGTCAGCTCGGCCGCCCGGTCGATGATCGCGCGCATGGTGTCGATCTCGTAGATGTTCTCGACGCCCTGCAGCAGCGCAGCCATCCGCTCAAGACCCATGCCCGTGTCGATGTTCTTGGCGGGGAGGTCACCCACGATGTCGAAGTCGTCCTTGCGGCGCACGGCACTCAGCTCGGACTGCATGAAAACCAGGTTCCAGACCTCGAGGAACCGCTCCTCGTCGACCACTGGACCACCATCGCTGCCGTAGGCGGCACCGCGGTCGAAGTAGATCTCCGAGCACGGTCCGCCGGGACCGGGCACGCCCATGTGCCAGTAGTTGTCGTTGAGCCCACGGCGCTGAATGCGATCGGTCGGTATGCCGACGTCGCGGTGCCAGATCTGTGCGGCTTCGTCGTCGTCGTCGTAGACCGTCACCCACAGGCGGTCCTCGGCAAATCCGAACCCGCCGTCGCCGGTGGAGTTGGTCAGCAGCTCCCACGCCAGGGGGATTGCCCCTTCTTTGAAGTAGTCACCGAACGAGAAGTTGCCCGCCATCTGGAAGAACGAGCCGTGCCGCGTGGTCCTACCGACTTCGTCGATGTCGAGGGTGCGCACGCACTTCTGCACGCTCGTCGCCCGCGGGTAAGGGGGCGTCTGCTCGCCGAGGAAGAAGGGTTTGAACGGCACCATTCCTGCATTGACCAGCAACAGAGTCGGGTCGGCCAGCGGAAGCGGGGCCGACGGAACGACGGTGTGACCCCGCGTCTCGAAGAAGCGCAAGAACCTGCTGCGGATCTCTGCGGACTCCATGCGGGGCGACTCCTCGGGCGGGCTGGTGATCGAACTGTCAGCCTACCGAAAGGTTCACCCTCGCCCCTCTACTCCCGCGCCTGGTCAGCACCCATGTCGTCATCTCCGCCATCACCTTGATCGCCGGCGAGAATCGGCCGGATCCGCTCGAGTCGCGCCGTCACGGTCTGCTCGAAGCCATGCTGCGTCGGGCGGTAGTACTGCCGGCCGTGTACTGCGTCCGGCGCGTACTGCTGGGGCACCACTCCCCTGGGGTCGTCGTGGGGGTACTCGTAGCCCTGTACACCGAGGTCCTTGGCGCCGGCGTAGTGCGCGTCCCGCAAGGACGCGGGGACCGCTCCGATCCGCCCGGCTCTGATGTCGGTCAGGGCCTCGTCGATCGCCACGACGACCGCGTTCGACTTCGGAGCCGTCGCCAGATGAATCACTGCCTGAGCCAGCGGGATCCGTGCCTCCGGCAGGCCCACGAAGGCGGACGCCTCGAGGGCGGCCACAGCAGTCTGCAGTGCCGAGGGATCGGCCATGCCGATGTCCTCGCTGGCGTGGATCACGAGCCGTCTGGCGATGAACCGCGGATCCTCACCGGCCTCGATCATGCGCGCCAGGTAGTGCAGCGCGGCATCGACATCGCTGCCCCGGATGCTCTTGATCAAAGCGCTGGTGACGTCGTAGTGCTGGTCACCGTCGCGGTCGTACCGCACCGCTGCCTTGTCGACGGCGCGTGCCACGTCGGCCGCCGTCACCTCCGGCCGCTTCCCGCCGACCGGCGGCTCCGCTGTCGCGGCCGCCGCGTCCAATACCGTCAGCGCCTTGCGCGCGTCTCCGGCCGCCAGGCGCACGATGGCGTCGACCGCCTCGTCGTCGATCGTGACGGCATCAGCCAGACCGCGCTCGTCCGTTGTGGCGCGCCTGACCAGCACCTCGAGGGCATGGTCATCGAGCGGCTTCAGCGTCACCAGCAGCGACCGGGACAGCAGCGGCGACACGATGGCGAAGTGCGGGTTCTCTGTCGTGGCAGCGATCAGCACCACCCACCCGTTCTCGACGGCGGGGAGCAACGCGTCCTGCTGCGTCTTGCTGAACCGGTGCACCTCGTCGACGAACAGGACGGTCTCGGACTCCCCCATGCCGAGCCGCCGGCGCGCCTCATCGACCACCTGCCGGACATCCTTGACCCCAGCGGTGACCGCTGACAGCTGCGCGAACCGTCGTCCCGTCGCCTGGCTCACCAGATGGGCGATCGTGGTCTTGCCCGTCCCGGGCGGGCCGAAGAGGATCAACGACACGACCCGGTCGTCGCCCTCGACCAGCCGCCGCAGGGGTGAGCGCTGGGCGAGCAGGTGCTCCTGGCCGACGAGCTCGTCGATGTTCTGCGGCCGCATCCGAGCAGCCAGCGGACCACCCGAACGGTCCTCAGCAGCTGACTCGAAGAGATCGGTCACCCCGTGGCTCGGTCCTTCGGTGCGGATGTCTCGGTGGCCTCGCCGGGTTCGATGGGTTCGGCGGTCGATGCCAAGGGCGGCTCGGCGTCCACGCCCGCCTCGGCCCGCTGTGCCTCCGTGATCGGAGCCGGTGCTCCCGTGAGCGGGTCGACCCCAGACGCAGCCTTCGGGAAGGCGATCACCTCG
>JAHELE010000079.1 GCA_024644345.1 Actinomycetes bacterium | reverse complement strand
GTCGAGATCCCTGTCGCTGACGACGGCATGCCGGTGAGCGACGAAGAGGTTGCTGAGGAGCTGAAGAAGGAGACCGAGGAAAAGGGCTACGTCATCTCGCACCGCGACGAGTCTGACGAACCCATCCAGCAGGTCACCGTCGCTGGCGCCACGGCCGACCCGGTCAAGGACTACCTGAAGCAGATCGGCAAGGTCGCTCTGCTCAACGCCGAGCAGGAGGTCGAGCTCGCCAAGCGCATCGAGGCGGGCCTCTTCGCCGAAGAGAAGTTGAACGGGACCAAGAAGCTCTCCGCGAAGATGCACCGCGAGCTCGACTGGATCGCCGAGGATGGCCGCCGCGCCAAGGACCACTTGCTGGAGGCCAACCTCCGTCTTGTGGTGTCACTGGCTAAGCGCTATACGGGACGCGGAATGCTGTTCCTCGACCTGATCCAAGAGGGCAACCTCGGTCTGATTCGCGCTGTCGAGAAGTTCGACTACACCAAGGGCTACAAGTTCTCCACGTACGCGACGTGGTGGATTCGCCAGGCGATCACCCGTGCCATGGCAGACCAGGCGCGCACCATTCGTATCCCCGTCCATATGGTCGAGGTCATCAACAAGCTTGCCCGCGTGCAGCGCCAGATGCTGCAGGACCTCGGCCGCGAACCCACGCCGGAAGAGCTCGCCAAAGAGCTCGACATGACGCCTGAGAAGGTCGTCGAGGTTCAGAAGTACGGCCGTGAGCCCATCTCGCTGCACACGCCGCTCGGTGAAGATGGCGACAGCGAGTTCGGCGACCTGATCGAAGACTCCGAGGCCGTTGTTCCTGCCGATGCAGTCTCATTCACGCTGCTGCAGGAGCAGCTGCACGCGGTGCTGGACACACTGTCTGACCGCGAGGCCGGCGTCGTGTCGATGCGGTTCGGTCTTACCGACGGACAACCGAAGACGCTGGACGAGATTGGCAAGGTCTACGGCGTCACGCGCGAGCGCATCCGTCAGATCGAGTCGAAGACGATGAGCAAACTGCGCCACCCGAGCCGCTCGCAGGTGCTGCGCGACTACCTCGATTGAGTCTCGGCGCGGCTCGAGATTAAGGTTGCAGGTGTGCAGACCGTCAAGGATTGGGACGCCGCTGGAGGTGAGGGTGGAGGCGCCTGAAGCAGACGAGGCTCGATGCTGATCAGGCCCAAGGCCACCGTGACAGGTAACAGTGCGGTTCGCGGTGGAGGAATCTACTCCCGGGCACCAGTCGCCATCACCGTCTCTGCAACCGTCAGTGGGAACTCCGCCAACAAGGGCGGGGGCCGGTACAGCCTCGGAGCTCTCACGGTTTCCGGGCAGGCGATGGTCACAGATATCACGGCGGCGCCGGGAGGGGCGGTCTACACCGATGGCTATACGGCGGTCCCGCCCCCGACGACGGACTTCGCGAGGAGGCGACGGTCGTCGGAAACACCCCGACGAGTGACGGCGGTGGGATCTCCGCAGTCTACGAGAGCACGGTGATTCTCACCGACGGATCCACCGTGACGTCGAATCTTGGTCAAGACAACGGTGTCGGCGTCTACATCCCAGCGCCGATCGACACCGAGAGGGAGGAGCCGAGCCTTCTCACGGTGCACGGAGGCGCCCTTATCACCCTCAACACCGCGGGAAACGATGGAGGCGGGGCCTACAACGACCGCGGCGTTTTCACCGTCGTCGATCTCGCGGCCGTGGTCGACAACACTCCTAGTCACGTTCTCTCGTTGCCTTGAACGAGGGACATCACCCGCCGGACGAATCATCGAAGCCTGGGTCGCGTCGCCCGACGTCTTCTCTCTGCCCGTAGGTCTTAGTCCCCTGGTGGTGCTGAGGTGGCGCCCCTAGCGTCTGTCGCAACCGGTGACGTCTTCCATTGAGTGAGGGCATGCGATGCGGGGTACTGCTTGGGCCGGCAGGTCCACCATCGGTCTGGCTCTCGTGGTGGTCGCCTTGGGGATCAGCCCCATCAAGGCGACTGCAGGCGTTCCGCTGTGCCTGGTGGAGAACCAGACCTCCGGAACCGGCCCGCACGCTGACCTCCAGCAGGCCATCGATCAGGCTGACCCCGGCGCCGTCCTGGCCATCAAGGGGGTTTGCCCGAGTTCGGTCCTCATCACGAAGGACCTCGTCCTGCTCGGCATCAGCACGCCTGAGAACCCGACACCGACCCTGCTCGGGCACGCCACGAGCGTGATCCACGCCATCGGGACGGAGGATAGGAGCCTGCGCCTCAAGGTCACCGACCTCACCGTCACCGGCGGGACATCTCGCCAAGGTGGGGGCATCTACGTTAGTTACGGGCGACTCGTCCTAGCCGGCGCTTCGGCCGTGACCTCAAACAGCGCAACTCGCCGTGGCGGGGGAATCTTCAGCAAAGCGGGATCCGTGCGGCTCGTCGACGAGTCCCGCGTCACGCGCAATGAGGCCTACCGCAGGGGTGGAGGCATTCTGGCCGCAGGAGAAGGTCGAGTCGTGGTGGCAGACACCGCCGCCGTCCGTCGGAATGTGGCATGGCGAGGCGCCGGCATCCAGAGTGCGGTCAACAACGGCCAGCTAGGGTGTGGTGACCTGGTGCTGCGGCAGCAGTCTGTGGTCAGCGGTAACCGTGCAAGCAGCCGTGGTGGCGGTGTCTTCCACCACTGCTATGCGTCTCAGGCAAGCAACGGCGTTGTCACGATCACCGGTCACACCAGGATCGCCGGCAACACGGCCCGGTGGTTGGGTGGCGGCCTCTTGGTGCACAGCGGACGTATCCTCCTGCACAGGCACGCCACCATCTCCCACAACGAGAGCAACGCCGGTGCCGGGCTAGCCGCCACGACACGCGTGACTGTGAGCGACCACGTGAGGTTCGAGAAGAACCGAGCACAGACCAAGGGTGGGGCCATAGCCGCCAGCTACGGCCTGCTCAGGCTCTTGGACTCGGTGAGCATCCGCGACAACCGGGCACGCACCGGTGCAGGAATTTCCAGTTACACAACGGTGGTCATCCGGGGAGAGACGACCATCTCCGGCAACACCGCCGATCTCCAAGGTGGAGGTATCTGGAGCACCGGCGACCTCCAGATCACTGACCAGGTCAAGGTGCGCCGCAACCAGGCTCAACGCGGGGGCGGCATCTTGATCCGCGACTCTGAGTGGCCACGCGAAGAGCCCAGGCTGATCATGGAACGGCACGCCACCCTCCTGCACAACACCGCGACCGGCAGAGGCGGCGGAATAGTCCTCCGCGACGGCATCGCTCGACTTCGCGACAACGCCAGGGTCATCGAGAACCGTGCCGGTCTACGAGGCGGAGGCATCCTCAACGTGCGCGGACTGGTCCGCTTGCGCGACGACGCCCTGGTGGCACGCAACATTCCCGACGACTGCGTCGGCTGCTAGCACCCCTTTGGAGGATGCTCCTTGCAGGACATCTCGGCCTCAGCAATTGGTCAAGTGGGCGTGTCTAGAGAGAGTCGACCCCCTCAGTAGCGTCACCGTTGCTCGCGGACGGGACTGGCGGGTCGGTTGTCGTTCCCTGCAGATTATTGACTCCACGTGATCGAGCCGACGCACGCTAGCTGGCGGGGGAGCCACCCAGCGCGGGACAGAGGAAGGCAAGGGTTTCTTCCCCGAACGGAACCGAATTTGGCGTCGCCTTGACCAGGGTTGAGTCGTCAAGGGTTGAACGATAGGCGATTTGCCCAGCATGCACCGCCACGATCTTCCCAGACGAATCCCGCAGGTGCCATAAGACTCCTACCCACCTCGACAGTCCAGCGTCGTGGGAGCGAAACGAGCGGAAGTGAAAGTTATAGGTGATGGTGTCGTGGAGCTGATATCCGGTGTCAAGGTTGGTCAGCGTCGTCGATTCGACGAAGTGACCCTTCTGGTGCCCCTGATCGCCCCAAAAAAGTGTTAGGGAATAGGTCCGTGTCCACTCAAGCAAGAAATCGAAGTCGCAACCGGTGCCTGCCGGACTAAACGTTGTGCCGTGGCTAGTCTGCGGGTCGGTGTGAATGGGGCGGCGGGCATTGGCGGTCGTTGCGCTAGCGCTGAATAGTCCAGAGGCGACCACAACTGCAATAGCCAGTCCGAGAAGGCGCTGCCGAGATCGTCGATTGAGGGGCACGCTGTCCTCGCCTTCCGTTGGTCGTCTGAAAGTACTCCCGAAGCATGGGGCCGGTCAGGTCTTCGACATCAGAACCCCATCGTCATGGGCATGATTGGCCACCTGCAGGTGGTTCGCACGCCGCTTGCGTCACGAGCGGGATGCTTCGCCCAGTGGAAGAGTCTTTGTGGTCGACGCTGGTTCTCATGTCAGGCCAGGGGTAGCGCGTAGCTGGCCCCCGTGGTGCTGCCGGAGGGCTTCCGTGGCGGTCAACTCAAATTTCGGTGCGGGCCACCGGCACGACTGTCTCTGGTCTCGTCGGCGGAAACTTCACCTACCGGGTCAACATTGTTAACGACGGCGTCACCATCGGCATCACGTAGCAAAGTGGGCAGCCGGCAGGTTCGGGCGGCGGGTGTATGTCCCACGATCCCTTGGATTCGGTGTTCTCAGTCCAAGATATTGCACCGCACAGCGCTCGTGACCTGCACGCTTGCTGAGCACGATCGCACAGCGCATAGCCGTTCATGGTGCGCGACTACCTGGGCTGAGTCTCCTGCAATCTGGTCTGAAGGACCACGGGGTCGATCCGGCATAGTGGATCGAATCGCCCGTACCAACCCGGTCGCCGGGCGCGCTCGAGACAGATCTGGGGCGCAGTGACCAGACGGTCATCGCAATGGCAGTCGTGCCCCACCGTAATGGGGCCATGCCACATGGGTTCGGTCACTTCGAACCGATGTGGGCACCATCATCGTGATCTGTCGTTTCAGGCTGCGATATACCTGCGAATGGTGACGCCGTTGGTTCGGTCATTCCGAACCGGTGTGACATGGCCCAAGAATGGGGGTGAGGTCGGGGGCGGAGGGTTCTGATGTCCGAGTCAAGTCGTTCATGAACTTCGCGAAACGCGCGATGCAAGGTCGTCTGGAGCCGTCTGAGCGCGCCCAAATCAGTGTGTCCGCTTTGAAGGCGACCCTGCGGATCAGGGCGCAGATGATCCAACCTCCAAGACACTGAAGGGGTCCCAATCGACATACGTCCGTGAACCATCAATGCATTGGGCCTTGAGGCTCTGATCTCGCTGATCCGCGAGGGCAGAAGGATCGCCGGGAGAACTAGACGACGATCGCTATGAACAACACGGCCAGCAGCGTGATCGCCGCCGCCGGCACGGCAATGGCGACCTTGCGCGATCGGCTCTTGGCCAACGCGACGGAAGTGAGCAGCCACGCCAAGACGGTGAGGAGCGCAAAGATGCCAAGGATGAATAGGGCTACCTGTGACTCCGCCCCGACGTAGCCCGACCACTCCTCGGTGATCGTGAGCAGGAGGTATCCGACCAAAGTTGTGAGAAGGAGCGAAACGGCCGCCAAGACCCAGGTCATGACGGTTGCCACCTTGTGAGTCTGCCCGTGCTCGTTTTGGGTCGTCATCACGTGCTCCTTCCTGGACCAGAACCACGCTTCCGCCATCGACATGGACCTGGTAGCAGGGTGCGAACCGACCTTCGGCTGGGTGGTCCGGTTGTCGACTCAGGCGTCGAGGTGGTGTTCATGGTGTTGGCCACCAGATGTCGAAGCTGGTATCTGCGGCCCCGGGCGGGGTGATGTCGGTTCGGTCGCCGGTGCGCCGATCGATGAGCGACACGTACCAGCGGTCGACAGGGAGTAGGTGGGTGAGCTTGGAATTCATGCGGCCATGTTCACTTTGGAGCACAACGTGGCTCGCGTTCGGTTGCCAGCCCAGGTCGCCGAAGGTTGTCAGGCTAGGGCCTTGGTAGATCTGATGGGCGGGCCAGCGGTCGTGGTTCGGTGGGGGACTCCAGCCATCGGGCCATGGCGCCACGGATAACCATCCACCCTCCACGTTGGCCGTGATCGCAACCCGTTTCCCGGAGGGCGTCCACGCGACGTCCCCGCTCTCGTAGGTGTGCAGCGCGTGCAGGGAGGTTTGCCCGGACTCCAGGTTCAGCCGCCAGGCGCCGCCACGAGTAGGCGAGTTCGGCCAGCGCCAGAAGGTGCTCACCCTGGCGTGACGTCCGTCCGGCTCGATGGTGAAGTCGATGATGCCTCGACCGTGGGGGACGAGTTGGGTTTGGCCGGTGTCTGGTTGCAGGCGGATCAGGTGGGTCGTTCGGGTGTTGCCGGTTGTAGGTGTTGAGGTGATGTAGTAGATCCAGCCGTCGTGGCGGTTCCATTGCGGGGTTTGTGTGCGGGTGCCGTCGACGATGGGGGTGAGCTGGGTTTCGTCACCGTTGTTCAGGTCGATGAGTACCAGGCGTGATCCGCTCTTGGCGAGCCAGTGGTTGGTGATCGGGTCTCGCCATGGTCCGTTTGCTCGTTCGACGACGACGTGGGTGCCGTCGGGGCTGACGGCGGGGTTCTCGTCGCGGCTGAGGGCTACCAGGTCTTGGGTTTGTCTGGTGGTGAAGTCGTAGGCGACCAGCCGTTGCTGCCCGTCCGACAGTTCGCGGACGATGACGATGCTGGCGTGGTCAAGGGGTGGGGGTGCTTTGGTCGCGGTGGAAGGACTCGGGCTGGGGCTTGGGGTGGGGGAGACGGTGAGGGTGGGGGTGGGGGTGGGGCTGGAGGCCGTTTCGTCTGAGTCTCCGCAGCCGGCCAGCGGTGCCACGCTCAGGGCCAGGGCGGTACCGAGCACCAGGAATGGTTGACGAGCAGTTGGACGCATCATCACGCCTCCACCATCACCACCAGCACACCACCCCGGATACCTGTCCGGTAGAGGCGATAGCCCCCAATAGGCCACCGACATGCCTGTGCCGGCTTCTGTCACTGCCCACGTTGGCTGGCGCTTCAGGGCCCAGACGGCACCTCAGTCTTCGCGCTCCAGGTGAGTACCGCCACAACTGCATCGGTGGCAGATCGATAGGTACGTCGATGGAAGGGAGTCCGATGTCAAAGGTTGTGCTCTTTGAGATCCCTGCCGACGATCCCGAGCGAGCCGTGTCCTTGTACCGCAGTGTGTTGGGGTGGGAGTCATCCCAGTTTGGCGACGTCCCGTACTGGCTCGTTCGTACGGGCGGGGAGGGCGAGCCAGGTGCGGATGGTGCCATCTTGGCACCTGATGAACTGCATCGCACACCAGTGATTATTGCCTCTGTGGAGGACATCGTCGCGGCATTGGAGCGTGCGCAAGCTCATGGCGCCGTGATTCTCCAGGAGCAGTTGTCCATTCCGGGGATGGGGTGGTCTGCCTACTTCCGTGATCTGGACGGAAACACAGTCGGCCTCTTCCAGTCCGATCCAGGTGCCGGGGCCGGTGGGTGACGCTTGGCGTTGGCTTGGGGAGGGTGAGATTGGTCGAGTGAGTGTGCGATGCGCGGCAGTGGTGCTAATGGTGTCGGCTCCGGTCACACCGCTACCGCGGCAACGAGTCTGTGGTCCGAATCCGACAGCCAACGAAGACCTCTGCTGTGAGACCTCAACCCTCGGTGTGTAGAAACTGTTGAGACCTCTCATCGAGCATGCCGCGTTGGACGGCACAGAGCTTGCAGTCGACGGACGCTCGGTGTGAGAGCTGCTCCTGGGACGTTTGCCCCTACAGCGACCCCGGCCAAGATGCCAGCCTGTCCATGGGGTCTCGGCCCTTTTGGGGCACTGGGTCGGGCCATTCTGGTCCTGAAGCCACGTTCGGCCGACTGGAGGGAGCCGCAATGATCCCCCGTCCACTAGTTGTATTCGCAGTAGCCACCGCGACCTTCGCGCTTCCGTGTGCTTCCGGTGCTGAGGCGTCGTTCCATGCGGCGTCGAACAGGGCAATGGATGTCGACGGAGCTGGTTCTGACGCGGCTCTCGGGGCGAGTCCGTGTCGGGTCGTCAATGTGACAACGGGAACCGGGCCGAGTTCAGACTTGCAGTTCATGATTGACAGCGCAAGCCGAGGCGATCAACTTCGACTGGTAGGCGTTTGTCGAGGCAACTTCAAGATATCGAAGACTCTCAGGATCGTTGGAAAGGTAACAGCTGCTCACCCGACACCCAGTCTGGATGGTCGGGGAGCCGGGACGGTCCTCAAGGTTGGTGGCAGTGGCGATCGCCTGTTCAAGCCGGTAGTGAGGTTGAAGGATGTGTCAGTCCTGGGTGGAGTAGCGGATGAGAACGGCGGTGGCATAGCAGTCATGCACGGCTCGGTTTCACTCCGTGGCTCGACATCAGTGACCAGCAATGAGGCCGCGCAGTGGGGTGGTGGCGTCTATGTCCGCGAAGGGCTGTTCAAAATGAGGAGGACCTCGAGCGTCTCTGGCAACTCTGCACAAGCAGGCGCAGGCATCTACGTCCGCCAGGGAAGTCTCCTTGTCCGCAGTAAGGCCACAGTGTCTACCAACGTCGCGGATCAGCGAGGTGGTGGCATCTTCAATCGACAAGGAGGCGTCACATTGGCGGACGCGGCGGCTGTGACAGGCAACGCAGCGTCCAACGGAGGTGGGATCTTCACGTCCCGGCTGAGTGGCGGGCGGCTGCTCCTGACCGATTCGTCATTGATTGAGAACAACACGGCGACACGATTTGGCGGCGGTGTGTACAACGGAGGAAGCAAGTTCAGGATCAGGAAATCCAGTGCGATCCTGAAGAATGGTGCGCTGAGGGGCGGCGGTCTCTATCTCAGGGTGAACGGTGTCGAAATGAAAGGCTCCGCCACGGTGGCCGAGAACACCGCCAACAGAGGCGGGGGAGTCTACAGCGCGCGTCGGGGTGCGGAGTTCAGCGGCGGGTCGTCGATCGTTTCCAATCATGCAACCCGCGGTGGAGGAATCTTCAACAACGGTCGCTCCACCAACCTGGTCCTGAGTGGTATGGCTGCAGTCTCGGGCAACTCCGCCGCGTTGCGCGGTGGTGGCATCTACAACGACAGTCGTACAGACGGCTTCCGTGGCAAGGTAACGATGAACGACGAATCGTCCATCACGGCAAACGATGCGGTGGTGGACGGCGGAGGGATCTTCAATGACGGCGGGATTATCCGATTGAATGACTCCTCGACTGTCACGGGGAACACGCCCAACGACATCTCCCCCCCGCTGTAGTCCAGTCTGAGGAACGAAGCCCTGGACCGACCTCTCCGGGCCGGCGTCGTGTGGCATCCCCGGCCATGGTCAGCCTGGGCTAGAGCGTGAGTCCGAGCCCAGAGCCCTATCGCCGTGGTTGTCCGGGTTCAAGGCCTCACGATTGTTCGGCACTTTCGGGCAGTGAATCGAGATCGGCTTCGGTGAGGTCGATGTGCGGCTGACCGATCAGCTGGGCCTCGGCCGGGGAGCGCGCCCCAATGATGGGAAGTGCGCCCTGGTCTTCCAGCCAGCTGACTGCGACATCTTGGCGTGCGACACCGAGTCGCGCGGCGATGGTGTCGGCCCACGCGGTCACTTGCTGCGTCATACCGGCCGCGGTCGACGCCCAAGGAAGCTGGCGACGGAGGTCCTTCGGGTGCAACTGGTTGATGCCGAAGCCGGAGGCCAGGAACCCACTGGCCAGCGGCGACCACGCCAGGAAGGCCACGGAGTGGTCGTGACACCAGGCGACAGTGCCATCGCCCTCGGGTGTGCGGTGGAGAAGGGAGTACTGGTGCTGAACGACGGCCACCGGTCCCACAGAGAGAGCGCGCGTCATCAGGTCTGGGTCGTGGTTGGAAAGCCCGGCACCACCGATGAGACCGTCGTCCACCAGCTTCATCAGCGCTTCCCACGTCACCTCGATCGGGGTAGTTGGATCCGGGTCGTGAACCTGGACCACGTCCAGCCGGTCCAGGCCGAGCCGGTCGAGACTGGCGAGCACGTCGGCACGGATAGCAGTGGGGCTGGAGTCATCGAGCCACGAGTCACCGTGTCGGATGGTTCCGCACTTGGTGTAGACGGGCGGTCGGTGCGAGGTGCGCGCCAGCGCCTCGGCCACGACGCGTTCCGCTCGCCCCCAGCCGTAGAACGGTGCGGTATCGATGAATGCTGCCCCAGCATCGACCGCGGCCAGCACGGTCTCGACCGCGACCGCGTGATCCTGCGGTCCCCACCACAGCGGACCATCCTCGCTCGACCCGAGCGGGGCGGTTCCAAGCCCACGCGCTTGCTCGGTCACATCACAGAAGATAGCGACTTTCGCGGGCAGGCGAACCGTACTGGAGGTGGCGCCTGCCATGGTGTCGCCGAACCAACCGCGGGCACCTCTGTGGCAGATTGTGCCCGTGGGCGACGAGATACGAGTGGCGACGACGCCGGACGACTATGCGTCTTTCGCCACCCTCATCAGGGAGTACTTCGACTGGATGTTCGCCCGCTACGGCGACCTGCGCGGGTTCATCGAGGCTGTCGGCGGCCACCAGGGTGTCGACGAGGAACTCCGAGATCTTCCCTCACGGTTCGGGCCGCCGGCGGGCAAGACGCTCATTGCCTGGCGAGGGGCAGAGCCAGTGGGCTGCGTCGCCTACAAGGACCTCGGCGGTGATGCCGCGGAAATGAAGCGGCTGTTCGTTCCCGATCGATTTCAGGGCGGTGGGCTCGGACGACGGTTGTCCGAGGCCATCGTGGACCAGGCACGTGCTGACGGCTTCACCACCATGAAGCTCGATACCGGCTTCCTGCACGAGGAGGCCATGGGGATGTATGCCTCCATGGGATTCCGGCCGTGTGACCCGTACATCAACTACCCTCCGGATCTGCTGCCGCACCTACGCTTCTTCGAACGGGATCTCTAGCTGCGAGTGGCCTCTGCCTGGTAACCATGTGTCGAGATTCGCGGGCTCCGGCAACCGCAGTGGCAGCTTCCACTTCAGTCCAGGATGTGGCACGGCACAGCGCTCGTGCCCTGCACGCCTGCTGAGTTCGGTTGCGCCGCGCATGGCTGTTCCTAGTGCGCGACTA
>JAHELE010000191.1 GCA_024644345.1 Actinomycetes bacterium | reverse complement strand
AGAGTCACGAGGTCGTCGGCGGTGGCGAGATCGGTCATCGCCTCGTCGACGGTGGACAGTCGCGGCATGCTCGACCCGGTGGCCCAGTCGTGTGGGTCGCCCACGTGCTCCGGTGGTGCGTCGTCGACCAGGGGATGGTTGGTGTGCCATCGGGCGGCTGGGCGGTCGGGGTCGTTCAGGTAGGACGCCACGAAGTCACCGCCCGCCTCGAAGCCGACCACCGAGTCGGCGGACGCCATGGTGTACGCCTGACCGGAGGCGTGCCGAATGCTGCGCAGGAGCGGCTCAACGGTGTCCAACGAGGTCTGGGCGGTCAGCAGTCGCAGGACGAGTGCCACGGGCAGGCCGTCGACGGCGACCGGCAGCTGGTCGAGGGCGTTGACGACGAGGCCTATCCCTTCGGCGTTGGCGCCGCACAGCCCGACGACACCTGCCCGGCTCATCAGCACCTGCTGAGGTCCGTCGTCCGGCTGCAGCCGCAGGGCGACCTGGGTCGTGTCCATCCAGGTGTCCAGGTCCATGTTCTGACCAATCACCGGGGTTCCGCCGCGGTCGGCAACGGCCACCGCACTGCAGCCGGGGCCCTTCTCTCCCCACCACCACGCCTCATCGAGGCAGTTGGCAGCAAAGACGGGGTCGGGGTCGGCGTTAGCCCCTTCGGCAATCCCCTCGATCTCGTCGAGCAGGCGCGGAGCCCAGCGGGCGGCCGCCTCCCGGAACCCCGACCCGCGCGACAGGTCCTTCCAGAGCCGGTCAGCGTCCTTGCCGGTCTTGGCCAGCTCGTCTCGCCAGCGCTCGAGGCCGAGCGCGATCAGTTCTCGCGCCTGCTCGCCATGCGCTCGGCCCATGTCTCGGGGGGAGCCAGCGGCGTCGATGATCATCAGGTCCACAGGACCATCATGGCCCGCCGAGCCCCCTTGCGTCGCCACCTAGACTCACGGCATGGCCGGCCGCATCCGTAACGACGACGTCGCACGGGTGCGCGACATGGCCGGAATCGCCGAGGTGGTGGGCGACCACGTCACGCTCAGGCCGGCCGGGGGCGGCAGCCTGAAGGGGCTGTGTCCGTTTCACGAGGAGCGCAGCCCCAGCTTTCACGTCACCCCCGCCAAGGGGCTGTACCACTGTTTCGGGTGCCAGGTCGGCGGCGACGTGATCGACTTCCTCGAGCGGATCGAGCACCTCACCTTCCAGGAGGCGGTCGAGAAGCTCGCCGGCCGCTTCGGCATCGAGCTGCGCTACGAAGAGACCGGCGCGGGGCCGCGGCGTCCGCAGGGCGAACGCACCCGGTTGCTGGAGGCGCACCGCGCTGCTGCCTCCTACTACGCCGAGCAGCTCACCAGCGCGGAGGCCGTCGTCGGTCGCCAGTTCTTGGACGAACGTGGGTTCGACGCGGCCGCGGCCGCCCACTTCGGTGTCGGCTTCGCCCCGAACTCGTGGGACGCGCTCACCCGGCACCTCCGGAGCAAGGGCTTCACCGATCGCGAGCTGACGGTTGGTGGTCTGAGCAAAGAGGGGCAGCGCGGTCTGATCGACCGCTTCCGTGGCCGTCTGGTCTGGCCGATCCGTGACATCACCGGCGAGACGATCGGCTTCGGTGCACGCAAGCTGCTCGAGGATGATCAGGGGCCGAAGTACCTCAACACGTCTGAGACGCCGATCTACCGCAAGAGCCAGGTGCTCTACGGCATCGACCTTGCCAAGCGTGCCATCGCACAGCAGCGCAAGGCCGTGATCGTCGAGGGCTACACCGATGTCATGGCGTGTCATCTCGCTGGGATCGAGACGGCAATCGCCACCTGTGGCACTGCCTTCGGTGGCGACCACGTCAAGATCCTGCGTCGACTGCTCATGGACAACGACACCTTCGGCGGGCAGGTGATCTTCACGTTCGACGGCGACGCGGCAGGGCAGAAGGCGGCAATGCGCGCCTTCGAGGACGACCAGCGCTTCGTCGCACAGACCTTCGTCGCCGTCGAGCCGAACGGTCTCGACCCCTGTGAGCTCAGGCAGAAGCAGGGAGACGCCGCGGTGGCTGCCCTCGTCGACCGGCCGGTCCCGCTCTTCGAGTTCGCGATCCGCAGCGTGCTCTCGGGACACGACCTCGAGCAGCCTGCCGGGCGGGTGGCCGCGCTCCGGGCAGCGGCACCGGTGGTGGCCCAGATCCGTGACCAGTCGCTTCGGCCCGAGTACGCACGTTCGCTGGCCGGCTGGCTGGGCATGGAGGTGAAGCCGGTTCAAGACGCGGTGACCCAGGCCAATCGTGCGTTGAAGCAGCAGAGTCGACAGCCGGCGCAGACCTCGCCCTCTGCTGAGAAAGCCGGGCCCGTGGCGCCGCAGGCTGTCCCACGTCCAGACCCGCACGATAGAGGGCTGGCCGGGCCACGCGAGCTGCTGAAGCTGGCCGTGCAGCATCCCGACAAGCTGGATGCCACCTTCGACGAACTGCCTGCGAGCCTGTTCAGCCACCCCGCGTACGTCCAGGTGCGCAAGATCATCGCGACCGCTGGGGGAGTAGCGAGTGCTGATTCGGGGTGGATGCGCCGCCTGTCGGAGGCTGCGCCAGACGACTCGGTTCGGTCGGTCATCAATGAGTTGGCCGTCGAGCCGATTCAGGTGGCTGAAGTAACACTCGATCGCTACGCCCGCGAACAGCTGGGGCGGGCTCGCGAGCGGGTCCTCACCCTGCAGATCGATGAGCTCCGATCAAGGATGCAGCGCTTGGAGTCGGAAGATCCAGCAGGCCACGCTGCAGTGTTTGCCGAGCTGGTCGAGCTGGAGGCTAAGCGTCGAAGGATTCGTGAGGACTCCTTCGGTGGGGAGTGAACGGTCGTTGGTGCAGCGGTGAGGTGGCGCCGTCAGCTGCTTGACCCGGCGATAGCGGGTCAGCTCGACCTCGCCCACAAAGAACGCATTCTCGAATGGGTGGACGACGGTCAGGGGCGAGTGATCGTCGCATCCCAGAACGCTCTGCACCTGCAGCG
>JAHELE010000078.1 GCA_024644345.1 Actinomycetes bacterium | reverse complement strand
GCCAACACCTGCCAAGCGGCGCGGCCGGCTGCGACGAAGTGCGACGCATCATCGGGGTCGAGCGCGGCGAGGGTGTCGAGGTCGGCATCACCGAGCGCGTCAGTGACGGTCCGCTGCCACTCGACCGCCCCGTCGACCAGATACCCGGGGGCCCTCGCCGACAGTGCCGCCGACCCGTCGCCCATCGCGATGAGCGACACGCGTTCTGATTCCGCGGCCAGTCGACGTCCGAGGTCAGCCGCATCCGCCGGGGCAAGCCCCTCGGGGACGGCTTCGCCTCGTACCTCGGGCCACCGGTGCTGCTCGGTCATCAGCCAGGCAGCCACGGCGAGCGACGTCGGCAGTTCCGATCCAGCGGTCTCGACTCCTGCATCGGCTCCGGGGAGTCGCACGCGCACGGGTACCTCGAAGCCGGCGAACGAGCCCTCTGCCCCAGCCGGAAAGGAACGGTGCGGGGCGTCCGCTGAACCCACCACGACCACCAGATCAGGGTCTTCCTGGAGGAGAGCGTCGAGAGCGCTGATGCACGCCTGCCGCACCGGCGCGAGCTCCTCGGCGGCACCAGCTGCGACCTCGGGCACGAGCATCGGAGGGTGCGGCAGCACCGCGGCAGAGACCAGCACGCTCAGCGCGCCGGAACGACGGCAGACGCGCGCCGCGCGGGGTCTCCCACCGATGGAAGCCCCAGGACGACCGGTTTGTCCTGGCCCTGGAGCGACGCGGCCGACCCCCCGGTCGGTCCGCACGAGCCGGTGTCGTGCATCCGCCTCTCCCACGCGTCGCCCGCAGCGGTGCGACGCATCGCCACGACGGGTCCGTCGGCGACCAGGTGGTGAGGTGCGGCATACGTGATCTCGACCGCCACCATGTCGCCCGGCCTTGGCACCTGCTCGGGATCGGCAACGAAGTGGACCAGCCGGTTGTCCGCTGCGCGCCCTGAGAGGCGTCCGGTTGCGCCGTCCTTGCGACCTTCTCCCTCGGCCACGAGCACGTCGACTGTTCGTCCTACGTGCTTCTTGCCCTCGTCCCACGCGATGTCGTCCACGAGGGCAACGAGCCGCTGGTAGCGCTCCTTGACCACCTCTGGTGGCACCTGGTCGGCCAGCTCTGCCGCCGGCGTACCCGGACGTTTGGAGTACTGGAAGGTGTACGCGTTGGCGAACCGCGCCTCTGCCGCCACCTCCAGAGTCTGTTCGAAGTCGGAGTCGGTCTCCCCGGGGAATCCGACGATGATGTCGGTGGTGATGGCCGCCTCGGGCATGGCGCCCCTGACTCGCTCGATGATGCCGAGGTACTTCTCACGCCGATACGAACGACGCATGGCCTTCAGCACCGCGTCGGAACCTGACTGCAGCGGCATGTGCAGCTGTGGCATGACGTTTGGCGTCTCAGCCATGGCCGCGATCACGTCATCGGTGAAGTCACGCGGGTGCGGTGAGGTGAAACGCACCCGCTCGAGGCCCTCGACCTCACCACAGGCACGCAGGAGCTTTCCGAACGCGAAGCGGTCACCGAACTCGACACCGTACGAGTTGACGTTCTGACCGAGCAACGTCACTTCCAGGACGCCCTCGTCGACCAACGCGCGTACCTCACTGAGCACGTCGCCCGGCCGACGGTCCTTCTCGACGCCCCGCAGGGACGGCACGATGCAAAAAGTGCAGGTGTTGTTGCAACCGACGCTGATCGAGACCCAGGCGGCGTACACCGACTCGCGTCGGGTCGGCAGGGTGGAGGGGAAGACCTCCAGCGACTCAAGGATCTCGACCTGTGCCTCGTCAGCCACCCGGGCACGCTCGAGCAGCACCGGCAGTGCCCCGACGTTGTGGGTGCCGAACACCACGTCGACCCAGGGCGCCCGCTCGACGATGCGGTTCCGATCCTTCTGTGCCAGGCACCCACCCACAGCGATCTGCATGCCCGGGTTCGCATCCTTGACCGGCGCAAGATGTCCGAGATTTCCGTAGAGCCGGTTGTCGGCGTTCTCACGCACCGCACAGGTGTTGAAGACCACCACATCCGCGGGCTCGCCCTCCGGTGCCCGCACGTACCCGGCCGCCTCCAGCGAGCCGGCCAGCCGCTCAGAGTCGTGAGCGTTCATCTGGCACCCGTAGGTGCGGACCTCGTACGTGCGTGGCGTCACAGGCACCAAGGGTAGGTGGTCGGCGTTCCACCCCCAGGAGGTGCCACTGCGTGGGATACTTATGCCACATCGTGGATCATGTGCTCGCCCATGAGGCGAACGCACTGTCAGGCTGATCACTTTCGACGCCTGTCCCTGTTCCAGCCCGATGAGAGGTCCTCATGCGCATCCTTGTCGCCGACTCACTCGAGCCATCGGCGGTCGCCGCACTGGAGGCCGCCGGTCATACCTGCGTCATCAGGGCCGACCTCACCGGCGACACCCTGCCGGACCACATCGCCGACAACGAGGCGCTAATCGTTCGCAGTACCAAGGTGACGGCCGCCACCATCGACGCCGGCAAGGCGTTGGGGCTCGTGGTGCGCGCCGGCGCGGGCACCAACACCATCGACGTGGCAGCGGCATCCGCCGCCGGAGTCGTCGTCAGCAACGTGCCAGGGCGCAACGCGGCGGCGGTCGCCGAACTCGCGTTCGGCCTGATGCTCGCCATCGATCGACGGATTCCCGACGGTGTGATCGAGATGCGCGCAGGACAGTGGAACAAGAAGGGGATGTCCAAGGGCGCCCGCGGCCTGGCCGGAGCCTCACTCGGCATCGTCGGGCTCGGCAGCATCGGGCTCGGCGTCGCACAGCGTGCGAAGGCGTTCGGCATGAAGGTCATTGCGCTCCAGCGCCCCGGACGATCGCCGGAGTCACAGGCCCGTATCACCGACCTGGGGATCGACCTGCTCGACTCTCTGCCGACGTTGGCCGCAGCGGTCGACATCTTGTCGCTGCACATCCCCGCCGGCCCCACAACCACCGGCATCGTCGACCGCGAGACGATCGACGCCATGCGGCCGGGGGCGATCCTGATCAACACGTCTCGGGCGGACGTCATCGACTCGGACGCGCTCCTCGATGCGTTGAACGACGGACGCGTTCGCGCCGGCCTCGACGTGTTCCCCGACGAGCCGGGTACCGGATCCGCTGAGTGGACGTCACCGCTGTCCACCCATCCAGCGGTGGTGGGCACGCACCACATCGGAGCCTCGACCGAGCAGGCCCAGCTGGCCGTGGCCGAAGGCGTCGTCGACGTCGTGGCGGCGTTCACCGCCGATGAGCCCATTCATGTGGTGAACGCAGCGGCCCTCTCTCAGGGGGCCAGAGGGTGACACTGGTCCGGCGGTTCCCGGCGCGCATCGTCAAAGAGGCGCATGCCGCCGACGTCGTCTGCCCGATGCACGACGCCCTCACCGCTGCCCATCGAGCCAACCTGCTGCTCGAGAACCCGCTCAGCTACCTGAACGTCACGCGCTCAGCACTCGACATGCCCGGGGCCTCGTACGAGGACATCGGCGCAGCCAATGCCGCTGGACTCGAGCGTCTGCTGCGCTCAGACTCGTACGGCGAGCTCGGCGACCCGGCGCTGTACATCTACCGGATCGACCGGGACGGGGACGTCCACACCGGCATCGTCGCCGATCTCGACGTCAGCGGTTTCGTCGACGGTCGCGTCCTCGGGCACGAGGACGTCAAGCCCGAGAAGGTACAAGCCCTTGCCAAGCACTTCGAGGCGGTCCCGACGCGATCTGAGCTCGTCGCTGTCATGCACCGCGACGACGAGGTGGTCGAGTCAGTCGTGGCCAAGACGACCGACCGGACGCCCATTCTCACCGTCACTGACATCACTGATGTCGAGCAGCAGGTGTGGCGCGTCGACCAAGCCGATGCGGCACTCCTGATCGAGCGACTCAGCGCGCTGCGTCACTACGTTGCCGACGGTCACCACCGAGTCGCGGCCACGGTCGCACGCTGGCGCGACCACGGCAGCCCTCGTGGCGGCACCGTGCTGTCGGTGCTCTACCCCGAGAGCCAGACCCACCTTCTGGCCTTCGACCGTCTGGTAGCCGGCCCGATCGACGCTGACGCTCTGCTTGATGGACTCACCAGCCACTGTGAGGTCACCGAGGTGGCCGGGCCGACCCGACGACACGGCGGATTCGACCTGCACGTCGCCAGCAGGTGGTACCGAGTCGAACTGCCCGCGTCGGTCGCCGAGGGGGCAGCAGCCCTGGACGTCTCCCGCCTGGATGAGGAGGTTCTGCGACCTCACCTGGGCGTGGTCTCCGGTCACGAGCGGGTGAGCTACGTGTCGGAACTGACCGAATCCCACGAGGTGGCGGCCACCCACCCGCAGGATGCGCTGTTCGTGCTTGCGGCCCCGACGCACGCCGAGCTGGTAGCAGTTGCCGACCGCGGTGAGGTGATGCCGCCGAAGAGCACCTACATCGAGCCCAAGCCCCGGTCAGGCATCTTCCTGCATCCGCGTCAGGGTCCGGTTGATCCCCGCGACCTGCCCCCCGCAGCGTCCGTGGCCACCGGAGCCCGCACCGCCTAAGACCGGCTCAACCGCCGTCACGCTCCTTGAGGTACCGCTGGTTGAACGCGTATACGTACTTGTCCTTCTCCGGGTACACGCCGTGGTCGAAGGCCTGCGAGCTGACGCCAAGCTGGACCCGCTCACAGATGGCGTTGTCCTGGCCGCCCACCAGCTCGCCGAACTGAACCAATCCGCTGGGGTCGAAGTCTGGAGCGTTGATCGTGTCGGGGTGGAACAGGTACCACGCCACCTGACGCGTCCTGGCCGGGCCCAACGGAAACAGCTGCGTCACGATGATCGCAGTGCCCGACGTGTCCAGCATGACGTTCGGAAAGATCGTTCCGCCGTACACCGAGCGGGCATCGACCTCGTTCATCGTCGGCAGCAGCGGAAGGGTGTCGACGCCCGGTGCATACGTGCCACCGCTGGCAAGTGTGACCCCGCCGTCGTCTCGACCATCCTCGAAGACCCAGCCCTTGCGGTAGGCGGGGATCACCTCGACCAGCTCGGGGTGAACAGTCGGACAGTGCAGGCACTCGTTGTAGTTCTCGATCAGAATCTTCCAGTTCGCCTCGACGATCCACTCCGACGACGCACCGATCCGCAGCTGGTCCATCTCGAATCGCTCGAAGCCGAGCATGTCGTCGTATGCCTCACCGATGGTGTCGCGCAGCGGAGTCGGCGTCCCTTTGGTGAGGTTGACGAAGACAAACCCTTGCCACTCGTCGAGATGCACCGGCCAGAGCGAGAGCTTGGTGCGGTCGATCTCGTCCTCATCGACCTTGGGAGTGACCACAAGGTCACCCTTGAGGTCGTAGCACCAGGCGTGATACGGACACATGATGGTGCCCTTGTCGTTTCCACTGGGTTCTTCGCGCAGTCGTGACCCCCGGTGGCGGCAGACGTTGTAGAACGCCCGTAGCTCGCCGTCGTCACCGCGCAGCACCAGGATGCTCTCTCCCACGACATCGACGGTGAACCAGTCGCCGGGGTTGGGGGCCATCTCCGCTCGACCGGCACAGAACCAGGACGTGAGAAAGATCTGCTGTCGCTCGAGCTCGAAGATCTCAGGGTCGCGGTAGTCGCGGCCTGGCAGGGTATGGCGTTCCACGGTGGTCACGGGACCTCCTACGACGGTGACTGACCTGGGCAAGGGTACCAGTTCACTGAATGACCATTCAGTGAAACGCCGGGCACCCGGCAGCGCGCGGCACTCCATCGAAAATGGTGAACTGCCCTCACGCCCGGATCAGAACCCCTACCCTGGCCCGACATTCACTCTGGGGGCGACGATGAACACGAAACGAATCAGTGCTGGCCTGTGCGCAGTGGGGGTGACGGCGCTGCTTGCTGCTTCCGCGACCCCGGCGCTTGCCGACCTCACTCCCGACAGCACGTTCGGCGGCGGTGACGGATATGTGACCAATGACAGCACCACCACCGACAACGGGGTGGCCGTGGTGGCCAACGACAGCCGGATCCTCGTGGTTGAAGACCACGGGGACGACACCGTCAACGTGCTGGCCTACACACTCACCGGAGCCGTCGACACGACGTTCGGAGGCGGAGACGGCGTCGTCGACGTCAGCCTTGCCACGGTGGCCGACATCGAGCTGATGCCCAACGGCAAACTCCTCCTCGCCGGCGACCGAATCGCCAAGACCCCTGGACGCGTCGTACGGCTCAATGCCAACGGCACCCCCGACACCAACTTCAGCGGCGACGGGTTCGTGACGCTTCCCTATGAGATGCGAGGCCTCGACGTCGACAGCCGGGGACGAGTGGTGGCAGGTGGCATGCTCATCCTTAAGCAGGACATTGGGCTCCTCAAGAGTGACTTCGGGGTGGCCCGGCTCCGTGGCAACGGCAAGCTCGACACAAGCTTCTCCGGGGACGGAAAGGCAAAGGTGGGTGTCGACGTCACCGACCGGATGACCGACGTCGGCGTCGACTCAGCCGATCGCCCGGTCGTGGTGGGATCAGCAGCCGGCAGTGTGTACGCCCTGACGACGACCGGTGTCGTGGCACGCTTTAAGGCCAACGGGGCTGTGGATGGGAACTTCTCGGGCAACGGCTTTGCAACAGTCAACCTCAGCAAGGGCCAGAACACCGGTGTCGCCGTGGGATTCGGAGCCAAGAACCGCGTCGTGGTCGCCATGGCGAACCAGGAGAAGTTCGGCGGCGTCCGCTTCCTGTCCAACGGCAAGCCCGACAGCAACTACAGCGGGGACGGAAAGGTCGCCGGCAATCACGGGGGCTCGGTGTACGCCGCCAGCGTGGCAAAGGGCGCCATCGTCGTCACCGGCGCCGGTGGAACGGGCTTCGACCAGATGTTGGTCGGTGGCGTCACGGCCAAGGGAAAGCTGGACGCGACGTTCGGCACCGGTGGACGTTCGAGCTACGACGTGACCCCGAAGGAAGACTTCGGCTTCGCCGTCTTCCGAGACAGCGCAGGCAGTGTGCTCGTTTCCGGCACGGCCGCCGATGGCGCCGACAACGACCTGTTCCTCACACGTCTCGTTCAGCCCTAGCCGATGGGACCTCGACCGATGATGCGACGCCGTCCGGCTCGCGCCGGCTACGAGGCCCGCTATCTGTCCGGTGCTCTCGCGGCTGTGACTGGCGTCGCACTCGCACTGTCACTGGCCCCGACCGCGATGGCGGCCACCATCGAGCCGGACACCACGTTCTCAGGCGATGGGCGTGCGTCGCTCAACGCCAGGGGCTACGACTCCTCCAGTGATGTCGTGGTCGACGGTGACACGTCATACCTGATCGGAACGACCAGGAAATCCCGCAAGAGCAGCTGCGCCTTCCTGATCGCCAAGTACGACGACCAGGGATCGTTGGTGCGGTCCTTCGGCAACCGTGGCAAGCGAGTGATGACCATTGGAAAGAGCTCGTGCGCACTGAGTGGAGCACTCGCGTCTGACGGTGGCGTCCTCGTCGCCGGCTGGTCGTCGTCACGAAGGCTCAGTGTGGTCGTCGTCAAGCTGCGACCCTCAGGGGCCCTCGACCGCACGTTCGCGCGAGACGGCATCCTCAAGATCCCCGTCTCAGAGGGAATCACCTGGCCGCTGGTCGAGTCTGCCCCCGACGGGTCCATCTGGCTCGCTTGGGCGGCAGTCAGAGGCTACGACTACGACGCACACGTCTCCGACTTCCGAGTGATGCGCTTCTCCTCCACCGGACGCGTCGACCGCGGCTTCGGCCGTAACGGGGAACGCACGTTCGACGTCGGCCGCCGCGATTTCACCTACTTCAGCGCCGTGGACGCCAATGGCCGGTTCTACCTCACCGGCTACACCTCACGGAGCTCGAAAGTGGCGGGTGGCACTGCCCTGCTGGCCATCGCACCAGGTGGCCGCAGCACGGTACGAACGATTCGCCCGTGGGGCGATCGCGGCAGTATGCCGTTGACGGTCGACGTGGCCACCGATGGGCAGATCGTCGTCGGGATGACCCCGTGGAAGGGACCGGGGTGGGGAGCAGCCCGGTACTCGCCCACGCTGGAACGCGATCGCAGCTATGGCCGCGACGGCTACGCCAGGCACGACTGCCGCTGCTACTCGACGTCAGGTGCCCTGACCCCCCAAGGGCTGATCTTGGTCGGGGGAAACCTGAAGAAGAACGCCAGGACGGCAGTCGCGCGCTTCACCCTCGACGGTCAGTGGGACCGCAGCTACGGCACCCAGATGTTCGACCTGTTCCCGGAGTGGGAGTACTGGGTGGAGACTGAGGCGGACGCCAGTGGTCGCATCGTGATGGTGGGGACCGCCAGAACTCGCACCGTTGACGCCGTGATCGCACGCTTCAGCGTGGTGTGACACCGACCTCGTCAAGCCGCTCGCGGACCACGCTGTACGCCACCGACGACTGATATCCCTTGCGCGCCAGCATGCTGACCAATCGGCGAGTAGCGGTGTCGCGGTCGACCCCGCGCATGGAGCGCAGCTTCTTGTCGACCAGCTCACCAGCCACCGCCCGCTCGGCATCACCATCGACGCACTCCAGCAGCACCGCGTCGATGATCTCGGTGCCGATCCCCTTGTCGCGCAGCTCACGCCGCAGAGCCGGTGCGGCGAGGCCGCGGGTGCGCTGTCGGGAATCCACCCACGCCCTGGCAAACGCCGCGTCGTCGATGTAGCCGAGCTCGGTGAACCGGTCCAACGCCTGCTCGGCGGCCGCGTCAGGCACCGCCCGACGCGCAAGCGCCTGCGCCAGCTGGTGTCGACTCTTGGCGCTCACGCTGATCTGGTGGAGGACGATCTGCTTGGCGACCTCGACCGGGTCGGCGTCACCCTCACCTCCGACCGCCTCGGCCAAGGCATCCGAGTCAGGTGAGCGCTCGCGCGCCGCCCGTGCAGCCCTGGCCACGATCAGACGTCGACGGGGGCGGGTTCGGTGAGATCGATGTCGCCGGCGTCAGCGTCGACCTGAGCGCCAACACCGAGCTTCTCCTTGATCTTCTTCTCGATCTCGTTGCCGAGGTCGGGATTGTCGATCAGGAAGTTGCGGGAGTTCTCTTTGCCTTGTCCGAGCTGGTCGCCTTCGTAGGTGTACCAGGCACCGGACTTGCGGACGAACCCGTGCTCGACCCCGAGGTCAAGCAACGATCCCTCTCGTGAGATGCCGTGGCCGTAGAGGATGTCGAACTCGGCCTGTTTGAAGGGCGGAGCCATCTTGTTCTTCACGACCTTGATCCGGGTGCGGTTGCCGACCGGCTCAGTTCCGTCCTTGAGCGTCTCGATTCGCCGGACGTCCATCCGGACCGAAGAGTAGAACTTCAACGCCTTGCCACCGGTTGTGGTCTCGGGGGATCCGAAGAAGACCCCGATCTTCTCGCGCAGCTGGTTGATGAAGATGCACGTCGTGCCGGTCTGACTCAAGGCACCGGTGATCTTGCGGAGCGCCTGGCTCATCAAGCGGGCCTGCAGACCGACGTGGCTGTCCCCCATCTCGCCCTCGATCTCGGCGCGCGGCACAAGTGCCGCTACCGAGTCGATCACGATGATGTCGATCGCGCCGGAGCGGATCAGCATGTCGGTGATCTCGAGCGCCTGCTCGCCGGTGTCGGGCTGTGACACCAGGAGGGCGTCGGTGTCGACGCCGAGCTTCTTGGCGTACTCGGGGTCGAGCGCATGCTCGGCGTCGATGAAGGCCGCGATGCCCCCCTGCGCCTGTGCATTGGCTACCGCGTGCAGCGCCACCGTCGTCTTACCCGAGGACTCCGGGCCGTAGATCTCGACGACGCGGCCACGGGGAAGCCCCCCGATGCCGAGAGCGATGTCGAGCGAGATGGCCCCTGTGGGAATCACCTCGACCGGTGCCCGCGTCTCGTCGCCGAGGCGCATGACCGAGCCCTTGCCGAACTGGCGCTCGATCTGGGCGAGCGCGGAGTCGAGGGCCTTGTCGCGGTCTGCCATGAGTTCCCCTTTGCGGGTGGTCGGTGCCCTGTCGGGCCATCGTGCAGGTCATCGGCTGATCTGTCGTTGGCGACGCTACGCCGGACCACTGACAGCCGCCGGTCTGAACAGCGGACCGGTGGATAGCGGGCCAGCGTTGTGCGTCGCGGCGACTCTACCGAACAGGTGTTCGAACGGCATGTCCGACACGCCGCCGCACCAGGGCGACGACCAGCGGCACCAGGCACAGTGCCGCAGCCGCGTTCAGCCAGGCGTACGACATCGTGTAGACGATCACGCCGGCGCAGGCTCCCCCGGCCGCTGCGGCCACGTTCATCACCGTGTCGCCCACCCCCTGGGCAGCCGGTCGGGACTCCTCCGGCACCGACGTGGAGAGCAGCGCCGACCCTCCCACCAAGGTGGCCGACCAGCCCAGTCCCAGCAGGAACAGCCCCAGCCCGAGCTGCCCGACCGAGTCGCCGGGCGCGGTACCCGCAATCAGGGTCGCCGTGGCAAGGAGCACCACCCCGGCACCGATCACCGTCACGCTTCCTCGGCGGTCGACGAGCCACCCGACCACCGGCGAGAAGGCGTACATGCCCAGCACGTGCACGCTGATCACCAGCCCCACCACCTGCAGCGTGACCTCGACATGCTGCATGTGCACCGGGGTCATCACCATCACCATCACCATCACCACATGCCCGATGGCTATCGATGCCACGGCCAGACTGGCTCCGGGAGAAGCCCGCACGACGCCGAGGCCGTGCGAGAGCTCCGATCTCATCCCCTGATGAGGTGGTGCGACGTACGCATCTCCTTCGGCGTCCTGGCTCAGCTCACGGGCACGCAGCAGAGGGTCAGGCCGCAGGAAGCCAGCAACCAGCAAGGCCGACAGGGCGATACTGGACGCCGTGACCAGGTAAGGACCGCTCAGGGACGGCAATCCCAGGCCATCTGCCAGGGTGGCGGCCGGCTGCATCAAGTTGGGGCCAAGCACCGCGCCTACCGTGGTTGCCCACACGACCATCGCCAGGTCGCGCCCCACATGCTCTGTGGCGGCAAGATCGCTGGCCGCATAGCGGGCCTGCAGACCAACCGCGGATGCGACGCCCACCCCGAACGTTCCCACGAGCACGAGAGCAACGATCTCGGCGATCGACGCGCCGACGACGACCAACGACCCGGCAACGGCAATCCAGAGCCCGGTCACCAGACACTTCCGCCGAC
>JAHELE010000011.1 GCA_024644345.1 Actinomycetes bacterium | reverse complement strand
GTCAACGATGGCGCGGAGATGGAACGCCTGCTCGCGAGAGGGGTCGACGGGGTGATGAGTGACGACACCGAGGTGCTGGCATCGGTCTTCACCGCCCGCGGCTGGCGGCCCCCACGATGACCGACGCCGACGCCACATCCGCGAACAACCGTAGACAGCAACGTGCCTGGTACTTCTACGACTGGGCGAACTCCGCGTTCTCCACGACGGTCGTCACCGTCTTTCTGGGCCCCTACCTCACCACCTTGGCCGAGGACGCCGCCGGCAGTGACGGCCGAGTCGGGTTCTTGTTGTGGGATGTGCGACCGGGTTCGTACTTCTCGCTCCTTGTCTCGGTCTCGGTCGTGCTCCAGGTCCTCGTGCTGCCCGTGACCGGCGCGATTGCCGACCGGATCGGCCACCAGCGGCAGCTGCTCGCGTCGTTCGCCGGCATCGGCTCGTTTGCGACGATGCTGATGGTGGTACTGACAGACGGTCGCTACGTGCTCGGTGGCCTCCTCTTCGTCATCGCCAACCTGGCGTTCGGTATGAGCGTTGTGGTCTACAACGCCTTCCTGCCACAGATCTCCACAGCCGACGAGCGAGATCGGGTCTCATCACGCGGGTGGGCGCTCGGGTACCTCGGCGGAGCGCTGCTCCTGGTCCTCAACCTCGTGCTGTACCTCGGTCACGAGGCGTTCGGTGTCACTGAGCGCGAGGCCGTTCGCATCGCGCTGCTGTCAGCCGGCGTCTGGTGGGCGCTCTTCACAGTCATCCCGTTTGTCGGACTGCGCGACGTGCAGCGTCCAACGACGGGCGGCACAGCGAGCGGGACGGTTCGGGGCGGCGTCCTCACGAGCGGGTTCCGACAGCTCGCCGGCACCTTGCGCGACATCAAGCGTTACCCGCAGACGCTGCTCTTCCTGCTCGCCTACCTGCTCTACAACGACGGCATCCAGACGGTGATCGCCCTGGCCGCGGTCTACATCGAGAAGGAGCTCCTCCTCGACACCTCCGTCTCGATCTCGGTCATCCTGCTCGTGCAGGTTGTCGCCTTCGCCGGTGCGTTGGCCCTCGGACGCCTGGCAGCCCGGTGGGGCGCCCAGCGGGTGATCCTCAACGCACTGGTCGTCTGGGGCGGCATCCTGGTGGTGGCCTACTTCCTGCCCCAGGAGCAGCCACTCGGGGTGTACGGCATCGCGGCCGTGATCGGTTTCGTGCTCGGGGGGTCGCAGGCGCTCTCCCGATCGCTCTACTCCCAGCTCATCCCCCGGCAGCGAGAAGCCGAGTACTTCGCCTTCTATGAGATCTCCGAGCGCGGGACGAGCTGGCTCGGCACCTTGACCTTCGCCCTCACCTACGAGCTCTCCGGCTCCTACCGCGTGGCGATCGTTGTCTTGGTCGTCTTCTTCGTGGCCGGCGGGCTGCTGCTCCGGAGGGTCCGGGTCGGCGACGCAATCGATGCCGTCGGGAACCGTCGACCCGCCGTGCTGTGAGTCCGGTCACTCCCCCGGATGGCGGCTGGCGTCCGCCGTGCTCGAATGGGACATTCTAGGGGTACAAAACGGACAGATCGGGAGGGAACCGTTCTGGCCGGGAATCCGTCGAAGCCCTAAGGCGTTGCCGTAGGCATCGACAGAGGAGGTTGACCATGGCTGAGCGCTCGCTCCGGGGCACCCGGTTGGGCACCACGAGCTACGAGAACGACGAAGGCGTGGAGCCAGCTGCGCGTCTCGACGTCACGTACGACTGCCCAGAGGGTCACTCCTTCACCATGCCCTTCTCCGTCGAGGCGGACGTCCCTGCCCGTTGGGAGTGCCGCGTGTGCGGCGCCGTCTCGATCGCTCGTGACGTGCCGCTTCCGGAAGAGAAAGCCATCAAGCCGACCCGCACCCACTGGGACATGCTGCTCGAGCGGCGGTCGATCCCCGAGCTGGAAGAGCTGCTCGAGGAGCGTCTTGAGCTCCTGCGCGCCTCAGGCGGTCCGGCTCGTCGCTCCGCCTAGCCGTTCACCCTGAACCGTCGTCGGACGAATCGTCAACGATCTCGCCACGAATCACCCCGTTGTCGCCCGGCTCATCGTCGATGACTTCACCAGGGACCACGTCAGCGCGACGCAACCACCCTGAGGAGTCGTCCCAACGCAGGATCGAGAGGTTCCAGGTGGCCAGCCTTCGCTCCACGCGTTGACCGATCCACACGCGTAGGACCGCTCGGACTGGTGGCACGAGCAGTAGCAGACCCACGACGTCTGAGACGTATCCGGGTAGCAGCAGAAATACACCCGCGAGCATCAGCAGGGCACTGTCAGGAGTGCGAGGGCGACGTTGCCATGCCCTGCGCATCACAAGAATCCCGGCAACCGACGCCGCCAGCAGCAGGAGGAGTGCGGTGTCGAAACCCACGGCATCCACGACCACCGTGCCGACGTACAGCTCGAGAATCGGGCCACCGATGAAGATCAGCAGAAAGAGAAACAGCATCAGTGGGTGCCACGAGGGTCGAGTTGTCGGGCGCGTTGCACCACGCCCCACTGGGTGACACGCCAGAGCGCCTCTGCCACGATCACGCCGCTCATCTTGCTCTCGCCCTCCTCGCGCTCGACGAACGTGATCGGCACCTCGACGATGCGGAGCCCCGCGGCGGCGGCGCGACGGGTCAGATCCACCTGGAAGCAGTAACCCTGCGAGGCCACGCTGGCCAGATCCATCCGTTCGAGGGCATCGCGGCGGTAGACCCGGTATCCAGCGGTTGCATCGCGAACCCCAAGGCCCAGCATGGTCTGTGTGTAGCGGTTTCCTCCTTGCGAGAGCCACTGACGGTGGCGGGGCCAGTTGACCACGCCACCCCCAGGAACCCACCTCGAGCCGATCACCACGTCGGCACCGTCGAGCGCCGCCAACATGTCGGGGAGGTGCTCCGGACGGTGTGATCCGTCAGCGTCCATCTCGACCAGCACGTCGAACCCTCGGCTCATCCCCCAGCGGAACCCGGCCAGGTACGCGGCGCCCAGCCCGTTCTTAGTCGTGCGGTGCAGGACGTGCACGTGCGCGTCACCCTTGGCCAGCTCCTCGGCCAGGTCACCGGTTCCGTCCGGGCTGTTGTCGTCGACCACCAGGATGTGAACGTCAGGCGTACGAGAACGAACGCGTTCGACGATCTGCGGTAGGGACTGCCGTTCATTGAACGTAGGGATGATCACCAGGACGTCGTCGGTCATGCGCCGATTCTGCCTCGTCGACGCACGAGAGCGAACACAACCGCGCCCAAGCCCATCAAGCTGAGAGCCCATTCGGGCCAGCTCCCGACGCGCGTGGCGATCGTCTGGTCACTTCTTGCCACAACGGTCTCGACGACCACCTCCTGGACGAACTCCGTGGTCTGCGCCACGACCGTTCCGTCCGGTGCGACGACTCCGCTGATCCCGCTGGTCGATGCCACCAGCACCGTGCGGCCGTGCTCGACGGCGCGTAGCCGGCTGATCGCCCACTGCTGGGGCACTTGCCCTGTGCGGCCGTATGTCGCGTTGTTGGTCTGCACGGTGATCAGCTCGGCTCCGTCGGCCACCGCATCACGTACGGCGGCGTCGTACGCGACGTCGAAGCAGATGACGTCGCCCACGACCACCGGGCCGAGATCGAGGGCGCCAGGTTCGTCCCCCGCGACGAAGTCACGCGGAATCCGGTCGAGTCTGGAGATCACCCGCTCGAGCGTCGAACGGAAGGGGACGTACTCGCCGAACGGAACCAAGTTCTGCTTGACGTACGACTCCCCCGGCCCGTCGACCGGACTCCAGACCGTTCCCTGGTTGGCGACCCGCGCCCCGCCGTCAACCTCCACCACCATGCCCACAAGGACGGGCACGCCGACATCCTTGACGGCAGCGTCGATCGCAGCGAACGCGTCGGCATCGAGGGCCGGGTCGATGTCAGAGGCGTTCTCGGGCCAGATGACGACGTCAGGTGCTGGTGTCACGCCACGCCGCACGTCCGCGGCCAGCCGGTGCGTGGCATCAAGATGCGCCGACAGGACAGCCTCACGCTGGCCGAAGGCGTCCATTCCGGTCTGGGGGACGTTGCCCTGCACGATGGCGACAGTGAGGGGGCGGCCGTCGTCCGCGAGCGGGATGGCCAGACCGCTGGCCAGGAGGAACACTGCCGCGCCGACGGCGACCACTGCGCGCACGGCCCGGCGGCCACGAGCGGACCGCACCGCCACCCAGAGGAGGCACCCGCTCAGCATCACGACGAAGCCGAGAAGCGGAACGCCGCCGATGGATGCCCAGGCCGCTGTTGGTGCATCGGCTTGTGAGTGGCCGAGACGCCCCCATGGGAATCCGCCAAAGGGCACCCGCCCCCGAACCGCCTCGACCGCAACCCACCAGCCAGCCACCCACAGCGGCCACCCGGGGAGGCGGAGCAGCACCGCGGTTCCGGCACCGAACAGGGCAGTGAAGGCCGCGGAGAGCCCGATGATCAGCAGCCAGGCATCCGGGCCGATGACGCGAAGCCACGCGGTCAGCAGCGCGAAGAAGACGACACCGAAAGCAGCACCGACGAGCGCACCCCGCCTTGCGGGCTGGCACGTGCGGCAGGCGGAATCGATTGCTGCGAGCAGGAGCGCGCAGGCCAGGGGCGCAAGCGGCCACAGATCGAACGGTGGGAAGGCGAGGACGAGGAGTCCACCGGCTGCGGCGGCTGCCACTGCCGAACCCCACAGCGGGATCCGTGATCCCGGTATGGGCACGCCTGAGGAAGTCTCGGGAACGTCCTCAGCGACCGTGCTCACCTGACGACGGTAACCCGATTACGCTCCCTCGGCGGAAGGGGGCACCACGATGGTGCCGATAGCAGCCACTGCCAGCTCGGGCTCGGCCAGAACCTGTGCTGCTGCCTCGCCCAGATCGGGTCGCCCACGGCTGACGACGTGGGCTGAGAAGGCCAGCTCACGACTGCGGCGTCCGACGCGGGTCACCGTCGCGGTCACCTCTAGGACGTCCCCCGCCCTCACCGGCGCCGTGAACTGAATGTCGGAGTACGAGGCGAACAGACCTTCGTCTCCGTCCGTGACGATCATCAGGTCGGTGGCCACGTCACCGAACAGGCCCAGGGTGTACGCCCCATCGACCAGGTTCCCGGCGTAGTGGGCATGGGAGTACGGAACGTAACGGCGGTGCGTGACGCTCCGCCCGAGCCGGTCCGGTGTCTCGGTCATCGCGCGTTCGCCTTCTTCTTGGGACGGGCTGGCTTCTTCGATGGCGGGCTGCAGAGGCGGTGGACGAGGTAGCTGGCGACCTCGCCGGGCGTCGTTCCTTTCACGAAGACGCGGTCGACGCCTAGCTGCTCTGCCGCCCCTTCGTCGAAGCGGGGACCGCCGACGATCAGGACCGGTGCCTTGCCAGCGGGGTAGGCCTCGCGAAAGGCGGCTGACATCTGGGTCACGTTGTGCAGGTGGGCGTCCCGCTGCGTGACAACCTGGCTGACTAGGACGGCGTCGGCCTTGAGCGACTGGGCACGCTCGACGAGGTCAGGAACCGAGACCTGAGCGCCGAGGTTGTGCACCTCCATCCCTTTGTACGCCTCAAGCCCCTTCTCGCCGGCCCACCCCTTGATATTCAGGATCGCATCGATCCCGACGGTATGGGCATCGGTTCCGATGCAAGCACCGATCACGACCAACGGGCGCTGCAGAGCGCGTTTGACCGAAGCACTGACCTCTTTGGGTGACAGCAGTGGGAACTCTCGCTCGATGACCACGACCTTGTCGAGGTCGACGAGGTGGCTGCACCGGCCGTAGACGACAAAGAAGGTGAAGTGCGGGCCCATCGCTTTGGCGTGCACGACCATGGCCGGCTCTAGGCCCATCTTCCCGGCGAGCTGCAGGGCCGCTCCTTCGGCGCGCTTGTCGTGGACAACGGGCAGGGTGAAAGAAATCTGAACCTGTCCGTCGCCGGTGGCGTCGCCGTAGGGACGGATGATGTGTGACTCCCCGCGCTTGCTCATCGGGTGCCTCCTTTGCCGTCCGCGAAGTACTCGTCGAGCAGCTCGCTGGCTGGGTTGTAGTAGTCGCGGGACTGCTTGGCGACGCCGTCGAGACCGCGACCGGCATCGGCTGGACGTTTCATCAGGCCAAAGGTTCCATCGGCAATGGCGTTCAGCAGCTGGTCGTCGACGATCCTTTCGAGCAGGTCGATGGCCTCGGCGAGCACCTGGTGAGCACGCTGCACCACGAATCCGTCGTGGGCGGGGACGAAGTCTTCTGACAGACCCCTGGTCGACTCCATGACGTAGCGAACGTTCTGCAACGCCAGGTCGCGATCGGAGAGCCAGGGCGTGTGGACGGCCTCGGTGAGCATCCCCACCAGCAGGATGTCTTGCGAGGTCATCGATCCGACCAGGTTGAAGAACCCGTTCAGGAGGTAGCCCCGGAATATATCGCCGGTCATGTGCTTGGTCGGGGGCATCCACTTCAGCGGGGCATCCGGAAAGAGCTCACGGGCCAGCATCGCGTGGGCCAGCTCCATACGGAACGACTCGGGGACGGAGGGGGTGATCTCGAATGCGTGCCCGAGACCTAGTTGCGCGTCCGTGAGTCCGGCTTCCTTGCCGAAGAACTCGTTCAGCAGCTGGCTGACCGTGACGGTGTGGGCGGCCTCGACGCCGTCAGCGGTGGTGAGGTAGTTGTCCTCGCCGGTATTGATGATGATGCCCGCTCGCGCGTGCACCTGGCGGCTGAAGCGTTGATCGACGAAGGTCCGGATCGGGTTGATGTCGCGGAACAAGATGCCGTACATCGAGTCGTTCAGCATCATGTCGAGCCGCTCGAGACCGGCGAGGGTGGCAATCTCGGGCATGCAGAGCCCGGAGGCATAGTTGGTCAGCCGCACGTACCGGCCCAGCTCGGCGGAGACCTCGTCGAGCGCGGTGCGCATCAAACGGAAGTTCTCCTGAGTGGCGTAGGTACCGGCGTATCCCTCGCGAGTCGGCCCCTCTGGCACGAAGTCGAGCAGTGACTGCCCGGTTGAGCGGATCACCGCCACGATGTCCGCGCCTTCACGGGCCGCCGCCTGAGCTTGGGGGATGTCCTCGTAGATGTCTCCGGTGGCCACGATGAGGTAGATCCACGGCTTGGGCGGGTCCCCGTACTTGGAGATCAACCGCGCACGGTCCTTGCGACTGGCATCGATCCGGCGCATGCCGGCCGTGGCTGCCTTCCGGGCCGCAGACCTGGCGCGCCGTTCGTTCTGCCCCTCGGGCTGGCGGAAGATCACGCCCCCAGCGGCGGCCTTGTGAGCCAGAGCCATGAGGTCGGCGTACTCACCGGTGGCCAGGGCGTCCCATACCGGAAGAGCGACGCCGTGCTCGAGGCCGACGTCCTGCCGTACCGCATCGACCACGTGGTTGACCCAGGGTTCTCCCTCCGAGTCGGCGCCGGACAGGCCAGCCAGTCGAAGCACGGCCCGCTCGACGCTGACTGTGGTGTGTGTCTTGGCAAGGGTCACGATCGGCTTGCCGGCCTTGCGAGCCAGAGTGCGGGCCTTGCGGACCACTACCGGATCGAGCTCGAGCTTGCCCTTGCCGCGTCGGGTCACGACGTCCTCCCAGGGTTGTGCCGACGGTCTTCGTGGGTCGAGTCGGCTGAGTAGACGGTACGGCCAGCCACCACCGTCCGCAGACACGCGGGGTCGCCGGAGCCATCGGCCAGTGAGGGAAGGCCGGGAACAGCTGCTCGCGGGTCGGTCGACCACGCCGCCACCCTGGCGTCGGAGGTCTCGACGACGAGGTCGCCGCAGTGCCACATCGTCAGGTGGGCCGGCTCCCCCACCGTCAACGTGCCTCCACGCCTGCCCGCCGCGCGCCAGCCCCCTCTGGTGTGCGCGGTGAAGGCGGCCCGGGCAGTGAGACGTTCGGAGGCCTGATGGTGATGCACAGCTGCGCGAACCGCAGACCACGGAGCGAGCGGCGTCACCGGCGCGTCTGATCCGAAGGCCAGGGGTATTCCGGCGCTCTGCATCGTCGCGAACGGGTTGAGCCGTTGGGCTCGCTCTGGCCCCAGTCGTTCGGCGTACATCCCCGAACCGCCTCCCCACCAGGCATCGAACATCGGCTGGACACTGGCCAGGACCCCGAGACGGGCCAGCACGACTCGCGCGTCTGCGTCGACCATCTCGACATGCTCGAGCCGGTGCTGCGCGGCGCGGACCACGTCCTCCCCCACCACATCGGCAGCCTCGGAGAACCCGGCGACCACGAGGTCCATGGCTCCGTCGCCGATCACGTGATAGCCCGCCTGGACACCAGCTGCTGAGCAGGCGACGACGTGATCCCGGATGTCTGAAGCGGTCGTGTACGAGGCACCGAGGGTCGGCGCGTCCTCGTACGGCTCGCGAAGGAACGCCGTGCGCGACCCAATGGCGCCGTCGACGAAGTGATCTCCGGCCGCTCCTCGGGCGCCGAGCGAGATGGCGATGTCGGGTCCGCCGCCCTCTGCCCAGTAGCCGACCACGTCGAGTCCTGATGCTGGGCCAACGGTGTCGAGCAGGTCTCGGAAGTCATCAGCGCTGGAGATCTCGGGACCACCGAGCTCGTGGACCGTGCCGATTCCCAAGGACGCTGCACGCCGCAAGCACACCTCCTGTGCGGTTCGTCGTTGCTCGGGCGTGACCGAGTCAAGGGCGATCCGTCGCACGATGTGGTGCGCCTGCTGTGATAGCCAGCCATCTGCCGAAAATCCCGGAGCCTGCTGCACCTCAGGAGCCAGCGCTACGAGGGCGGAAGAGGCAATGCACGAGTGGACGTCCACTCGCGAGAGGTAGACCACTCCCCCGTACGAGGCCTTGTCGACCTCGGTCTGGTGTGGCGGACGCCCCTCTGGCCAACGGGACTCGTCCCATCCGTGGCCCAGCACCACACCACCGCGAACGCTGCGAGAGTGTGCCTCGATCCGATCGAGGGCGTCGGTCAGAGTCGTGGCAGCTGACAGGTCGAGGCCAGACAGGTGGAGGCCGGTCGAGGTGACATGGACGTGGGCGTCGACGAAGGCCGGCGCCAAGAACGCACCATCGGCATCGACGATGTCGTCGACCCCGTCAGCATGGACGGATGCCGCCGCATCGGTACCCACCCACGCAATCTCATCACCGTCGACCACCAGAGCGGTCGCGAACGGGTCTGAGGCGCTGTACACGCGGCCGCCGCGGTAGAGCGTCGTGCTCACTCGCTCTGCCCCTCGTGCGAGAGCCGACGGGTGAACAGGTCGCGCACTCCCGCCGCGTCGCGGAGAAGGTGGAAGGCGTACTCGGCGTGCCCCGGTGTGTAGCCGTTGCCGATCAACATGGTGGTGTCGGACGCCAGACCCTCAGCCCCGAGCGCAGCGGCGCTGAACGACGTGGCCATGGAGAAGAAGATCACGGTGCCACCCTGCGGCGACGTCGACAAGATGGCGCCGTGCTCGCAGCCAGGGACGTCCACACAGACCACAGTGATGTCAGCCGGCCCCCCCAACGCGCCTTCGACGGCCGTCGAGAGCGCGACCGGATCGCGGGCATCGGCGATAGCCACGACATCTGCCAGGCCGACGTCGGACAGCAGCTCGGACTCGGCCGCGAACGGGACGATCCCCACGGTGCGACTGGCGCCGGTGTCTCGGGCGGCAGCGAGCGACAGTGACCCGCTCTTGCCGGCGCCGCCAATGACGGCGACCGTGGGCTCGTGGCCTCGGTCGACGTACTGACTCACCACGCGAGCCGTCAGCGCAGGCGCGCCAGCCACGTCCATGACGGCCATGGCCAACGTCGACGGCAGGTCATCAGGCACCGTCGCAGCGATCGTCCGGCCGAAGAGGATGGCGTGCCCCTGGCAGGGAACCTGTTCGCTGAGCCCGTCCCAGCCTTCGAGCCCATCAGAGATGACAAGGGGGGTCAGGCTCAGCGAGACCAGCGTCGTGATCTCTTGTCCGACCGTCACGTCGAGCTGTGCCTCCGGGCCAACCGCGTCGACGGTGCCGACCAGCATGCCACCCGAGCCGGTCACCGGGTTCTGCATCTTTCCTCGATCAGCGACGATCGCGAGCACCTCGGCCCGCACCGCAGCGCCGTCGCCGTCGTGCTTGGTGATCAGCTGTCGAAAGGAGGCCGCATCGAGGTTGAGCACCGATACCGAGATCCGGACCTCGTCAGGCCAGATCTCGGGGCTGGCGTCGAGGCGGGTCGCCGCTTGTGGGAGCACCCCGCGCGGTTCGATGACGCGGTGCAGTCCCACCGGGGACGAGGGAGTCGTTCGGGTCACCGGCTGATCTTGTCAGCCGGCCCACCAAGGCCGCCACCACCTCTGGGCAGTCCGCCCGCAACAAGATGACAACATCTGCTCTTTAGGCGGAGAAGCTGCGGTTGTTCATTGATTCGGCAGGAAGATCTCCGTACTCTCTCAGTACGGAAACCGGCCGAAGGAGCGCCAGTGAGCCACCACCTACCGCAGCCGTACGACTACCGCCAGCGTGAGGTTCGCGAGCCGGACTGGACGCGCCTGCCTGGCTGGAGCGAGGTCACCACCGACGAGTGGGAGAACGCTCAGTGGCAGCGCTCACACTGTGTGAAGAACATCAAGCAGCTGCGCGCGGTCATGGGCGACCTGCTCACTGAGTCCTTCTATGAGGATCTCGAGCTCGACCAGGCCGAGCGGGCCACGATGTCGATGTTGATTCCGCCGCAGATGGTCAACACGATGGTTCCCGATTCACATGACACGGGAGTCCCGACCCCGCAGACCTTCACCGAGGCCTTCTACGCCGACCCAGTCCGGCGCTACATGCTGCCGGTGTTCAGCGATCGCCGTACCGACTGGCCATCGCATCCCTACTCCAGTCGTGACTCGCTGCACGAGCACGACATGTGGAAGGCCGAAGGACTGACTCACCGGTATCCGACCAAGGTGCTGGCTGAGGTGCTCTCCACCTGTCCGCAGTACTGCGGACACTGCACCCGGATGGATCTGGTCGGGAACTCCACCCCTACCATCCAGAAGCTCAAGCTCGAGCTCAAGCCAGTTGACCGGATGCAGCAGCACATCGACTACCTGAAAGCGACACCTTCGGTTCGCGATGTCGTCGTCTCAGGCGGTGATGTGGGCAACATGCCCTGGAAGAACCTCGAGGCGTACGTCGACAAGATCCTCGACGTCGAGAACATTCGCGACATTCGGTTGGCCACCAAGGCGCTGATGGGCCTCCCCCAGCACTGGTACTCAGATGAGGTCCGAGCAGGCGCCGAGCGGCTGGCTTCCAAGGCGTCGGCGCGCGGCGTGGGGCTCGCAGTGCACACGCACGTGAACCATGCCAACTCGGTGACGCCGTTGGTGGCCCGCGCATCGCGGGGCCTGCTCGACGCCGGCATCCGCGACGTGCGCAACCAGGGCGTGCTGATGGCTGGTATCAACAACAGCGTCGAGCGGATGCTCGACCTCTGTTTCGCCCTGCTCGACGGGGCAAGCATCCTGCCCTACTACTTCTACATGCCCGACATGATCCCGTTCGCCGAGCACTGGCGCGTGTCTCTTGCTGATGCCCAGCGGCTCCAGCACGGCATCATGGGATATCTTCCGGGCTTCGCGACGCCACGGGTGACGTGCGACGTCCCCTTCGTCGGCAAACGCTGGGTACACCAGGTGGACGAGTACGACCACGTCCTCGGCATCTCCTACTGGTCGAAGAACTACCGCACCGGCATCGAGCTCGACGATCCGGATGCCGTACGCAAGAAGCACGTGTACTACGACCCAGTGCACTCGCTCCCTGAAGAGGGCCAGGAGTGGTGGGTCAGCGAGGGGTACGCCAAGGGGCACATTGCCGCGGAGTCACACGCAGCCGCCGCAGCCTCGAGAGCAGCGGCCGAAGCCGACCTGGCGCCCAGCCACTAGCCGGTCAGGTTGGCAGTCCTGCCTCAGGGCTAGTCTCCGACTGTGGAGCGCGAGGTTCGGTACGCCATCAACGACGGGGTCCACATCGCCTACACCGTCGTGGGTGATGGTCCGATCGACCTCGTCTACACCTCCGGCATCTGGTCGAACCTGGACGTCATGTGGGAAGAGCCCCGATGGGCTCACTTCCTCGACCGTCTCGCATCATTCTCCCGGCTCATCATCTTCGACATGCGCGGTGTCGGATTGTCCGACCGGGGAAATGAGCCACCGTTCCTTGAGTCGCAGATGGACGACCTGGCCGCCGTCATGACGGCAGCGGGCAGCGAAAAGGCGGTGATTTTCGGTGGTGCGCGAGGAGGGGCAATGGCGATGCTGTTCGCAGCAACCCACCCGGAGCGCACCAAGGCGCTCGTGCTGTACGCGGCGGTCGCCAAGACAGTTCGCAGCGGGGATTTCCCGTTCGGCAAGTCCGCCCAGGAGCAGCAGTCGTTCTTCGACCGGTTTGTCACGGAGATGGGCACGGGCAAAAACCTGGATCTGCAGGGACCGACGGGCCTCGACGATCCGCGATTTGTGCGCTGGTGGGCTCGCTTCGAGCGCCTTGTCGCGTCCCCGAATGCCTACCGAGAACTGGCAACAATCTTCCGAGATCTCGATGTTCGCGCTGTTCTGCCCCTGATCCAGGCGCCCACTCTGGTGCTGCAGCGCGTGGCCGACCGCATCACCCCCGCCGCGCAGGCGAGTTACCTGGCTGCGTCGATTCCGCAGGCGCGGTTGGTCGACTTCCCAGGCGAGGACCACATTCCCTTCTTGGGTGACGGCGATTCGATCGTGGACGAGATCGAGGAGTTCGTGACGGGTACACGTCCGGCACCTGAAGTGGACAGACTCCTGGCAACGGTCTTGTTCACCGACATCGTGGGATCCACCGAACGACAGGTCGCCATGGGTGACCACGCGTGGAAAGAACTGGTGCTCGCCCACCACGAGCTGGTCCGCGATGCTCTGAACCGGTGGCGGGGCGTTGAGAACGATACGGCTGGCGACGGCTTCTATGCGACGTTTGACGGCCCTGCACGCGCGGTCCGGTGCGCCCTTGACGTGGCGGACCGGGTGCGCGGTCTCGGGCTGGAGATCCGCGCCGGAGTGCACGCCGGCGAGTGCGAGATCGTGGACGGCAAGTGTGGTGGCATCGCCGTGACGACCGGTGCCCGCATCGCCGCCCTTGCCGGGCCCTCTCAGGTGCTGGTCTCGCAGACGGTGAAAGACCTGGTCATCGGCTCGGACCTGAGCTTTGAGGACCACGGCGAGCACGAACTCAAGGGGCTGCCGCAGCGTTGGAGGGTGTACAGCGCTTCCCACTGACGTGCGAGGAGCCTGCCCTCGACGCGCAGCAGATGGACGTGCTAGCGCGAGACCTGATCGAGGGTGTCGGAGTATCTGACGGCTGCCCGCACGGGATCGAAGGGGCCCTTCTTCTTTCGGTCCGCCCGTAGCTTCTCGCGGGCGCCCTGGATCACCTGACGAAGCTCCTGACGCCGTATCTCGGCAGGTGACAACGTCGGACCGCCGTTGGTGGTCCCGGTAGACCCGGTCGTGCTTCCAGGGCTTGTGTACGTCGATGAGGTGCCAGGATCGGTCCGGTCACCGCTGCGCGATCCGGACCCCGCGTCGCTGCTCCGTCCGCCGTCGGAGCGAACCCGGAACACCTGTGCCGCCCACAGCGACCCGCCACCCGCGACCACGGCGATGCCGACGTCGTCTGCATCGGCCTTGAGAATGTTTGCGCGGTGCGGGGCTGAGTTCATCAGGACGTCGTGCAGCGCTCGCACGGAGCCGGCGAAGGCGACGTTCTCGCCGATCCAGCTCCAGCAGCAGGCACGACCGCCGAGGTCGGGGGTGTGGGTGAGTGAACCGGACTTGGCCATGATCGAGGCCCGCTCGGCGGCGATTGCCGTCAGGTCGGACGCAGAGGACAACGGCGCCAGGCCGTTGTTCGCTCTCGCCTGGTTCACCAAAGTCAGCAGGCTGCTCGCTTCGCCTGAGGCCTCGACCTGCGGGGCGGCGGGGCGCCACGCGGCCGGAAGAACGACTGCTGCCAGGAGCGCCGCTGTCGCCAGCAGCGCCGACGCGAGGACGACGCGCCGGCGACCCCCAGTGCCGGTCTGCTGACCGTCGGAGGACGTGTCCAACTGCTCTGCATGCCGTCGCCCTGCCACAGATCCTCGCCTTCACTCGTCCCTACGGTCCGGGCGACGGTACGCGTCGATGCCGCCGTGACCATTTCGTGATCAGGAGCGACCCTAACCCGAACGGGTGATGCCAGCCCAATCGGGCCGTTGGGCCCGGCGCGTCTGGAAGAAAGGGATATTCTGAATATTCCGGACGCTATGAGGCGGCTGGGTCCTGCTCGATGTCGCTCGTGGGGCCGACCTGGAGCCCACCGACGTCGCCGACGTCGGGAGCCCGATTCTCGTACGGGACGCTCAGCACGACTGTGGTGCGGGTGGTCACGTGGGCGCTGGCGCGAAGGTCGGCGAGCAGCTGTTCGAGGGCCAGCGGGCTGGCCACCCGCACCTTGAGCACGTAGTTGTGGTCGCCGGCCACGCTGTAGCAGGACTCCACTGCCCGGAGGTGGGCCACCCGGTCGGGTATGTCGTCCGGATCGGCCGAGTCGATGGGTGAGATCGAGACGAAGGCGGTCATTGGCAGTCCCACCGATTCCAGGTCGACCACGGCCCGGTACGCGGTGATGACGCCGCGTTGCTCGAGCCGGCGAACGCGCTGGTGTGCGGCCGACGTCGACAGGCCGGTGTGCTTGGCCAGCTCGGTGAAACTCATCCGCCCGTCGGTGCCGAGAAGGTGCACGATCTGGCGGTCGTGTGCGTCTAGCTCATCCACGTGCGCCACTGTACCGGCGCCCTACCGCGGTCGGAGCCCTCGCCCGATCACGACTCGTTGGATCTGGTTCGTGCCCTCGACGATCTGGAGTGCCTTGGCCTCGCGGAAGTAGCGTTCGGCGGGGAAGTCTTTGACGTACCCCGCTCCCCCGAGCACCTGTACTGCATCGGTGGTGACCTGCATGGCCATGTCGGTGGCGAACAGCTTGGACATGGCTGCTTGCACCCCGAACGGCTCGCCGCGATCTCGAGCTCGGGCGGCTGTCAGGTAGAGAGCACGTGCGGCTGCCACCTGCGTCGCCATGTCGGCCAACAGAAAGGACAACCCCTGGAACTCGGCGATCGCGCGTCCGAACTGCCGTCTCTCGTGTGCATACCGGACGGCGAGGTCGAGGGCAGCCTGCGCGATCCCGACGGCGCATGCGGCCATGCCCAGCCGCCCACCGTCGAGCGCAGCCAGAGCGATTCCGAAACCAGAGCCCTCGTGACCAATCAGACGGTCAGCGTCGACGGGCACGTCGTCGAACACCATCTGGGCCGTTGGCGATGCCGAAAATCCCAGCTTTCGCTCAGGGGAACGCGCCGAGAGTCCCGGTGAGTCTGCGTCAACGAGGAAGCAGCTGATGCCCTTGGCGCCCTCGTCGGAGGTGCGAACCATGGCCACGTAGAAGTCGGCCACCCCGCCATGGCTGATCCATGACTTGACCCCAGAGATCCGGTAGCCGCCCTCAGCTCGTTCGGCGCGGGTGGTCAGGGCCGCTGCGTCGGAGCCGGCGTCTGTCTCGGACAAGCAGTAGGCCCCGAGTAGGTCACCTCCGAGCATGGCCGGCAGCCAGCGCTCCTGCTGCGCAGCGGCACCGAAGGTGGCCAACGGGAAGCACGCCAGGGTGTGGACGCTGACCCCGAGGCCCACCGACGCCCAGGCCGAGGCCAGCTCTTCGATGATCTGCAGGTAGTCGTGCAGGGGCAGACCTCCGCCGCCTTGCTCCTCGGGGAACGGAAGGCTCAGCAACCCTGCTGCCCCAAGCGTCCGAAATACCTCTCGCGGGAAGGCACCGGCCTCCTCAGCCTCCGCAGCCCGTGGCGCCAAGAGGTCGTCACACACCTGCCGAACAGTCGGGAGAAGATCGGCTGTGCTGGGGTCGGTGAACTCTCGAGAGACGGTCAGAGCCATGACCGGTTCACCTCGTCGTCGATTGCCGTCATGAGCTGAAGGCCGGGTCGACCACGACGAGGTCGTGCGTCGTGTTGTTGAGGGAGTCCACGCCGGTCTCCGTCACGACCACAATGTCCTCGATTCGGGCGCCGTACTGGCCCGACACGTAGATTCCGGGCTCGACACTGAACACCATGCCCTGACGCAGCAGCTCGACGTTGCCCTCGACGATGTACGGATCCTCGTGGGTCTCCAGACCGATTCCGTGGCCGGTCCGATGGATGAACCGGTCGCCGTAGCCAGCCTCGGCGATCATCGACCGGGCCACGGCATCGACGGACTCAGCCGTGACGTCCGGACGCACCGACTCGACAGCCAGGCGCTGGGCGTCCTGCAGCACGCCGTAGAACGCCAGGAAGTCGTCAGGGGCGTAGCCGATCGCGTACGTGCGGGTGGAGTCGGAGCAGTAGCCGCTCGGCATCGTCCCACCGATGTCGACAACGACGGTGTCACCGATTTCCAGGCGACGATCGGACAGCTCGTGGTGCGGGCTCGCCCCATTGGGTCCACTTGCAACGATCACGAAATCGACCGTGACGTGTCCGGCTTCAATGATCGCCTCAGCGATGTCGTCACCGACCTCGCGCTCCGTACGCCCAGGCCACAGCAGTTCAGGCACCTGCTCGTGCACGCGGTCGATCGCGCGGCCGGCCTGCCGCAGGTGCTCAACTTCGGCAGCGCTCTTGATCATCCGAAGCTCGCGCAAGATCGGGCCGGCCAGCTGCTGACGCGCTGCCGGCATCGCGTCGCGCAGCCGCAGGACAGCTCCTGCCGCCATGGAGTCAGAAAGTGCGACCACTCCGGCTCCGCCGCTCAGCTCGCCGACTATCCCGTAGGGGTCGTCGGTCTCGGCCCATCCGCGAATGGAGATGCCGAGCTGTCCCAACGGCGACGCCGAGGCCGCCGCTACCTCAAGACCCGGAGCCACCAGCACGGGGTCGCCCGTCGCCGGAAGGACCAAGCAGGTGAGCCGCTCCAACGCGATGGCCCGGTACCCGGTGAGGTACGTCAGATCCGGCCCGGGGGTCACGAGCAGTGCGTCAACCCCCGCTCGCTGTGCAAGTTCCTGGGCGGCCGACAGGCGGCGGCGATCAACTGCTTGCTCCACGCTGGCCACCGTACCCCGACCCTGCTTCCGGCCGAGATGCCGCCAACGAACCGACCATGGTGTGGATGAGTCGGGGCGCTTCGTCGGCCGCCAGACGGAAGCTGCCGAGACAGCTGTCGCTCCTCCAAAGACTCATCACGAAGACGCCTAAGTCTCGTGATGGGACAGGCGGCCCTTCGACGCGGCGATGGCTGTGGTCAAGAGGGACCCGACCGTGACGGTCAGTCGTCTGGATGCCGGTGGTCGTGCTCAGAGCTCGAGCTCAGCTGAGAGGTAGGCAGCGCACTGTTGGGGAGATTGGGTCTCGGCGTCGACCACCACGTCATAGGTGATGTCCCTGTGCAGGGTGGCGAACTGAGCACGGGCCAGTCCTAGCACTCGATCTCCCCTCGCCCGTTCACGTGCCTCCAGAACGGGCAACGACGCCATCACACCAACGACTGAGAGGCGATGGCCGACGAGAAGCTCGCGGTACTCGCGCACGTCGTCCGAATCCGCAACGTCATCGACGATCAGGTTCAATCCGTCCTCGACCAGGGCACGGACTGCCCGTCGCATCCCGTGAAGAACGTGGGCCGCGTACGGGCCGGTCGAGATGGCGACCAGCGGAAGACCATCAGCCTCTCCCGGTTGAAACGTCAATCCATCGGAGGAGTCGAGCACCTGCGCGGGGAGCATTTCGAGGAATCTGTCCATGGCAACGTGCAGAAAGGGCTCGCGCGTGACGGCCTGCAGGGCTTGGGCGATGCTTGACTTACCGACGCTGCCGACTCCGTTGAGCAGCACCACATGACCGCTGTTCGTCACCTCCATCCGAGGGTGCGTCCTGCTTGCTCGATCCATTTCTGCAGGTCCGGCCGCTGCGCATCCTCGAGGCTGGTGAGCTTGACGTACCGCGTCCGGCCGGTGCTGCCGAGGGGCGGCGGGGTATCGAAGTCAGCGCCGCCGAAGAAGACGACATTTGCGGAGACGTCGTAGGCAGCCACCTCGATGATCCACCCGAGATCTGGGAGCCCGTAGTGGGCCTTCTTCCACTTGACGGCGTAGGAAAGACCCGGAACGGTGGCACGAATCGCCTCGTCCACCTGGGTGAGGATCGGCTGCAGGTCCGGCATCTGTCGTCGGCGCCAGGTGTCGAGCACCTCATGGTCGACTGAGGGTTCTGGGGGCTTCCGGCCGGAGCTGGCCTTGGCGTCCTTCTGCATGCGCATGCCCTCCATTGTTCTGGCGAGGGCCACGAGCGCCCTCGCGCACCCTGCGGCTGAGCCTAGGGGCCGACAAGGTTTTCAGCACGGCTCGGTGCCCAGTGGTACGAAATGGACGACGGAATGCCCTTCTCGTGATCAATTTCGCACCACTGGACGTGGGCGAGCGCAACAATCGTCTCCATGGCTACCCCACGACTGATGCTCTTGGACTCCGCGTCGATGTACTTCCGGGCATTTCATGGGGTTCCCGAGTCGATCACGGCGCCCGATGGCACGCCGATCGGTGCGGTGCGCGGGTTCCTCGACGCCGTGACGCGGATGGTGAGCACCCATCCAGCGACCGATCTGGTGGCGTGCTTCGACACCGACTGGCGTCCGCAGTGGCGCGTCGACCTGGTCCCTGAGTACAAGGCGCATCGGGTCGACACAGACCAAGGCGAGGACGCCGAGGAGATCCCGGACACGTTGGCTCCGCAGGTACCGGTGATCGAGGCCGTTCTGGACGCCATCGGGATCGCCCGGGTCGGTGCGCCCGACTTCGAGGCCGACGATGTGATCGCCACGCTGGCGCGGGAAGCAACCATGGCGGTGGATGTCGTCACCGGAGACCGTGACCTGTTCCAGCTCGCCGAAGACGTCCGACCGACGACCGTTGTCTACATCGGAAAGGGATTTGCCAAAGCCGAACGGGTGACCGACGCGACCCTGCGCGAGCGCTACCAGGTGGCAGCTGCTTCGTATGCCGACTTCGCCACGTTGCGCGGGGATCCCTCTGACGGACTACCCGGCGTTCGCGGCGTCGGCGACAAGTCGGCAGCTGCGATTGTGGCTCGCTACCCGACGATTGAGGGTCTGTTCGAGGCGCTCGACGACCCCGATTCCGATGTTCCCTTCCGGGGCAAGCTCGAGCCCGAGCGCGACTACCTGCGGCGGGCGATTGAGGTGGTGCGGGTGCGGACAGACGTTCCGATTCCCCCGCTCGTCACGGCCCTGCCACGGACACCGGCTGATCCGGACAGGCTCGAAGCACTGTCCCAGCGGTGGGGACTCGACCGACCCCTCCAGCGCCTGATGGCAGCCTTGGCGACCTAGCGCGCCCTTAGCGTGAGGTGACCTGGGCAGGTCAGTCCTCGACGGTCACGGCGACGACGCCGCGTCGGATTGCCCCGATCGCCGTACGCGCCGCTGCGGTCACGCCATCGTCGTCGGCCACTGCGCTCGTTGCCGAGGCAGTGGCCACCTGGCCGAGCAGGTCGATCAGCTGCTTGCACCACCGGACGAAGTCTCCAGCAGCCAGATCGGTCTCCGTGAGCACCGCCTCCAGGCGATGGCCACTTGCCCACCGGTAGGCAGCCCAGGCAAAACCCGCATCCGCCTCGCGCAGGGCTGACAGCCGGTGATCACGCTCGAGGGCGGACAGGTCGTCAGCCAGACGTAGTGTCTCTTCGATCGCCGTGCGCCCCGCACCACCTGGGAGCTTCGGTGGTGCTCCAGGGTCACGCCGCGCCTCGTAGACCAGGACCGAGACAGCCGAGGCCAGCTCGGCCGGAGACAGGCCACGCCACAGGCCTTGCCGTAGTGCTTCGGCGGCGACGAGGTCCATCTCGGTGTACAAACGCGTGAGTCGCTCACCGTCGGCGGTCACGGTATCTCCGTCGAGGTAGCCGATCTCGTCGAGCAGGGCCACGACCCGGTCAAAGGTGCGCGCGATGCTGCCCGTCCGGTCGTTCACCCGGCGCTGCAGGCCTTGCGTCTCACGATGGAGCCGGTGCCAACGCTCCGCCCAACGCGCATGGTCCTCACGCTCGTTGCAGGCGTGACAGGGATGGGCTCGCAGCTGGGCGCGAAGCCCGACGAGCGTCTCGTCCTCTGAGCCTGTGGCTCGTCGTGAACGCTTCGGGGAAGGAACGTCGACCTCACGCAGCCTGGTCGCCAAGGTCTTGCGTGCCTGGGTGTCGCGTGAGCGGAAACCCTTCGGCATGCGGATCTTCTCGAGCGGTTCGGGGGGATCGACGAAATCACTGGCGGCGAACTTCCGCACCTGACGGTCTTCGGTCAGCACCACTGGGCGGGCGGCTTCGAACCCGCTCTTGCGACCGCGTTCGATGACGACGCCGATCCGACTGGCGCGTCGCCCGCCCCCTGGAAGTCTGATCACGTCGCCAAGATCGAGCTGCTCCAACGTTCGGGCGACCTCGGCACGGCGACTGGCCGTGTCGTCTCGGGCCAGCTGCTTCTCTCGGTCCGACAGACCACGACGGATCGAGGCGTACTCGACGAAGTCGCCAAGGTGGCATTCCATCGCCTCGGCGTAGCCAGCCAGGGCCTCTTCGTTCTTCCTCAGCTGACGCGCTAGCCCGACCACCGCCCGGTCGGCCTGGAACTGGGCGAACGAGGTCTCCAAGACCTCACGGGCGGTGTGCCGGCCCATCTGCCGCACCAGGTTGACTGCCATGTTGTACGTAGGGCTGAACGAGGACCGGAGAGGGTAGGTCCGGGTGGACGCCAGCCCCGCCAGCGCCTGCGGGTCGAATCCCGGTTGCCACAGCACGACGGCGTCACCCTCGACGTCGATACCGCGGCGTCCGGCGCGTCCGGTCAGCTGGGTGTACTCCGATGGCGTGATCTCGGCGTGCGTCTCACCGTTCCACTTGGTCAGCTTCTCGATGACGACTGTGCGAGCCGGCATGTTGACGCCCAAGGCCAGCGTCTCGGTGGCGAAGACGCACATCACCAGACCGCGGGCAAACAGATCTTCGACGATCTCCTTGAATACGGGGAGAAGGCCGGCGTGGTGGGCGGCGAAGCCGCGTTCGAGACCGTCGAGGAAGTCGCCGAACTCGAGCACCCGGAGGTCTTCGTCGGTCAGGTGCCCGGTGCGCTGATCAACCAACTCTCGAATCTGCTCGACATGGGCCGGATCGGTGAGGCGGACGCCTGACTGCAGCAGCTGCCGAACGGCCCCGTCGCATCCGGCACGAGAGAAGACGAAGTAGATGGCAGGCAACATCTCGCGGTGCCGCAGGGCCTCGACGACGTCTCGTCGACTCGGAACGCCGGGTGGCCGCCCACGCTTCTCACCACGCTTGGGTCGATGTCCCCGCATCCGCCGCTGGCTCTGCTCTTCCCGAGCCATCCGCTGCAGCTCGGGATTGACCCGGCGATGCTCGTCGTCCGCGAACAGGTCGAAGATCCGTCGCCCCGACATCACCTGCTGCCAGAGAGGCACCGGACGGTGCTCAGAGACGATCACCTCAGTGGTGCCCCTAACAGTGGCGATCCAGGCGCCGAACTCCTCGGCGTTGCTCACCGTCGCCGACAGGGCAACCACGGTCACGGAGTCAGGCAGGTGGATGATCACCTCTTCCCACACCGCACCGCGAAAACGGTCAGCGAGGTAGTGCACCTCATCCATGACGACAAAGGCGAGTTCGGTCAGGGTGCCGGACCCTGCGTACAGCATGTTGCGCAGGACTTCGGTCGTCATCACGACGATCGACGCCTCGCCGTTGATCGTGTTGTCTCCGGTCAGAAGGCCGACGGCGTCGTCGCCATAGCGCTCGACGAGGTCTCGGTACTTCTGGTTCGACAGTGCCTTGATCGGCGTCGTGTAGAAGCACTTCTGACCGCGCTGGAGAGCGAGGTCGACGGCGAACTCTCCCACGACGGTCTTCCCCGACCCGGTCGGTGCGGCGACCAGCACGGACTCACCCCGAGCCAACGCCTCGCAGGCCTGCACCTGGAAGGGGTCAAGCCCGAATGGGTACCGCTGCCGAAACGCCTCGACCAGGTTGTCCGGTGCCGACTCACCGGCATCGTGCCGCTGCCGCCAGTCGGCGTAGCGCTCGGCGGGGGTGGTCATGGCCGAAGGCTACGGGAGCGCTGGGACCAGCACCCGGAGGGCCGCCGGGGCGACAGACGCCGTCACCTGACCACTCGTGACCCGCTCGCCATCGGCGAACACCGGATCGCCGGACTGCTGCCTTGCCGGGATGACCCGAACCTGTGCCCCCGAGTAGACCGTGGTCTTGGGGTGATCGATGTGGGTACCCCGGTAGACCGTGGGAAAGAGCCTCAGCAGCTCCAGTACCGACATCTCTTCCACGACCGTCACGTGAAAGAGGCCATCGGTCAACAAGGCGTCCGGACAGATGCGCATGTCTCCGCCGTACGAGCTGGCATTGCCGATGGCTACCAGCATTCCGCGGTGATGATGTCGGACGCCATCCACCTCGAGGACCACGTCACGGGGGGTAAACGCCCGCAGCTCAGCCAGCATCGCGAGCGGATATCGGGCCCGTCCAATAGGCCCCGGCAGAGAGTTGGCTCGGGCGTTGACGGCTGCATCAAAGCCCACGGACAGCACGCAGCCGAAGTACCGTCCGTTGTCGATCCGGCCCAGGTCGACCGCGACGCCACCAGCAGCCTGCGCGTCGGCGATGATCTGCACTGCTTCTTCAACCTCGAGATCGTCCACACCCACTGCTCTCGCGAAGTCGTTTCCCGAACCGGAGGCGACAATCCCCAGTGGCACTCCTGACCGCGCCGCAACGTTGACCCCGAGGTGGACCACACCGTCACCCCCGACAACCACCAGTCCCTTGGCTCCGCTCGCGACCACTCGCGCGGCACGTCGTTCGGCATCGGCCGCGTTGACCCCCACAACGACCCGGACCTCATCATTGTGTGCTCGCAACGCGTCGACCGTGCGCCGACCACAGCGGGCTCCCCGGCCGCCACCGGCGGTCGGGTTGACCAGCACCACCCACCGTTGATCTGCCACGGTCAGGACGGGTCGTTACCGCTGCGCCCGGGATGCTCGAGGTCGTCCGGCCCGTCCAGCGGTTTGGGCGCGTCGATCGGAGCCACTCCACCGAGGCCGTCAGGACCCCCGATCGGGCTGGCTTCGTCGTCATCGAGCGAGTCGTAGTCGAGGCCTCCTCGGCGCGCCCTGCGCCGATCGTTGAGGAGCGCAATGCCGAAGGCGATCAGGATGAGCAGCAGCATCGGGCCTGCGAGCAGCATCATGCTCAGCGGGTCACCGGTGGGGGTTGCAACCGCTCCGAAGATGAAGACGCCAACCACGGTCCATCGCCACGATCGCTTGATGGCGTCCGCACTGAGGATTCCCACCAAGTTCAGTGCGACGATGAAGATCGGTACCAGGAACCCGATGCCGAAGACGAGAACGGTCCTGATCAGGAACGACAGATACGTGTCGACCGACAGGTAGTTTCCGACGTCCTCCGGGGTGAAGCCGAAGAGCAGCTCCATGCCCTTGGGCAACACCCACATCGCCACCATTACTCCGCCGAGGAACAGCGGCACCGCTGTGAACATGAAGGCATACGCGTAGCGCTTCTCGTGCTTGTGCAAGCCAGGCGTGACGAAGGCCCAGAGCTGGTAGATCCAGACCGGCGAGGCCAGGACGATGCCGGCCAACGCGGAGATCTTCAGCTGCAGGGTGAACGGCTGTGCCACCCCGGTGAGGACCAGACGGATGTCGAGACCATTGGCCTGGGCATCGTCGACGACGGCCTGGATCGGTGCGGTGAGGAATCGAAAGATCTGGTCGTAGAAGATCCAGCCGACGACAGCGCCGATGGTGACGGCGATCAAGGCCTTGAAGATCCGCGAACGCAGCTCACGGAGATGCTCCATGAGGGGCATCGCTCCCCCTGCGTCGGGGGACGCTGTCCTAGCGATCGCCACCGAGGTCTCCGGCGCCGGGTTCGAGGTGGTGGTCAGCGGTCGTTGGCGCTGCTGTCAGGCGTGGTGGGCTGAGTGGTGGGCGGCGCCGCGTTCTGGGTCGGGCTGCTCACCTCGTCGTCAGTTGCCTTGATCTGCTGCGGCGGGCTGTTGCCGTCGTCGTCCTGGGCGGCCTTGATCTCGGACTTGAAGATCCGGAGCGAACGTCCAAGGCCCCTGGCCGCGTCGGGCAGTCGTTTGGCACCAAAGAGGAGAAGAACGACGGCGAGAATCAAAATGATCTCTGGAGCTCCGAGCTTCGGCATGACATTCCCTCTACGGTTCGGGTGGCGACGCGGCCGGTACTACACCGATCGTACGCCGGTCTCGACGATCCCGACGCCCAACCCTGACGTGTTGGCTCGGAAACTGCCTTCGCGCGGCCTACGGAGCGGCTGTGAACGAGGCAGGCACTAGGTCGTGGCTCTCCAGCCAGAGTGCGAAGTCGAGAATCTCGTCGTAGCTGATCACCGGGCCCTGATGCTCCTCGAGGGCTTCGGCGGGGATGTGCCACGGGGTGATGGTGACGCCGCCGGACCTCAGCAGCGAGACGATCTCGGCGTCCGCCGGCTTTCGTACCTCGTCAGCGCAAGTGGTGCACTGGAAGGCGTAGTACGACCACTCCTGGCGGTTGCACACCACCAGGCGCATCTGTTCGGGTGTCAGCTCGACATCCCCGCATACCGGGCACGAGGCCTTGATCGTCGTCATGTCTCGTACCTCCCCTCTTGTGTGAGGGGCTTCGGCATCTGGCCCCCGAACCTTGACCGCGGGGGCAGATCGTGATCACCCGATCGGGCTAACCGCCCTGGTACGGCGCCAGTGCCTCCTCGGCGTCACGACGAACGGCCTCGATCAGCTCGGCGGGGGCCAACGGGCGCACCGTGCCGCCGAGCCGCAGAACCAGCTGCCTGGCCCAGCCCAGGTCGGCCACGGGCAGGTCGACGACCAGTTCGGGCTCGGAGGTCACGACCTCGCAGGGGTAGGCGTCGACGACCCACTCGGCGTTCTTGCCCACCGCCAGCCTCACCCGCCACGACGCAGCCTCGCTGTCGAAGATCAGGGGGCGCTCCGGCGGCGCCGGACGTGGCGACGCCGGGAGGTCAAGCACGGTCGCCTTCTCAATCCGGTCGAGGCGAAAGATCCGCAGATCGTCGGCCAGCAGACACCACCCCTCGAGGTAGGTGTGACCGTCGACGACCAGGAGCCGGATCGGGTCGACCTCGCGGGACGTCACCTCGTCGCGGGCGGGCACGTAGTAGTCCAGCGCCAGGCGTCGGCCCTCGCGGAGCGCGGCGCCCAGTGCCTCCCGGGACGCGCCAGCACCTTCGATCGCGACGGTCACATTCCGGTGCGCGTCTGCCGCGTCACCCGCCGCCCGTTCCAGCTTCGCGATCACGCGGTCGAGCACATCAGGGCCGGTCGGCGAAGGAACCTCGGTGAGTGCCCGGAGGCCGGCCAGCAACGCGACTGCTTCGTCAGGCGCCAGGCGCAACGGCCTGGCAATGGTGTCGGCGTTGGTGACCACGATGCGGTCGTCCTCGAGCGACACGTCGATCAGGTCGTCCGGCAGGTGCCCGGGCAGCCCGCAGAAGAACGCCAGCCCGAGATCAGACCTGAGCTGGTCCTCGGTGATGCCGAACTCATCGGCTGCAACAGCGATCGAGACACCCGGACGCTGCAGCAGCCAAGGAATCAACGCCAGCAGTCGAGTGAGCTGACCCACCGCTCCCCCGGCCGTCACGACGGCTCTCCGGAACCGGTGACCGCTAGCGCTCGAAGGGTGCTCGTGAGGCGACGCGCCACCGCATCGCACAACTCGTCCGGGGATATGACCAGCACCGAGGGACCGAAACCCGTGATCGTCGACGCCAGCTGTTCGACGTCGTCGAACGGGACGTCGACCACCATGGCATCCGGCTCTTCGGCTACCACGGCGCCGAGGCGTCGGAGCGGCAGTGCCCGCCCGGTCGCGATCCGAAGGCGTGCCATCTGGGTGGGCGCCGGTTGCGCCAGCATTCGGACGGACGCACTGATGTCAACGCCCGGCGGTACGACGACTGAGCCGGCTGCGCCGACCGCCGAGACCTCACCCAGAATCCGCGAGAGCCGGAAGACTCGGGTGTCATCGCGGTCCTCGTCATGCCCGACGATGTACCAGCGGCCGTGCCAGGACACCAGCCCCCACGGCTGGACGACACGCCTGGCCGCTGTCCCTCCTCCGCGGGCGTACTCGAATCGGACCCGGCGACGCTGCTGGACGGCGTCCCACAGGGCGGCGAAGGCGGGCTCGGCGGCATCGATGCGGGGTTCCACGACCGACAGCGCCTCGCGGTCGACATCGATGCCCGCCGACTCGAGCTTGCGGATGGCACGGCCGGTGGCCCCGGCCAATGTCGCGTGCTGCCACATGCGCGCCGCCACCCCCAGGACTGCGAGCTCTTGCGAGTCGAACGCGATTTCTGGCAGCGCATAGGCGTCGCGCGGGATGCGGTACCCGATCTCGTCGTCGAAGAGCACATCGTTGGAGCCCGTCTCCAGGGGGATCCCCATCTCACGCAGATCGTCCTTGTCCCGCTCGAACATCCGCTCGAACGCCTCATCGGTGGCGCAGTCGGCATACTGCGGAACAGCCCGCCTGACCTGTTCCTTGGTCACGAACCGGGTCGACGCGAGCAGGCAGATCACCAGGTTGAGCAGACGTTCTGTGCGCGGAGCCGCCAAGGGGTCCTCTCCTCCGTGGTTTGCTCGACACGTCAGTACGGGTGATCTGGCCCAGGGTCGAGTCCTGTCGTGCCGACGCTACCCCGTGCGTACAGTGAGCGCCGTGATTCGGTGGCGAAGTGGGCGTGTGGTCGAGGTCGGTCGGCAGTGGGCAACCGCTCTTGAGCTCGTCGTCGAGATCCCCAACGATGCGTCGGGTGACACCACCGACCGGCCAACAGGGGTACGCGCCCTTGCCTACGTCGACGTCGTGGGCCACCCGGTGGTGGGTGATGTGGTGCTGCTGAACGTGACCGCTCTGGATCTCGACCTGGGCACGGGTGGGTACGCCTTGGTCGCCGGGATACCGAACCGGCTGCCCGCAGATCCCGCAGGGCCGGGCCACCTCGTGAAGGCCCGCTACACGCCCCTGCAGATGACCGTCCTCGGTGTGGACGAGCAGGACTCCCCCCACCACGACACCCTGCGCGACGCCGACGATCTGGACCACATGCCAGTCATCGTCGCCGACCTGCACTCGGCGCTGCCCGCCATCGTCGCAGGACTCCGATCGGAGCTGCCCGACGCCAAAGTGGCGTATGTCGCGACCGATGGGGGTGCCTTGCCCTTGGCGTTCTCGCGATCGGTACAGGGGCTCCGGGACGCGGGCTGGCTGGTCGGCTCGATCACTGTGGGGCAAGCCTTCGGTGGAGATCTGGAGGCGGTCACCGTCCACAACGGCCTGCTCGCAGCGCATCACGTGCTCGCCGCGGATGTGACGGTGGTGACCCAGGGCCCAGGCAATCTCGGCACCGGCACCAGGTGGGGGTTCTCCGGTGTCGCCGCCGGAGAGGCGATCAACGCTGCCGCCACACTCGGCGGGCGGCCGGTGGGCTCGCTTCGAATCTCGGAGGCGGACGAACGCGCACGGCACCAAGGCGTCTCGCACCACTCCTTGACAGCCTACGGACGGGTCGCAGTAGCCGCCGCTGACATACCGGTGCCCTTGCTGCCCGGAGTCTTCGGGGACGACATCGTCGAACAGGCGGAGTCGCTCAGCCCCCCTCACCGACTGGTGCGGGTCGACGTGGGCGATCTGAGAGCCGCCTTGGAGGCCAGCCCGGTGACGTTGTCCACGATGGGCCGAGGAGTCGACGACGACCCGGCGGCCTTCCTGTCCGCCGCCGCTGCCGGGCGACACGCAGCGGCGCTGCTCCAGGAGTCAGAGGAGGTCAGCTGACTCCGAGCAGGTCGATCACGAAGATCAGGGTCTTGCCGGACAGTCGGTGGCCGCCGCCGGCCGGTCCGTAGGCCAGGGAAGGAGGGCAGATCAGCTGACGGCGTCCGCCGACCTTCATGCCAGGAATGCCTTCCTGCCACCCCTTGATCAGGTTGCCCAACGGAAAGTTGATGGACTCGCCCCGGCTCCACGAGGAGTCGAACTCTTCTCCGGAGTCGAACTCCACACCGAGGTAGTGGACCTGCACGGTGGATCCGGGTGCGGCCTCGGCACCCTCGCCCACCGTGACGTCGGTGATCACGAGTTCGTCAGGAGCGGCGCCGCCGGGAAAGTCGATCTCGGGCTTGTCGGTCATGCGAGTTCCTCTCGTCAAGGCGTGGCCTGAGGTGGCAGCGGCGCGGGCTGGGTCAGTAGGCGCCGAGGATGTCCACGGCAAAGACCATGGTGTCAGTCCCCTTGATGTCGCCCTGACCCGCGTTGCCGTAGCCGTCCTTGGGTGGGACCACCAGCATGACCCGACTGCCGACCGTCTGGCCGACCAGACCCTTGTCCCATCCAGGGATGACGGCGCCTTGCCCGATGGTCGTCACGAATGGCTGCTGACGGCTCCACGAGGAGTCGAATTCCTTACCCGTCCGCCACAGGACACCCTTGTACTGGACCACCACCGTGTCGCCCTTCTGCACCTTGGCTCCCTTACCCACGACCACCGGAATGACGATGAGCTGCTTGGAGGGAGAACCAGGGGGAACAACGATCTCTGGTGCTTTCGGGGTGATCGAGACATAGGGCAGGCTGTCGTCCTCGGTGGGGGCGGGATCGCCCTTCGCGGCCGCGTTGCCAGCGTGCGAGCCGAGCACATCAACCACGAAGACCAGGGTGTCGCCGGCCTGGATCGGATCCCCGGGAGGTGTGTCGCCGTAGGCCTGGTCAGGGGGCAGCACCATCAGCACGCGCGAGCCCGCCTTGATGCCAACCAGACCTGAGTCCCAGCCGGGGATGACGGCGCCGACACCGATGCCGAAGCCGGCCGGTGCGCCGCGGTCGAAGGACGAGTCGAAGGTCTGACCGTCCTCCCAGCGCACCCCTGCGTAGTTGACGACGATCGTCTCGCCGGCCTTCGTTGCCGGTCCATTCCCCTGCTCCAACGTCTTGACCACCAGGTCTGACGGCGGGTCGGACTCAGGCACCGAGATGGTGGGCGCTTGGCCGAAGCTGCCCTTGACCGTGGGTAGATCGCCCGAGGCGGTCGACGTCGTGCTCTCTGAGGGCGACGTGGATGGTGACGGGTCACCCGAGGCCGACGACGCGCTGGTCACCGGCTCTGCCGCGGGGTCGGTGTTGTCTGCGCACGCGGCCAGGGTGGCGACCAGAGCGATGGCCGATCCAACAGCGATCAGTGACGTGCGGCGTCGAACGTGGGACACGGGTCTCCTTGAGGCGGGGAAGGAAGCACACAACGGCCAGCTGCCCGGAAGGCTCCGGAGACTGGCCGTCTCCAGGGTAGACGGCCGTGAGCGCGTTGTGGTTCCGCCCCGCCGGTGGCTACATGCTCTCGATCAGGCGGTCGACCCGGTCGTCGTACGCCTTGAAGGGGTCCTTGCACAGCACGGTGCGCTGCGCCTGGTCGTTCAGCTTCAGATGGACCCAGTCCACGGTGAAGTCGCGCCGCTTCTCCTGGGCCTTGCGAATGAACTCACCGCGCAGCCGGGCACGTGTGGTCTGCGGCGGGCGTCCTTTCGCTTCGAACGTGGCCAGCTCGGGGACGATGCGCTCGACCAGGCCGCGGTTCTCGAGGAGGTAGAACAGACCACGGTCGCGGCGAATATCGTGATAAGCCAGGTCGAGCTGCGCCACCCGGGCAGATCCAAGAGTCAGGTCGTGCTTGGCCCGGTAGCGCTCGATCATCTGGTACTTGATCACCCAGTCGATCTCACGGCCGACCGACGACAGGTCGCCGGTCTCGACAGCCGACAACGTCCGCTCCCACAAGCTGAGCACCCGCCGTGTGCCCGGATCGGTGAGCCCCTGTCGCTCGGCGAACGCTGAGGCCTTCTCGAAGTACTCGGTCTGGATCTGGAGCGCCGAGAGCTCCCGGCCGTTCACCAGGCGTACCAGCCGACGCCCGGTGGGGTCATGGCTGATCTCGCGGATGGCTCGGATGGGGTTCTCCAGCGACAGATCCCGCAGCACCACGCCGTTCTCGATCATCTTCAGGACCAGGTCGGTGCTGCCCACCTTGAGGAAGGTCGTCGGCTGAGCCAGGTTCGAGTCACCGACGATCACGTGCAGCCGCCGGTACTTCTCGGCGTCGGCATGCGGCTCGTCACGGGTGTTGATGATGGGTCGGGACCGGGTCGTCGCAGAAGAGACGCCCTCCCAGATGTGCTCGGCTCGTTGGCTGAGGCAGAAGACCGACCCCCGGGGCGTCTGCAGCACCTTCCCGGCACCGGTAATCAGCTGTCGAGTGACCAGGAACGGGATCAAGACGTCGGAGACCTTGCCAAACTCCCCCTGGCGCGAGATCAGGTAGTTCTCATGACACCCGTAGGAGTTACCTGCCGAGTCGGTGTTGTTCTTGAACAGGTAGACGTCGCCGGAGATGCCTTCTTCGTGAAGGCGGCGTTCGGCATCGATCAGAAGCCCTTCAAGGATCCGCTCGCCGGCTCGATCATGCGTGATGAGCTCGGTCAACGAGTCACATTCGGGGGTCGCGTACTCGGGGTGGGAGCCGACATCGAGATAGAGCCTGGCCCCGTTGTGGAGGAAGACGTTGCTGCTGCGGCCCCACGACACGACCCGACGGAAGAGATAGCGGGCCACCTCGTCAGGTGAGAGACGACGCTGTCCTCGGAAGGTGCACGTGACCCCGTACTCGGTCTCGATTCCGAAGATCCGGCGGTCCATGACTAGCCGTTGCTCGCAAGGATCTCGACCAGACGCTCGGCGGCAAGCCTCTTGAACTTCCGCGACTGGGTGCGCGAACGATCCAGCACGGCTACCTCGAGCTGGCTCGGGGCAATTTCGCGCGGACCCTCGTTCTCGCCGTTGTCGCTTGCCAGAGCGTTGATGGCCAGCTCGATAGCGGGTCCGAGCTCGAGACCTTGCTGGTAGGTGCTGGCCATCGTTGAGCTGATGACGTCGGCGGATCCGCCCATGACGACGTAGCCCTGCTCGTCGGCGACCGAACCGTCGAACGTCAGCCGGTACATCTGGTCACCGGCCTCGGTGTCACCCACCTCGGCCACCACCAGCTCGACCTCGTATGGCTTGGAGGTCTCGGTGAAGATCGTCCCCAACGTCTGTGCGTAGGCATTGGCCAAGTTGCGCACGGTCACGTCACGCCGGTCGAAGGAGTACCCGCGAAGGTCCGCCAGCCTGATACCCGCCACTCTCAAGTTCTCGAACTCGTTGTACTTGCCGACGGCGGCGAAGGCGATTCGATCGTAGATCTCGCTGACCTTGTGCAACGCCCTGGACGGGTTCTCAGCAACGAAGACGATTCCGTCGCAGTACTGCAGGACCGCCACGGAGCGTCCTCGGGCGATCCCCTTGCGGGCGTAGTCCGCCTTGTCCTTGATGATCTGCTCGGGCGAGACGTAGAACGGAACCGACACGTGCCTTCCTCTCCTGCGGTGCGGTGGTAGGGGTCAGGTCAGCGATGCTGCGGGGCCATCGGGGCGCTGGTTGCGTGCGGCGACCAGACGTTGGACGACCTCGGCCACCTCGGCGTCCGGCAGCCGCCGGTATCCATCGGCCGACACGACCGACACCACCGGGAAGATCTTGCGCATCAGGTCTGGCCCACCGGTGGCGGAGTCGTCGTCGGCCGCGTCGTACAGGGCCTGCGCTGCGGCCAGCACTGCGTCCGCCTCTGGCATCTGCTCGCGGTAGAGCTTCTTGAGCGACCCACGGGCGAAGTACCCACCCGACCCCACGGCGTGGAAGGAATGCTCCTCATACCGCCCGCCCGTGACGTCGTAGGAGAAGATGCGTCCGTCGGCGGTCTCGTGGTCGTACCCGGCGAAGAGTGGAACGACGGCAAGACCCTGCATGGCCATGGCGAGGTTTCCACGGATCATGGTCGCCAGCCGGTTCGCCTTACCCGTGAGCGAGAGCGTTGTTCCCTCGATCTTCTCGTAGTGCTCGAGCTCGACCTGCAACAGGCGGACGAGCTCGATCGCCAGGCCGGCCGTGCCAGCGATCCCGACGGCGCTGTACTCATCGGCCGGATAGACCTTCTCAATGTCTCGTTGGGCGATGATGTTGCCCATCGTGGCCCGACGGTCACCGGCCATCACGACGCCGGTCGCGAACGTCAGCGCGACGATCGTCGTGCCGTGCGGCGCCTCGATGTCGGCGGCACTGCCACGACCGGACCCTGCGCCACCCGGAAGGAGGGTGGGAGCGTGGTCTGCGAGGAAGTCACTGAACGACGAGCTACCAGCTGCTAGGAAGGCGGCCGGCAAGGAAGCGGAACGGTCAGATACCGACACGGAGATCACTCGCCTCCCTTCTGCACGAAGGCACGCACGAACTCCTCGGCGTTCTCCTCCAGCACCTCGTCAATCTCGTCGAGGATCGCATCGACATCCTCGCTGAGGGCCTCATGGCGCTCGGTCACGTCGGTGTTCTCCACCGGCGCCTCTTCGACCTCTTCTTCGCGCCGCTCGGCGTGCTTCTGCCCGCCGGTCTCTTGTGCGCTCATGATGAACCTCCGCGGTCACGTGACTTACACCGACACTAGTCCGATCGACCCCTTGGGGCTCACTCTGAACCCTCGACGCGCCCCACCTCGTCACCGATCCACCGCCTGCGGCGGTGCGCGCTCAGGCGGAGGTCAGCGCATCGACCAGCTCGACGGCGGTTTCACAGCGCTCGAGCAGGGCGCCGACGTGTGCCCGCGTGCCACGAAGGGGCTCGAGCATCGGCACCCGCTGCAGCGATGCTCGGCCGGGAATGTCGAAGATGACCGAGTCCCACGACGCCGCGCTGACCTGGGGGCCATATCGGCGCACACACTCACCTCTGAACCAGGCGCGGGTGTCTTCGGGGGCATCGAGAACGGCGCGCCGGATCTGGTCGTCGGAGACGATTCTCTGCATCCGTCCCGCCGCAACGAGGCGCTGGTAGATCCCCTTGTCGGGCCGGATGTCGGAGTACTGAAGATCGACGAGCTGAAGACGGGCGTCCGACCATGACAGGGAGTCGCGCGTGCGGTAGCCCTCGAGGATCTGGCGTTTGGCCACCCAGTCGAGCTGGTCGGTCAGACGGGTGGGGTCTTCGTCGAGGTCGTCCAGCACCTGGCGCCAGCGGCTGAGGATCTCGGTCGTTGACTCGTCGACATCACTCCCCCATCGGTCCTCGACGAATTTGTGCGCCACGTCGCAGTACTCGCGCTGCAGCTCGATCGCGGTCACCGACCGTCCGTCGCGCAGGTCGATCCGGTGCGCCAGGTCGGGATCGTGCGAGACGGCATGCAGCTCGTGCACCGGCCGCAGAATCCCGAGGTCCTCACCGAGAAAGCCCTCTTCGATCATCGACAGAACCAGCGATGTCGTACCGACCTTGAGGAGACCGGCGACCTCGGCGAGGTTGGCATCCCCGATGATCACGTGCAGCCGCCGGTACTTCTCGGCGTCGGCGTGTGGCTCGTCGCGGGTGTTGATGATCGGACGCTTCAAGGTGGTTTCGAGCCCGACCTCGACCTCGAAGAAGTCGGCTCGCTGACTGATCTGGAACCCTTCGTCGGTTCCTTGCTGTCCCAGCCCCACCCGACCCTGCCCACAGATCACCTGACGCGACACGAAGAAGGGCGTCAGATGCTTGACGATCTCGGAGAACGGAGTGCTGCGGCGCATGAGGTAGTTCTCATGAGTTCCGTAGGACGCACCTTTGTTGTCAGTGTTGTTCTTGTAGAGATTGATCGGGACTGCCCCGGGCATCCGGGCGGCGCGCCTGGCGGCCTCGGCCATCACGATTTCGCCGGCCTTGTCCCAGAGCAGCACATCTCGGGGGTTGGTCACCTCCGGGCTGGAGTACTCGGGGTGGGCGTGGTCGACGTAGAGCCGCGCACCATTGGTCAAGATCAGGTTGGCCATTCCGACGTCGTCATCGGTCAGCTGGCTCGCGTCAGCAGATTCGCGCGCGAGCGTGAACCCGCGGGCATCCCGCAGCGGGTTCTCCTCCTCGTAGTCCCAGCGGGCATGGGAAAGCCCTGGCTCACCCATTGCGTAGCCGTTGACGATCTGCGACGACATGAGGACCGGATTGGCATGGGGGTCGCCGGGAACAGAGATCCCGTACTCGGTCTCGATCCCCATCACCCGCGAGTGCTGCATCCCCCCAGACTAGGCGCAGGAAGTACAACCCTCTAGGACCACGCCTTGGGCAGCTCTGTCAGAGGTACTGACCGGTGTTGGCCACCGACTCGATCGAACGACCGGCCTCGGTGCCCTGCTTGCCTTGGATGAGGGTCCGGATGAACACGATCCGCTCACCCTTCTTACCGCTGATCCGAGCCCAGTCGTCGGGGTTCGTGGTGTTCGGCAGGTCTTCGTTCTCCTTGAACTCCTCAAGGCACGCTGTGAGGAGATGCTGGACCCGGATTCCTTTGGTGCCGAACTCGAGGAAGTCCTTGATGGCGTACTTCTTCGCACGCGCCACGATATTCTCGATCATGGCCCCTGAGTTGAAGTCCTTGAAGTAGAGGACCTCTTTGTCGCCGTTGGCATACGTCACCTCGAGGAAGCGGTTCTCCTCGCTCTCGGTGTACATGCGCTCGACGGCACGCTGGATCATGGCGGCAGCCGTTGCCTTGCGGTCTCCCCCGTGCTCGGCAATGTCTTCAGGGTGCAGCGGCAGGTCCGTGTGCAGGTACTTGCTGAAGATGTCGCGGGCCGCCTCGGCATCAGGGCGCTCGATCTTGATCTTCACATCCAGGCGACCAGGGCGCAGGATGGCGGGATCGATCATGTCCTCTCGGTTCGAGGCGCCGATCACGATCACGTTCTCGAGCCCTTCGACACCGTCGATCTCGCTCAGCAGCTGGGGGACGATCGTGTTCTCGACGTCGGAGCTGACGCCGGACCCTCGGGTGCGGAAGAGTGAGTCCATCTCGTCGAAGAAGACGATGACGGGAACACCCTCACCGGCCTTCTCACGTGCTCGCTGGAAGACCAGTCGAATATGCCGCTCGGTCTCTCCCACGTACTTGTTGAGCAGCTCAGGGCCTTTGATGTTGAGGAAGAAGGACTTGCCTTCAGGCCGTCCGGTGACCTCGGCCACCTTCTTGGCCAACGAGTTGGCGACGGCCTTGGCGATCAACGTCTTGCCGCATCCGGGAGGGCCGTAGAGGAGAATGCCCTTCGGCGGCCGGAGGTCGTGCTCGCGGAAGAGCTCTTGGTGGACGTAGGGCAGCTCGACGGCGTCACGGATCAGTTCGATCTGACCGCTGAGACCCCCGATGCTCGCGTAGTCGATATCGGGAACCTCTTCGAGGACGAGCTCTTCGACCTCGGCCTTGGGGATCTTCTCGAAGGCGTATCCGGAACGTGACTCGACCATCAACGAGTCACCTGCCCGGATCTGGACGTCCCGAAGAGTCTCGGCCAGACGCACGATGCGCTCGTCGTCGGTGTGTCCGATCACAAGCGCGCGCTGGCCGTCCGCGAGCAGCTCCTTGAACATGACTACTTCGCCGATCTGCTCAAAGCCCATGACGCGGACGATATTCATGGCTTCGTTGAGCATCACCTCGCGACCGCGCTGCAGGTCGTCACGGTCGACGTCGGGACTCACCGCCACCCGCAGCTTGCGGCCACCGGTGAAGACATCGGCCGAACCGTCGTCGAACTCGGCGAGGAACACCCCGTAGCCGGACGGGGGCTGGGCCAGACGGTCGATCTCTTCCTTCATGGCAATCAGCTGCGCCCTGGCCTCGTGCAGGGTGGCGGTCAGCCGGGAGTTCCGCTCCTGAAGCGAAGCCATCTCGCGACGCAGGTCGTCGGCGTCGGGCGCCGCCGTGGCGCGCGGGTCATCCGGTCCGTCGTGCGTCATGGCGCACCTCCGCGTCGGTCGTGCCGGTCGTGCCGCGCGAGCGGCAGAACGTCCTTCGACCCTAACCCTCGGCAGGACTTCGCGGGACCTGGACCGATTCGGGCGTGTCGGCGAAGTTACTCTGTGTAGTCATCCTTTGGCGGGTCGCCGGCGGCGGGCCGGCGCCGTCACGCCGGGCGCGAGACGCCGGCTGGTGACCAGGAATCCGGTGTGTCCGATCATCCGGTGGTCCGGCCGGACGGCGAGACCCTCGACATGCCAGGTTCGCACCATCGTCTCGCTCGACGCCGGCTCGGTGAAGCCGCCGTGCTCACGAAGCCGCTCAACGGTGGCGGAGAGCTGGGTCGTCGTCGCGACGTAGCAGCAGACGACACCGCCCGGTTGAAGGACGCCCGCTACCGCATCGACGCACTCCCACGGGGCCAGCATGTCGAGGACCACACGATCGACAGGGTCGTCGGTGAGCGACTCGACAAGGTCGCCGACGACAAGTCGCCAGGACCTTGGCTCTTCTCCGAAGAAGGCGTTCACGTTGGTCCTGGCGACCTCCGCGAAGTCCTCGCGACGCTCGTACGAGTGCACTCGACCGGCGGTGCCGACTGCCCGCAGTAGCGAGCAGGTGAGCGCCCCGGAGCCGACCCCGGCCTCCAGCACGCGCGCTCCGGGGAAGATGTCGGCCATCCCGACGATCTGCGCCGCATCCTTCGGATAGATGACTGCTGCCCCGCGAGGCATCGACAACACGAAGTCGGAGAGCAGCGGCCGCAGTGCCAGATAGGCGATCCCACCCGTAGAGGTCACGACGACCCCCTCCGTGCGGCCCAGCAGGTCGTCGTGGGCAATCGCTCCCTTGTGGGTGTGGAACTGCTTGCCCGGCTCCAGAGTGACGGTGTGCAGTTTCCCCTTGGTGTCACTCAGCTGAACGCGCTCCCCCGGCCGGAACGGACTGCCTACCGGGGACCCCGATCCGGAACCGGTCACAGCGCACTCCTCCGTCGCCCCGCTGACAGAGCCTCTTCGACATCGGCGGTGACGACCACGCCGTAGACCGTTCCGGCGGCGTCCTCGACCAGGTGCACCGGCGACGGATGAGACGTGAGCGCGGCGATCAGCTCGACTCCCCCCAGTTGTGGTGTCAGTCGATCGCCGCTGCCGGCGGACGCCGCGACCGACGACACCGGTACCCATGGTTGCCGTTCCACCGGTACTGCCGCCGCAGACTCGGGGCGGACGATTCCGGCGACCGCCCCGTGGGCGTCGGTGACGACGACAGCAGCATCACTGTGCCTCGGGAGAGCGAGAGCCGACGCCAGCGGTGTGTCGTGCGGGACGAACACGACAGGTCGCAGCAAGTCACCGACGGTGAGTCGAGCAATGATCCGGCTCATCCCGGCGACCTTCAGCGATCGGCTCGCCTCGAACCAGATGAATCCGGCCAGCAGGAGCCCCCAGGCGAGCCACACGACGTCGGGCCGCCCCAGCAGCACCGGCAGCAGCGCGAAGAAGGCCACCACCAGGGCGAAGGCACGTCCGGTCCACCCGGCGACAAGGGTTCCGATGTACTCACGACCGGATGCGGCCCACACCACGTCGCGTAGCAGGCGTCCGCCATCGAGGGGAAGAGCAGGAACCAGGTTCAGGACGCCGACGATCAGGTTGGCGGCCATCAGCTGAAAGGTGACGAACGAGAAGACGGTGCCCGAGGGAGCTGCCAGATAGCCGAGCCACGCCACCCCTCCCACGACCAGGGACGTGAGCGGGCCGACGACCGCGATGGTGAAGTCCACCCACGGACGGCGTGTCTCGGCCTCCATCGCCGTGACCCCGCCAATGAGGTGGATGGTCATCGACCGCACGTCGAGCCCGAATCGTTGCGCCATCACCGCATGTGCCATCTCGTGAGCCAGGACCGACAGACCAAGGAGCACAGCGAACGAGCCCCCCACTACCCAGGTCCACGGGGGCTCGATCAGCAGCCAGCGTTCGACAACCGGGGCGAACACCCACGCGATGATGGCGGCTCCAAGGAACCACGAGGACGACAGGCGCAGCGGCACGCCAAAGAGCCGGCCGAGCGAGATTCCCGACAGCTGGTCACCGCCGGCACTGCTCGTGGTCGGCGGACCGGGTGGGGGTGGCTGGCTCACCTCTGAACTGTACGGGGCCCGGTCGGGTGTCGGTGCTGGCGCCTACGCTGCCTCCATGTCTGCATCGGTGTCGTCGCTCAGCCCGTCAAGGGCCGGTGACTTCATGACCTGTCCGTTGCTCTACCGATTTCGCGTCGTCGATCGGATCCCCGAGCCGCCCAGCGAGGCGGCCACTCGCGGAACAGTCGTGCACGCCGTTCTCGAGCAGCTGTACGACCTCCCGCGCGGTGACCGGTCGCTGGAGGCCGCAACGGCGCTGGTTCCCTCCGTGTGGCAGCAGGTTCTCGCCAACGACGAAGAGCTCGGTGCATTCTTTGCCGACGACGACGGAACCCAGGCGGCCTCGTGGCTCGACGGCACCGAAGCTCTGTTGGCTACGTACTTCGACCTCGAAGACCCCACCCGTCTGGAGCCTGCCGATCGTGAGCTGGCCCTGTCGGTCGAGCTCGAGAGCGGGCTCGTGCTGCGGGGCTACGTGGACCGCCTCGACGTGGCTCCCGACGGGGCGATGCGAGTCGTCGACTACAAGACAGGGCGCTCACCACGCGAAGCCTTCCAGCAGAAGGCCCTCTTCCAGATGCGGTTCTACGCGCTGGCTCTCTGGCGGATGAAGGGCGAGGTTCCGCGGCTTCTCCAGCTGATCTACCTCGGCGACGGCCAGGTGATGCAGTACCAGCCAGACGAAGACGACCTGATCGCCATGGAGCGAAAGCTGCTGGCACTGGCCGCAGCGATCGGGCAGGCAGCCGAAAGTGGCGACTGGCGTCCCAGTCCCAGCCGGCTCTGCGACTGGTGCGCCCATCGACAGATCTGCCCAGCCTGGGGCGGCACCCCTCCCCCGCTGCCGGAGGCACCGGCGGTCCCTGTCCCGACCCTCTAGGGTTTGCACAAACCCCCCACAGGAGGAATCCCCCATGCCCGTCGACATCGCGACGGCGGCCGCACGCGCCGACGTCCTCAGCAAGATCTACGGCGAGGGCGAGGCCGAGGTCCGCGCTCTAGACGGGGTCTCTGTCTCGTTCGCGAAGGGGCGCTTCACCGCCATCATGGGTCCGAGCGGGTCAGGCAAGTCCACACTCATGCATGTGTGCGCGGGGCTCGATGAGGCCACGTCGGGCACGGCGTCGATCGGCGGCACCGACCTCACCACTCTCAAGGACGCCGATCTCACCCGACTGCGCCGCGACCGGGTCGGGTTCATCTTCCAGGCCTTCAACCTGGTGCCTACCCTCACGGCGCTTGAGAACATCACGTTGCCGCTCGACATCGCCGGGCGAAAACCCGATCCCGAGTGGCTCGACCGGATCATCGACATGGTCGGCCTGCGCGACCGGCTCGGCAGCAAACCCAGTCAGCTGTCGGGCGGACAGCAGCAGCGCGTGGCGGCAGCCCGGGCCCTCATCACCCGACCCGAGATCATCTTTGCCGACGAACCCACCGGCAACCTGGACTCCCGAGCTGGGGCCGAGGTCCTCGGATTCTTGCGCGACAGCGCCGACTCGCACGGTCAAACGGTGGTGATGGTCACCCACGATCCGACGGCGGCGTCCTACGCCCACCGGGTCATCTTCCTCGCCGACGGGCAGATCGTCGACGACATGGATGATCCCACGGCCGACCTCGTCCTTGAACGGATGAAGGGATTCGAGGCAAAGGGCCGGAGGTCGTAGTCCATGTTCCGCGCCGCATGGCGGAGCCTGGTCGCCCACAAGCTCCGTTTGGTCCTCTCCGTGCTCGCCATTGCGCTGAGCGTCGGCTTCATCGTGGGAACGTTCATTTTCAGCGACACCCTGAACCGGACGTTCACTGATCTCTTCGCGCAGACGACTACCGACGTCGTGGTCACCCCTGACACTGAGTTCGGCGGCTCAGGGCAGGCCGGAGAGCTGGTCACTCTCCCGGCCGATCTGCTCGGCAGAATCCGGGAGGTTCCGGGGGTCGCCAAGGCGGAGGGCACGGTGTTCGCCGACGGCGTGGCGATCATCGGGGCGGACGACGAGCCGATCGGCCAGGGCGGGGCGCCGCAGTTCGGCAGCAACTGGAGCGATGACATTGACCTCACCCCCTACCGGCTGATTGACGGCGAGGGTCCAGAGGCGTCTGGGCAGGTGGCGATCGACTCGGTCTCCGCCGAGGCGGGCAATCTGGCCGTTGGCGACACCGTCCGACTCATCACCCCCACTGGGGAGACGACCGCCGACTTGGTTGGTGTGTTCCGCTTCGGCACCAGTGGCAACCTCGCCGGTGCCACAATCGCCGCGTTCGACACACCCACCGCCCAGGACCTGTTGCTTGCAGGCGAGGAGGCGTTCACCGAGATCGATGCCGTGGCCGCCGAAGGCGTGTCGCAGGACCAGCTGGCGACCGACATCCGGGCGGTTGTCGGTTCCGACGTCCAGGTGCGTACCGGTGAGGAGGCCGCGGACGACGCGGCCGACGCCATTACCGACGACCTGCAGTTCCTCAATGTCTTCCTCGCTGCATTCGGGTTCATCGCCCTCTTCGTTGGTGCGTTCCTGATCTGGAACACCTTCTCGATGCTCACCTCACAGCGCACCCGAGAGCTCGCCCTCCTGCGGGCGGTCGGCGCCACACGGGGACAGGTCGTCCGGTCAGTGCTCGCTGAGGCGCTCGTCGTCGGCAGCGTCGGAGCGGCGCTCGGATGCCTCCTGGGATTCGGGGTGGTCGCTGCGCTCAAAGCGCTCTTCGGGTCGTTCGGCCTCGAGCTGGGCAGCACTCCCCTGGCGGTCGAACCCAGCTCCTTCCTCGTCGGTGTGGTGCCGGGGCTGCTCTTCACCCTCGCCGCAGCGCTCTTCCCCGCGATCCGCGCATCGCGCATCCCGCCGGTGGCTGCGCTCCGCGACGACGCCACTTTGCCCCAACGGTCCCTTCGACTGCGGACGATTCTTGGCGGTGTCGTCCTGGCGGTCGGGTTCGGTGTGCTCATCACTGGAGCAACTGTGGCCGGGGGCAGCGGTGCCCAGCTGGTCGGTCTCGGCGTATTCCTGACTCTCATCGGCGTGATCGTGTTCAGTGCCGTGCTGGCCGCACCCGTCTCCCGCGGTATCGGGTGGCCTCTCCCCCGCATGGCAGGGACAGTCGGCCGGCTCGCCGTCGACAATGCCGCACGCCAGCCACGTCGCTCGGCGGCGACCGCGTCCGCGCTGATGATTGGACTCGCGCTTGTGAGCGCGATGACGGTGTTTGCAGCATCCACGACGGACTCTCTCAACGCCGCGATCGGACGCGTGATCGGGGCTGAGTTCGTGGTCTCCACCGAGACGCAGCGGCCCTTCCCGCGTGCGGTGGCCGATGACCTTGCCGAGGTTGACGGCGTCGCCGTGGTGTCCCGCAGCACCTTCGTCGAAGGGCTGGTCGACACCGGTGAGGGCGACGCGACAGGAACCTTCGTCACCGCCGTCGACCCGGCGACCCTCTCTCGGGTTGTGGATTTCACCTTCGATGCCGGTGGAATGGACGGTCTGCAAGATGGCGGCCTCCTGGTCGACCGCACCACGGCCGACGGGGCCAACCTGCAGGTGGGCGACACCGTCGACCTGACCTTCGCCACCGGCACAGGGACCTTTGAGGTCGCGGGGATCTACGAACCGGCAGGATTCTTCACCGGGTACGCCATCACCAACCAGGGGCTCGAGGATGCGGGCGTGAAGATCGGAGACACCTTTGTCTACGTCAAGGCGGACGACTCCGCCGATCTCGACACACTCCGAGCAGGGATCGAAGGCGTCCTTGCGGCCTACCCCGGAGTGGAAGTCCAGTCTCAGGCAGAGCTGAAGGAGCAGATCCAAAGCAGCATCAACCAGGTGCTCGCGGTGATCGTCGGGCTTCTCGGACTGGCTGTCATCATCGCCGTGCTAGGAATCGTCAACACTCTGTACTTGTCGGTGCTTGAGCGCACCCGGGAGATCGGCATGCTCCGGGCGGTCGGCACCAGCCGTCGACAGGTCAGGCGGATGATCGTCCTGGAGTCGGTGGTCATCGCCCTGTTCGGCGCGGTGCTCGGCGTCGTGCTCGGGGTCGGGTTCGCTACCGCTCTCCAGCGCACGGTCGCAGACCTCGGGATCAACGTGCTGACGATCCCCTGGCGGTCGCTGGTGGTCTATCTGCTGATCGCCATGGTGGTCGGTGCTCTCGCGGCTCTCTGGCCGGCGCGCCGCGCCGCGAAGCTCGATGTGCTGCGAGCAATCACGACGGAGTAACGAGTCCCCTGAGTGCCTGCAGGTCGAGCTCAGTGAGTGATGACACGACGGCGCGCCTGGGTGCCGGATCAATCGGCACGACACTGGGCACCGCCACGACGTGGCACCCGGCAGACTCAGCTGCTGAGATGCCCGCCGGGCTGTCCTCCAGCACCACAGTGTTCTCCGCATCGACCCCGAGGAGCTTCATGGCGGTGAGATAGGGCTCAGGATGGGGCTTGAGGTTGCGCACGTCGTCGGCGGTGACCTGGTGATGGAACGGGCGAACAGGCAGCTGCGCGAGCACGACCTCCACGTGGACACGGACCGACGAGGTCACCAGCGCCATAGGGATGCCCGCAGCGGCCAGCTCGTCGATGAGGTCAACAGCCCCCGGTTGGAAAGCGACGTGAGAGGAAAGTTGTCGGGTCATGTTCTGCAGCA
>JAHELE010000077.1 GCA_024644345.1 Actinomycetes bacterium | reverse complement strand
CGGCCGCCAGGCGCTGGGTCGACCTCGACCCGCTCAGCGAAGGAGCGCACCGCGCGCTCATGAGCCTCTACGCCTGGACCGGGGAGCGCCCTTCTGCGCTCAAGCAGTACCGCCAGTGCGTCCGCAACCTGGATCGAGAACTCGGGGTGGCGCCGCTTCCGGAGACGACCGCGCTCTACGACGACATCCGGGCAAACCGCCTCGCCGCCCACAAGAGCTCCCCAGTCATTGCGGAGCTACCTGGGCCACAGGCAAAGCAACACAGCGCGACACTCCGAACTCAGCCGATGATCGGGCGGACGGCCGAGACCCGTTCGCTGGTGAATGCCTGGAGTTCGGCCGATCCCGACGGTGCCGGAACGCTGCTCGTCGGTGCCGCGGGGCTGGGTCGAACCACCCTTTCCATGGACCTTCGCGCCACTGTCGAAAGACGTGGCGGAGCGGCGATCTCACTGCGCGGTCACGCAGCCGAACTTGGTCTGGCCTACGCGGCGATCCTCGACCTCACGAAGGCGCTCACGGCGCGTGAGCCGGAAGTCGGTGAGTCCTTGGTCTCGGTAGGTCAGGCCGTCGAGTCGCCCGGTGAGCGGGTCCACATCTTCGACCTGGTTCGCGACGCAGTCAGTCGCGCACTGCGCGGACCGGTCCCCGGCCTTCTGCTTGTGGACGACGCCCACTGGCTCGACCCCACATCGGCGGACCTGTTGGGCTACCTCCTTCGCCGGCCACCGCCAGGCGTGTTGGTGCTTGCCACCTGGCGTAGCGAAGCCTTCGAGGGGGTCGATCTCGAAGATGTCCCCTTGATTGTGACGCTGAAGCCCTGGGACGCGCACGAGACGCGACAAGCGCTGGACCAACTCGACGCCGAACGGGTGGACGCAGCCGAGGTATTCCGTCGAACGGGAGGCAATCCTCGCCTTGTTGCTGAGTACGCGCTGGCCTCCCGACAGGGTGACGAGTCACCCCAAGGGCAGCTTCACGAGCTGCTCGGCGTCCGGTTGGACGCCGCACCGCCCCCGACTCGGCACACCCTGAGCGCCGCGGCCGTGATCGGAACAGTTGCTGAGCCCGATCTGGTCCGACAGGTCAGCGGCCGCGACGAGATCGAGACCGTCCAGTCGCTCGAGGACGCTGTCTCGCGTGGCCTTCTTGTGGAAGACGCGGAACGCTCCGGGTACGACTTCCCACACGACGCACTGCGAGACCTGATCGTTCGGCGGATCAGCTTGGCCCGCCTGCGCCTGCTCCACGGCCGAGTGGCCGACGCCCTCGCCAGACGCCAAACGGTCGACGGCAGCGGCGTGCCGGCAGGTCGCGTGGCCCGGCACTTGGCCCTAGCCGGCCGCGAGCCTGAGGCCCGTGACTGGTACTGGGTCGCTGCCCAGCAGTCGATGACTCTCTACGCACATCTTGAAGCTCTCGAACACCTTCGGTCGGCACTCGCACTTGGCCACGATCCAGCCGCAAACCATGCTGCAACCGGTGACGCGCTCACGTCGCTTGGACGGTATGACGATGCCCTTCTGGCCTATGAAAAGGCTGCCGCCGCCATTTCCGAGGATGATCCGACACAGCTGGCGGTGATCGAGCACAAGCTTGCTGAGGTGCACGACCGGCTTGGCGACTGGGAGGTCGCCCGAGCACACCTCGAGAGCGCAGCCGAACTCCTTGAGCCCGATGGCGGACAGGCCATACGTGCCCAGGTCGCCGCCGACCTGGCGTTGGTGACCTACCGCCAAAGTGACCCAGATGCGCAGCAGATCGGTGAGAAGGCACTGCAGCTTGCCATCGAGAGTGGAGATGCCGTCTCGCAGTCGCAGGCCAACAACGTTCTGGGGGTGATCGCGTGCGCCAAGGGCGATTACACCGGCGCCATCGGCTACCTCCTGATCAGCATCGAACAAGCCCGTGCGGCCGGGAACACCGAGCTAGAGGTGGCGGCCCTCAACAACCTTGCGAGGCTGTACGCACAGCAAGGCGCCATTGACGAAGCGCTCGTCACGGCCGAGGAGGTCCTCGCGCTTGGGCTCGCCCAGGGTGACCTCCACCGGGCAGCGGCACTGCACGACCACGTGGCAGATCTCCTGCATCAGGCCGGACGGCAGATGGAGGCCATGGAACACCTGAAAGCAGCAGCATCAGCCTTTGGAACCGTTGACGAAGAGAGGGTTCGCCCCGAGGTCTGGAAGCTCGTCTCCTGGTAGACGGTCACCTTGCGATCCATACGCCCACTGACGACGGCTGTACAGCGCGCTGCACGTGGCCAAGCAGGTCCGCGGCCACCGTCTCGGTATCCACCTCATGGCGGAGCCGCGCCGCGAACTCCTCGAGCGTGAGTCTGGCGTCATACTGACTGCGGTTGAAGCGGTGGTCGACCCGCATCTGCACGCGCGACAGCAAAGGACGGAACGCGGCGGCCACGGCAAGGGTTGCCGCGGCGACTGCGAGGGATGAGGACGATGGGAGGAGCCTTGAAATCGCGGCGACGAGAACGCCGTATAGGAGCAGAAGGAGTGCCGTGACGATGGCGTAGGACGTCGTTCGGCTGACCAAGCGGTCGATGTCATACAGGTGATAGCGCATGACTGCCACCCCGATCGAAGCCGGGATGAGACCGTAGGCGAGGGAGACCCAGGAGTTGAGCGACTCGCCGGCAAACGGGAGCAAGGACAGCAGGTAGAACGCGATCACCACGGAGACCGCCCAGGTGAACCAGCGGATCTGCGTGCGCTCGACCAGAGCAGCCCTCCGGTATCGCACCACAACTGACGCGGCACTGCCGACGAAACTCACGAGCAGAGCCGCCGCGAGAACACCAACTGCCACTACCCCCGCCTGGTCACTCCAATCAAGCGCGAGCGGGTTGTCCACACCCCGGTGCACCTCTCCCGGAGCGGTGGCCATTGCCACGGACGCGATCACGATGCTGGCGATTGTGAAGGTGGAGAACCAGCGCCACCCCCGAGTCGGGAGCCGACCGTCAGGAAAGCGCAACGGAACCTGCGTGAAGAGCAGTCCGATCGGTGGGAGCCAGACCCACCCTTGCTCTGAGTTCCCGGCGTACCAGAAGCACCAGGCGGCCACGCCTGGCAGATGGTCGACCAGCAGATACCCCGCGACGAGCATGACGCCGGCGAGCAGGAAGAACCCCGAGATGGTCAGCAGCAACCAACCCATCGGGTTGCGAGGCAGCCGAGAAGAGATCACCCAACCGACGCCGAGGGTCACGCCGAGCATGATGTCGAGGGCCACATCCCCCGCGCGGCCGTTGGCATCGCCACGAACAAGCGAGATCAGGTCGACAAGTACCACCGCCGCCAGAACCAGCGCTTCGAGGGCACCCACGGTATTGGCCAGTCTTCTCACGGCTACCACAATCGGGCAGCAACGTTACGGGTGCGTTACGGGCGACGACGGCTGGACTCCGGCAGATCACCGCCGCCGAGAACGCTTGGACCCCGTCAGCTGACCTCGGCTGGGGTAGGCGAGGGGGAGCCCTTGAAGGCCATTGACGCGGGCAGTCCTCAGGAGCAGGGTGCGGCTGTCACTACTGCTGAGGAGCAACTCATGATGATCAGACGAGAGATGGTGCCGCGCCTCTTGATGGTTCTGGGGCTGACGGCTGCCATGGCGACCGGCGCAACCCTGGCAAACGCGCGTCAGTCGAGCTCTGATATTCCCGTGGTCGCCCGCTCCGCCACCGTCTTCACGGTCGTCGAGCGCGCTACCACCGACGTCGTCGTCTATGTCAACAAGAAGGCCCAGGATGACGTCATCGGAAACACACTGGGCTTCGGCAACAAGCTCTACAACGCAAAGAACACAAAGGTCGTGGGCAGAGACGAGGGCTTCTGCTACCGAACCAACCCCGGAAAGTTCTGGGAGTGCACCTGGACCAATGTGCTCGACAACGGCCGCATCACGGTGCAGGGCGTATTCCCCGACAGCCTCAACGACTCACGCCTGGCCGTGACCGGCGGCACCCGGGCATACAAGGACGCACAGGGCTACATGGTGCTTCACTCACGGAACAAAGCCGGATCAGCCTTCGACTTCGAGTTCCACCTCTGGTGAGCTGGACGATCACCGGGCCGTCCTGGCCTACTGCCGGAACGGTCCGGTGATCTCGAAGGTCATGCCGTGGACTCCGTCGAGTCCGCGCTGTGAGGTCATGTAGAGACGAGATCCGTCGGGGCTGAAGGCCAGCCCGGTGATCTCCGAGGCCGGCTTCCAGCTCGATGACGTCACAACGTTGGGGTCCTGTCCCGGCGCACCGGTCTCGCCACCGCTGTGCCCGATGAGCTGCACGAACGGCGCCGCCACTCGTTTGCGCCTGCCGTCGGCCAGGAGCACCAGCTGCAGGTCATCTTCGTCCTCACCGACATAGATGTCGCCAGTGGTGTGGTGCACGGTGATGCAGTCGGGGTCGCGCAGCGGCGCGGCATCCCCCAGCTCAGCGGCGTCGTACACGATTTCGATGGAGTCGGTCGTCGTGTTCACCGCCCACACCCGGTCATCACCGGTGGTCGTGAAGTACACATGGCCGTCGGAGAAGAAGGCTCCCTCACCCCGGTTGAACTCAGAGGTGACGGACGAGCGCTCGGGCTGCTTGGTGCTCACCTGCGACCACGACACCTTTGTCCCCACCGCATTGACCGCCGCGGCTTCGAGGGTGCCAGACGACAGGTCGCCGTACTCGTCGGGACGGAAGCGGTACAGCCTGCCCTTGCCGGCGTCCTCGGTGAGATAGACCCACCCGGTTGCCGGATCGACCACCGCCGCCTCGTGGGCGTAGCGTCCGAGCAGCTTGCGCGCCACACCCTGCCCCGGCTTCGTGGGGTCGCACTCCCACACAAAGCCTTGGCGGAACTCCTCTCCGGACAGCCACGTCCCCCAGGGCGTCGCCCCACCGGAACAGTTCCACTTCGTCCCGGCCAGGATCCGGTAGGCGTCGACCACTGAGCCATCAGCGTCGAACCGGATTGCAGCAGCGCCGCCCCCCGTCCCGTTCACCTCAGAGTTGGCCGCGTAGATCCACCCGCCTCCACGCGTGGAGAAGCAGGCGGCGCCGTCCGGCTCGTACACCCAGGGAAACGACGTACCGGGCACACGTTCGCCTGAGTACCCGATCAGCCTGGCCTTGAAGCCGGCCGGGAGGCGAACCCCGTTCTGGTCAGGTCTGCCCAGTGGCCCGTAGGGGCCATCGCCGACCACCGCCGGCTTGGCCAAGGCCTGCTGCCAGAAGCCGAGGCTGAAGGTGAGGGCGGCGGTGCTGCCGAGGGTCAGGGCGGTGCGGCGCGTCATCTCAGTCATGTGAGAACGCTAGGCGGGAGCGATCACCAGCGGCAGGCACCAGGGGAAATACGGCCCGAACAGGTACCGAGCCGTCGACCTAAATGACTAATCAGGACGCTGCAGCGTGCCGGGGGGCCGGCGTTGCCCGCAGCGGGAACGCATCCGTGCTCACCCAACGCCCGTCCTTGAAGATCACCAACGCCTGGTACTCGAGATCGTCCGCGACGTGGCCAAGGGCATCCTGACCCCCGGCCACCAGCGCGGTCGCCAGGGCGTCTGCGACCCCCAGGTCGGGCCCCAGGACGGCGGCGGAGACGACCCCCGCGACTGCTCGCTCACCGCCGATGCCGTAGACGTGCTCGCCGCGTTCGTAGGTTCCCGAGACGGCCAGCGAGCAGTTCTCCACGGCGACAGTCCCGAGCAGGCGAGTCGTGTCGAAGGGGTCGGTGAGCCCGAGCAGCCAGGGGCGCCCGGGTTCAGGTCCCCCGAACCCGGCCACGTCACCGGCTGCATTGACCAAGCCTGCCTCAGCGCCGGAGGCACGCAGGTCGTCCAGGACCAGCTGACCGGCCCACCCCTTGACGTATCCCGTCGGGTCGACGCCACCGGGGGCCGCCCATGGGTCGAACCAGCCGCCGCTTCGGTCGCGGGCAAGCGCGCAGGACTCGAGAACGTGCACCACGTTCGCTGGCATGTCTGCCTCGCGCAGCTCACCGCGACGCAGCCTGGACACCGGGGAATCCGACCGCCAGGTGCTGAAGACGCGGTCAACCTCGTGCAGGATTCGGCACGCGGAGACCACGACACGCAGTCCGTCCTCCTCCGACCGGTCCGGGAAGATCGCATCTACTGTGAAGGCCGTCCCCATCACGCCCTCGACGTGCTGGCATCGCACGGACGCCATCACGCCCCCAGCTGGCTGAGCGCCGACTGAAGCGACTGCCGGTATCCCTGACTCGTGTAAGACGCTCCAGCTATCCCATCGATCCCCGCCGACTGCACAGACAGAGCCTGCTGGCGAAGCCGAGGGGCGGCGTACTGGCTGATCTGCGCCGAGTGCGAGTCTCCGGACGGCAGCACGAGCGCCTGCACATCAGTGATGGTGTTTCCCCTGGTGGTGACCTTGACCTGCACCGGACCGAACTGCGTGTTCACCATCGAACCGGTCACCGTCCTCGTCGACGGCGCCGCATTCGACGAGTTCGAACCACCACCCCCGGATCCACCGCCATTCCCTGAAGACGAGTGGGTGACGCCACTGGACTGGCTGGCCGAGCCGAACGACGTCACGTTCGAGGCCGGCGTGCGGTAGCTGAGGATCAAGACCAAACCTGTCACCGTTCCGGCCACCAACAGGACAAGACGCCGCACGGACCCGCCCGGCGCGACGGCCCTAGCCACCGAACGACTCACTGTGAATGTGCCTCATCGGAACACCGACTCCTTCCAGAGCATCACGCCAACCGTCGACGAGGCCTTCCGGCCCACACATGAAGACATCTCGACCTGCTGCATCCGGTACAAGCTCACGCAGCTTCCTGGAGTCCAGACGAACCTGCTTGCGTGAACCGACCAGCACCTCGAGACGACCGCCCCGCGATTTCACCAGGTGGGCGAGCTCGTCGTGGAAGAGAACGTCCTGGCGTTTGGACGCCCGCACGATCACGACGGGATGCACCTCCGGCGGCAAGTCTTCGAGCAGCGCCCGCAGTGGGGTGATACCGACACCTCCCGCCAGAAGGAGCACGCGATCACGTTCGATCACCTCGTGGGTGAGCTGCCCATAGGCACCTTCCACGGCAACCCAGGTTCCCGGCTTGAGCCGGGCCACGTCGGCACTGTGGTCCCCGAGGGCCTTGACGGTGATGCGCAGGTAGTCGCCCTGCGGCATGGCCGACAGCGAGTAGGGGTGCGCGTGAACCATGTGACCCCGGCGGAGGAAGCGCCAGTTGAGGTACTGACCCCCGCGTACCGAGAGTTGGTCCAGGCGCGATCCCTTCATGATCACGGTGGTCGCTCCCGGGCCCTCCCTCCGAACCTCGACGACGCGCAGACCATGCCGCACCGAGCGCCACAGCGGCAGACCGAACCGGAACACGAGGACCACTCCCGCCGTCCCGAGCCACATTCCGAGCCACCACGCACGTGCCACAGGGGAAATGACGAAAGCGGCACCTGCAGTGACCTGGTGGGCGAGAGCCAGCGCCATCGCCAAGTAGAGGTAGAGATGGATCGTCCACCACGTCTCGTGACGCAGCCGGCGACGAGCGACTCGCCATGAGGTGATCCCCGCCAGCATGAGCAGACCCAGAGCGACGGTCGCTGCAAGCACATTCGGGTAGGCAGTCACCAGCTGCCACGCCATCGGGAGGACGCCTCCAGCCGCAGCGGCGGCATACCCGACGATGATCAGGACCGCGTGGGCGAGGATCAAGAAGATCGGCCACGGGCCGAGCCAACGATGCCAACGGACCAAGCGCTCTTGCCCAGCCGCACGTTCGAGCCAGGGGAATCGTGCGACAAGGAGCAAGGAGACCAGCATGAGGTACGTCCCCACCAGACCGGTCAGCCGTCCCAAAGCCGTCACCAGTCCGCCGGGCGCGGCCAAACTGCCGAGCGACTCCGAAGAGACGGCAAGCGCAATCGTGACGCCAAGCCCCAGACCTACCAGCCACGCCGCGGACCCGACCAGTCGACCCGCCCAACGCTGACGTCGACGTAGCTCCGGAAGGCGGGGAGCTGACGCCGCGGGAACCGGGGAAGGGCGCGCGGCAGGCGGAGTGGCCGTCATGGTCATGGGCTCACTGTGGCTCCTGAACCTATGCCGCACCCAAGATCTGCCTGTGAATAGGCTGTGAGTCGGTCGGCTGGGGCCGAAACCCGCCTCATTGGCAGTACCGTCGATCGTGAGGGCCAATGACTGTCATGCGATGGGCGGGCACGAGCGTGAGGGGACCTGCGGCGTGACCACCCAACCAGCCGCCGGCGGGCCGGTGACGGCCATCCGAGCTCTGGTGGTGGATGACGAACCACATATCACCGACCTGATCAAGACCGTCCTCACCTACGAGGGATGGTCGGTGCACACCGCGGACCGGGGGCAGTCGGCACTCGGCGAGTTCCGGTCGTTCAAGCCGGACATCGTGGTGCTCGACGTGATGCTGCCCGACATGTCGGGCTTCGAGGTGCTCGAGCGTGCCCGACAGGAGGGGTTCCTGACCCCTGTGCTCTTTCTGACCGCCCGTGACTCCACCGAGGATCGGGTGCAGGGTCTGACGCTCGGTGGCGACGACTACGTGACCAAACCGTTCTCCCTCGATGAGGTTGTTGCTCGTCTGAACGCCCTCTTGCGACGGGCGGGCATCGCCAGAGGCGCCAGCGACCACCTACTGCAGGTCGCCGACCTCGTGCTCGACGACGACTCTCGCGAAGTACGTCGAGACGGCGAGCTGATCGAGCTGACCAAGACCGAGTTCGAGCTTCTTCGCTTCCTGATGGTCAACACCCGGCGAGTGATGTCCAAAGCCCAAATTCTCGATCGGGTGTGGCACTACGACTTCGGCGGGCAGGCAAACATTGTCGAGCTCTACATCGGCTACCTGCGGAAGAAGATCGATCGCGGCCGCGAACCCCTGATCCATACCGTCAGAGGGGTGGGCTACGTGTTGCGGTCGGACCAGTCGGGGGACGTATGAGTTCGATAGCGCCGACAGAGGCCCCTCAACGCCGTCGCCAGCCACTGCGCCGCAGGCTCACCTTCGGCCTGGTCGTGCTCGTCGTCGTTGTCCTGGTCGGCGCGGGGTTGGCGATGACCCTCGCCGTTCGCTCCTTCCTGCTCCAGCAGCTGGATCGCGAGCTAGAGAGCACGGCTGCTGGGATGGCGACGAACGACTCGTTCGACCCGACCGGCCTGCGTGACGGCACGGTGCTCGTCGAAACCGACGCGTCAGGGCGAATCGTTCGCCCGGCCGTTCTCGTCGGACGCCCTGGGGACAGCGACCAGGATTCCGACGACCCACAAGGCGCTGCGGGACAGGCGTCCAACGGGAGTCAGATGATCAGCGACGAGGACGTCGTCGGTCTGGTCTCAGGACGTTCGCACCCGTCATCGGTCGACCTGCCGCTCCTTGGTGCCTACCGTGTCGTCACGATCTCTCACAGCAACGGCAACACCCTGACGATTGGCCTGCCGCTCGGGCAGCTCAACGAGACCCTCGGACACCTGCTCATCGTCGAAGGGCTGACCCTGGCCGCGGCTGCCCTCGTTGTCGCAGTCGGTGGCGGCTGGCTGATCCGTCGGGATCTCCTCCCTCTGGACCGAGTGGCTCAGACCGCTCGAGACGTTGCAGCCCTCCCCCTGAGCTCGGGCACTCCTACCCTCGATGAGCGTGTCCCTGATGCCGCTCCCGGCACCGAGATCGGCGATGTCGCTGTGGCCCTTAACGACATGCTGGAGCATCTTGGTACATCGTTGGAGGAACGGGCCGAGACCGAACGCCAGCTGAGGCAGTTCGTCGCCGACGCCAGCCATGAGCTCCGCACACCGCTCACGTCGATCAAGGGGTATGCAGAGCTCTACAGACGTGGCGACAACGACTCCGCCGGACGGCAGAACGCAATGAGCCGCATCGAGTCAGAGGCGAACCGGATGGGGACCCTTGTCGACGACCTTCTCCTGCTCGCGCGGCTCGATCAGGGACGACCACTGCTTCATGAACCGGTCGATCTCTCTCTGCTCACCGCGGAAGCTGCGAGCGATATCGCCGTGTCCGCGCCGGATCACCCGATCACCGTTGACCTCCCCGACGAACCAGTCTTCGTCGTCGGTGACGAGGGGAGGCTCCGTCAGGTTCTGACGAACCTGCTGGCGAACGCCGTCCAACACACGCCGGTTGGGACTGCGATCCGGGCCTCCATCGTGCCCGAGGCGACCACTGTTTCGCTGATCGTCGCCGATGAAGGTCCTGGTATCGATGCCGAGTTCCAGCGCCATGCCTTTGAGCGGTTCTCCCGAGCCGACGAGTCACGCAATCGGGCATCGGGTGGAAGCGGCCTCGGCTTGTCGATCGTCTCGGCCGTGGTCGAAGCGCTCGATGGAAAGGTGGAGCTGATGAGCCAGACCGATGGAACCGAGGTACGAGTCGAGCTGCCCCGCTCGTCGGCGCCGGAAGCCTGAGATCTTCACAGGAAGATCTCAGCGACTACAAGGCCGTTCCACAGATTCCACGGCCACGGTGAGCACATGACTGAGAACCGGAACGTGGACCCGCTGGACTGGACCCCCAACAATCCCCATCGTCCGGCCGAGTACGCAGGGCCCTTCGCGCCAGAAGCGACGGCGCTGCCCGTGGCAGGGGGCACAGACAACACTCGCCGCACCCGATGGCAGCTTGCGGTGAGTCTCACGGCCGGTGCCCTGCTCGCCGGCGCCGTGGGTGGCCTGGCAGGGGTGAGCCTCGGTTCCCCGACGACCAGCCCGGCCGCTGACCCGGCTTCCCCCCGTTCCTCCGATTCAACAAACGGGGGAGCTGCGCCCGGTCATCTTCCACCCGCAGGAGAGGACGACGGTGGATCTGCTGACATCGCCAATGACTAGGTGAGCGACCTACCAGCCCCCGCCACCACCTCCACCGAATCCCCCACCGGAGAATCCACCGCCACCGGAGGAGCTGGCCGCAGCCGCCGAGATCGACCCTGACGCGTTCACCGAGAAGGCATTCACCGAGTTCCCGAAATCGCCGTAGCTGAAGGCGTGGGGGCTGGTGTACCAGGCCACCGCGGGCATGGTGGTGGCGCTCCCACCGGCTGCCGCGAGTGTGGCGAAGACCTTGGCCCACCGCTCGGCCTCACCGAAGACGATTGCGTATGGCAGGTACCGCGAG
>JAHELE010000190.1 GCA_024644345.1 Actinomycetes bacterium | reverse complement strand
CAGGCCGCGGAGCTCTTCAGTGGCTGCCTTCAGCTCGATCCAGTGGGAGTCGTTGGCTGCCGCCGAAGCGGGGCGGTCGACCTGTGACTCGAAGGTGGGCAGCGCCGTCCAATAGACCAGGTTCGTCCAGAGCTGGGCGTGGTCGAAGGAGTCGATGCAGTCGTCGCCGAACAGGTCGGAGTCGGCGGCCACGACGACACGTCCGTTGCCTGAGGTCGTAACCGCCAGTAGTGGGGCGGACGCAGGGGCTGCGGTCGCGCTCGACCGAGCCAGAACGCTGGCGTTCGCATCGGGCGAGAGTGATCCGGCACGGTAGAAGACAAGTTCGTCGACGTCGGACAGCACAGGATGGCCGGGGTTCAGCTGGGACGAGATCCAGCTCGGTGCCTGGTGGTGCTTCTGGTAGTCCTGAACGGTGCTGTGCTCGACAGTGACGCCGAATCCAGCCGCGATCTGAGCCAGGTTGCTGTCGTACTTGTCCTGCTCGGACTCGGCGAGGATCACCAATCCGCCTCCCGCTTCGACGAACGCGTGGATAGCGGCGATCTCGGCGTCGTCGTACCTGGCGCGGCCGACTCCGGTCGTGGCTTCGAACTTGGGGTCGCTGGCGTGGGGGAGAACCAGGACAGATATCCCGGCGAGGACCTCGGAGGTAAGTCGTCCGTCGACCAGCGGCTCGACGATGAAGTCGCGACGCCGAAGCAGCTCTGCCGCCTTCGCATACGAGCTGTCGCCGGGATGAGCCGGCTGCATCGCCGCGGCAACCTCCGGCCGGATGGACCACGCCTGCTGGTGAGCCTCGTCGACGAGGATGCGGACGGATGCGGGGCGGACAACGGACACGATGACTCCTCGGGGGTGGACGGAGAATCGGCGAGTTTGGGCGCCATCAGACGGCGATTCTTCGGTCTCTAGTCTATCGGGCCGGAGAATCGCCCGCCAAATTGCCTCATGGCCACAGGTCTGTCGACGTCACTCCTCGTCGTCGGCGCGCGCCAACCAGGTGGCCAGACGCTCCACCGGCACCTCGAAGTCGGGGTTCAGGTCGACGAAGACCTGGAGCTGTTCGGCGAGCCAGGCCAAGGAGACCTGCTCGCCACCGCGTCTGGCGACGAGCTCTTCGATTCCTCGGTCGGTGAAGTACACAGGCGGCTCTAGGACGCGGAGAAGGCGCGTTCGACCAGCTCGCGCTGTTCGCGCTCATGGGCGTGCGCCGATCCGGTGGCCGGCGAGGAGCTGGCCGGTCGGGAGATCGGGCGGATGGCCTGGCCCAGGGCTTCGGTGAGAGCCAGCCCCATGAACGGCCAGGCCCCCTGGTTGGCCGGCTCCTCCTGCACCCAGCGGAGCTCGGCGTGGCCGTACTTGGCGATCGCCCGGAAGGTCTCGTTGGTCGGCAGCGGGTAGAGCCGCTCCACACGGACGATCGCGGTATCGGTCTGGCCACTCGCCTCTCGGTGCTTGAGCAGGTCGTAGTAGACCTTGCCGCTGCAGAGCAGCACGCGGCGGACGCCGTCGGCCTCGACGGTGTCATCGGGAAAGACCGGGTTGAAGTGGCCGGACGTGAAGTCGGAGGCGGCCGAGGCACTCGCTTTGAGCCGCAGCATCGACTTCGGAGTGAAGACAACCAGAGGACGCCGGACCGGTGAAAGGCCCTGCCAACGGAGCAGGTGGAAGTAGTTGGCGGGCGTCGTCAGGTTGGCGATCGTCATGTTGTCCTGGGCGCACAGCTGCAGGAACCGCTCAATCCGGGCTGAAGAGTGGTCCGGCCCCTGCCCCTCGTGACCGTGCGGCAGAAGCAGCACCAGCCCCGACTGCTGTCCCCACTTCTGTTCGCCGGGGGCCATGAACTCGTCGATGATCGTCTGGGCACCGTTGGCAAAGTCGCCGAACTGCGCTTCCCACATCACGAGCGCATCGGGGCGAGCGATGCTGTAGCCGTACTCGAACCCCATGGAGGCGAACTCCGACAGGGGGGAGTCGTACACGTAGAGCTTGGAGCCCTTCTCGTAGCACCGCTTGAGTGGCTTGTAGGCCCACCCGGTCTCGCGGTCGATGATCACCATGTGGCGCTGTCCAAAGGTGCCGCGACGCGAGTCCTGGCCGGCCAGCCGCACCGAGATTCCGTCGGTGAGCAGGGATCCGATGGCCAGCGTCTCGCCCATGGCCCAGTCAATGGTGTCGTCCTGGACCATCGTCGCCCGGCGCTGAAGCTGAGGGGCAAGCCTGGGGTGCACGGTGAAGCCATCGGGAAGCCGCAGCTGAGTCTGGACCACACGCTCGACCGTCTCCAGTGACACGGCGGTGACGACGTCGCGCTCGGGGGTCTGGGGCGCGAGGGTGACTTCGCCCCGCTGCTCGACCTCCGTGACGGGCTCGGCGGTCTCATCCGGGCTCTCGGCGGCCTCACGCGTCTCGCGGAAGACCTTCTCGAGCTGTTCCTGGTAGTCGCGCAGAGCACCCTCGGCCTCTTCCACCGTGATGTCACCGCGTCCGATGAGCGCCTCGGTGTAGATCTTTCGGGTGGAGCGCTTGGCGTCGATCAGGTTGTACATCAGCGGTTGGGTCAGCGACGGGTCATCCGCCTCGTTGTGGCCACGTCGGCGGTAGCAGACCAGGTCGATGACGACGTCCTTCTTGAAGGCCTGGCGGAACTCGAACGCCTCCCGTGCCACTCTGACGACGGCTTCCGGGTCGTCGCCGTTGACGTGGAAGATCGGCGCCTGCACTGCGCGCGCCACGTCCGTGGCGTAGACGCTGGAACGTGCGGCCGCGGGTGCGGTGGTGAATCCCACCTGGTTGTTGACGACGACGTGCACGGTGCCGCCGGTGCGGTAGCCGCGCAGCTGCGACAGCTCGAGCGTCTCAGCGACGACACCTTGGCCGGCAAAGGCTGCGTCGCCGTGCATGAGGACGGGGAGCACGGTGAAACCCGACTCGCCCAGCCCCAGAAGGTCCTGCTTGCCCCTGACGAATCCTTCGAGGACGGGGCTGACCGCCTCGAGGTGGCTGGGGTTGGACACCAG